>NZ_JBIVLW010000003.1:461282-771678 GCF_044752765.1 Streptomyces sp. NPDC088706
GGGGGTGCGGATACGGGGGGGTGTGTTCGTTGTTTTTGACTATACATCACCCCACCAGCTGCCTTTGGGGGGGTTGTTCTTTTTTTACGCCCACCCCCCCCCCCCCCCCCCACAACGCCCCTCCGCACAACCGGTTCCGGCTACTCCCCGCTGCTCGTGTACCGCCACCGCGACATCGCCACGGCGACGCCCGCGTACAGCACGCCCACCCCGGCCACCACGGCGGCGGACCTGCCGTCCGGTGGAAGCATCAGCGCCGCCACCCCCGCCGCGCTCACGAAGGCGACGTTGAAGAGCACGTCGTAGAGCGAGAAGACCCGGCCACGGAAGGAGTCGTCCACCGAGGTCTGGACGACCGTGTCCGTGGCGATCTTCGCCCCCTGGGTCACGACACCGAGCACGAAGGCGGCGACCAGTATCGGCATCGGCGTGAAGGGGAGCCCCAGAGCCGGTACCAGGACGGCCGCGGATCCTGCGCACCCCGCGATCCAGCCGTACCGTCCGAGCCGCCCCACGGCCCAGGGGGTCACCACGGCGGCGACGAAGAAGCCCGCACCGGAGGCACCGACCGCCAGGCCGAGGAGCGCCAGCCCGTCGGACTCGTCGTTCGACCAGGCGTAGCGGCAGAGCATGAGCACCATCACGGTGAGCGCTCCGTAGCAGAAGCGCAGCACCGTCATCGCGGCCAGCGCCCGGGCCGCATGGGTCCGGTTCCGCAGGTGGCGCAGTCCGGCGACGAGCCCGTGGGCCGTCACGGCGAGTGCGGCCCGCAGCCGCAGAGGCGTTCCGTCGGGATCGGGTCCCAGCAGCGCTCGCGGCAGACTCAGCGACGCCAGCGCGGAGAGCAGATAGAGCAGGGCCCCGAGCAGGACGACCGCCGCATCGGACTCGTCGGCCATCAGCCGTACGACGAAGGCGAGGCCGCCGCCCGCGGTGGCCGCGAGCGTGCCGGCCGTCGGGGAGAGCGAGTTGGCGATGACGAGCCGTTCGGTGTCGACCACCCGCGGCAGCGCGGCGGAGAGCCCCGCCAGCACGAAGCGGTTGACGGCGGTGACACAGAGGGCCGAGGCGTAGAAGAGCCAGTCCGGTACCGAGGCGAGGATCAGCAGGGCCGTGCAGCAGGCCAGGGCGGCCCGCAGGAGGCTCCCGTACAGAAAGACCTGGCGGCGGGGCCAGCGGTCCAGCAGGACACCCGCGAACGGGCCGATCAGTGAGTACGGCAGGAGGAGCACCGCCATGGCCGAGGCGATGGCGGTCGCCGATGTCTGCTTCTCCGGGGAGAAGACGACGTATGCGGCGAGGGCGACCTGATAGACGCCGTCGGCGGACTGGGAGAGGAGCCGCACGGTGAGCAGGCGGCGGAAGTTGCGCAGGCGTAGCAGGGTGCGCAGATCACGCGCGACAGACATGGGAGCAAGCGTCACACACGTCGGGGGTCCCCGGGCGGATTGCCCGGGGACCCCCGACGTGCGGCAGGAAGAGGTGAGCTTCGCCGCTCAGTGCTCCGGTGATGCGGTCAACGTGTGAGGGCTGGTTCAGCTCTCGGCATCGCCGTTGATGAACTTCTCGACGTTCTCGCGGGCCTCGTCGTCGAAGTACTGCACCGGCGGGCTCTTCATGAAGTAGCTCGAAGCCGAGAGGATCGGGCCGCCGATGCCGCGGTCCTTGGCGATCTTCGCCGCACGGACGGCGTCGATGATGACACCGGCCGAGTTCGGGGAGTCCCACACCTCGAGCTTGTACTCCAGGTTCAGCGGGACGTCACCGAAGGCGCGGCCTTCGAGGCGCACGTACGCCCACTTGCGGTCGTCCAGCCAGGCCACGTAGTCCGAGGGGCCGATGTGGACGTTGTCCGCACCGAGCTCGCGGTCACGGATCTGCGAGGTGACGGCCTGCGTCTTCGAGATCTTCTTGGACTCCAGGCGCTCACGCTCGAGCATGTTCTTGAAGTCCATGTTGCCGCCGACGTTCAGCTGCATCGTGCGGTCCAGGACGACGCCCCGGTCCTCGAAGAGCTTCGCCATCACGCGGTGCGTGATGGTGGCGCCCACCTGGGACTTGATGTCGTCGCCGACGATCGGGACACCGGCCTCGGTGAACTTGTCGGCCCACTCCTTGGTGCCCGCGATGAAGACCGGGAGAGCGTTGACGAAGGCGACCTTGGCGTCGATGGCGCACTGCGCGTAGAACTTCGCGGCGACCTCGGACCCGACGGGCAGGTAGCAGACGAGGACGTCGACCTGCTTGTCCTTGAGGACCTGGACGACGTCGACCGGGGTGTCCGCGGACTCCTCGATCGTCTCGCGGTAGTACTTGCCCAGACCGTCGTGGGTGTGGCCCCGCTGGACGGTGACGCCCGTGTTCGGCACGTCCGCGATCTTGATGGTGTTGTTCTCGCTGGCGCCGATGGCGTCCGCGAGGTCGAGGCCGACCTTCTTCGCGTCGACGTCGAAGGCGGCGACGAACTCGACGTCGCTGACGTGGTAATCGCCGAACTGGACGTGCATCAGGCCGGGCACCTTGCCGGCCGGATCTGCGTCCTTGTAGTACTCGACGCCCTGCACCAGCGAGGCGGCGCAGTTGCCCACGCCTACGATGGCTACGCGAACCGAACCCATTCCGGTTGCTCCCTGTGTGATCGGTGTTTCCGATGAAGTCCCCGCGGAACGCGGTGACTTCACTTGGCGGTGTCGTCGGACGGATCCGGCGGGGTGTCATCCCGGTGCCGGGGCAGGCCGCCCGTCTCTCCTGATGTGTCCTGCTGAGCGGAGCCCTCGGGCGAGGATCGTCGCCGATCCCGTCCCGACCGCTCGCTCTCGATGAGCTCGTTCAGCCAGCGCACTTCGCGCTCCACGGACTCCATGCCGTGTCGCTGCAGCTCAAGTGTGTAGTCGTCGAGTCGTTCACGGGTGCGGGCGAGGGAGGCGCGCATCTTCTCCAGACGCTCCTCCAGCCTGCTGCGCCTGCCTTCGAGCACCCGCATCCGCACCTCGCGTTCGGTCTGCCCGAAGAAGGCGAAGCGTGCGGCGAAGTGCTCGTCCTCCCAGGTGTCCGGACCGGTGTGCGAGAGCAGCTCCTCGAAGTGCTCCTTACCTTCCGCCGTCAGCCGGTAGACGATCTTGGCCCGGCGTCCCGTGAGGGAGGAGGCGGGCGTGGTGTCCGCCGGGTCACCGGCGGGCTCCTCGATCAACCAGCCGCTGGCCACCAGCGTCTTGAGGCACGGATAGAGAGTCCCGTAGCTGAACGCGCGGAAGATCCCCAGCGAGGTGTTGAGGCGTTTGCGCAGCTCGTAGCCGTGCATCGGAGACTCGCGGAGCAGCCCGAGGACGGCGAACTCGAGGATGCCGGAGCGTCGGCTCACGGGCGTCTCCTCCTTCTGCCGTTGATTCCGCGGGGACGGTCTGCCGGACCCACTGACGTACTTATGCCGCGCTGATGTATCGACTCGATACATCAGCACGATAGATCGGCCCGCCGGGTTCGACAAGGGTGACCTTCGTGAGCGGCATCACATCGTCAATTCGTAGGAACCGACTTGCGTTGTTTGGGGTGAACTTCGGCCCTAGGAGGGTTTTGACGGTGCGTAGTCTGTGCGGCATGCAGACCACCGGGAACCGTGAGGCGCCGTTGTACGTCAGTCATCGCGGACTGCCGGATGTTTTGCGGATGAGCCTTCCGCAGGGCTGGTCCGTAATTCGGGGGGACCGGATCTCAACTGCCGCTTCCAGGCGCTCTCGCCTGCCCGAGGAGTAGTCGTTCCATGAGCGAGCACCGTCGCAAATCGCCTCAGCCGCAAGGTGGCGGGCGGGCCGCGGCCAGACGAGCCGCCCAGCAGTCGACGGGACGCCGAGCAGTCCCGTCACGCAGAGCAACACCCGTATCACCTTCCGAATCATTGTCCGAGGCGCCTGAGGCGGAGCGCCAGTACGGCAGCCGTGCCGAGGCCCGTCGCGCGGCCCAGCGCGGTGGAGGCCGGCGGCGGGGCGGGGGCGACGAGTCGCGCGTCCGGGGCGCCGCGGGGCCCCCCGGCAAGAAGCGCGTCATCGACTACCCGCGTCACGGCAGGTACGGATTCCGTCGCTGGCTGCCCTCGTGGAAGCTCGTCTCGGGCCTCTGCGTGGGCTTCCTCGGCATGCTGATGGGCGTGGCGGGCATTTCGTACGCGATGGTCGAGACGCCGGACATCCAGAAGGCGGCCAAGGCGCAGAACAACGTCTACTACTGGTCCAACGGTGAGCCGATGGTGGCGACCGGGGGTGCGGTCAACCGCCAGGAGATCAGCTACGAGCAGATCCCCGTGGCGATGCGCAACGCCGTCGTCGCGGCCGAGAACAAGACCTTCTGGACGGACCGGGGCATCGACCCCAAGGGCATCGGCCGCGCCGTGTTCAACATGGCCACGGGCGGTGAGACCCAGGGCGGGTCGACCATCACCCAGCAGTACGTGAAGAACTCCCACCTCACTCAGGACCAGACGCTCTCGCGGAAGTTCAAGGAATTCTTCATCACGCTCAAGGTCGCCGGCAACGAGGACAAGCGGGAAGTCATGGCCGGCTACCTGAACGTCTCGTACTACGGACGTGGGGCTTCCGGTATCCAGGCCGCGGCCCGTACGTACTACGACAAGGAAGCCAAGGATCTGACCGTGAGCGAGTGCGCCTTCCTGGCGACGCTGCTCAAGGGCGCGAGCTACTACGACCCGGCCGGCGCCACCGACATCGATCCGAAGGCGACCGACAAGGCCAACACCAGGCGTGCCAAGGAACGCTGGCAATGGATCCTGGACGAGCAGGTCAAGGACGGCACGCTGGAGAAGGCGGAACGGGAAAAGATCACCGAGTTCCCGATGCCCAAGCCGCCGAAGAAGAACGCGAAGCTCGGCGGACAGACCGGCTACCTGGTGGAGCTGGCGCGCAAGTACTTCCTCGCCAACAACGACAGGAATATCACCGCCAAGGACATGGAGCTCGGCGGCTTCGAGATCCACACCACCTTCGACGAGAAGAAGGTGAAGCAGCTCAGCGCGGCGGTGAAGAAGGTCTACGACGCCAAGATCCGTCCCGAGGAGCGCCCCAAGACGGACACCCACGTCGAGTTCGGCGGGGCCTCGGTGGACACCAGGACGGGCGCCATCCTCGCCACGTACGGCGGGCAGGACGCCACGAAGCACTTCACCAACAACGCCGATGCCACCGGTGCCCAGGTCGGCTCGACGTGGAAGCCCTTCGTCCTGGCCGCAGCGATGGAGTACGGCGTACGTAACCCGCAGGGCGGGCCGGAGCAGAGCAAGTCCGAGCGCACCGTCGTCTCGCCGGAAAGCATCTACAACGGCGACAACAAGCTGCGGATCAGGAACTACAACGGCGAGGTCTGGAAGGACAAGGACGACAACGAGTGGCTCCAGACGAACGACGGTGACTACGACCACGGCGAGATCGACCTGCGGCACGCCATGGAGCAGTCGGCCAACTCCCCCTTCGTGCAGCTCGGTATGGACGTCGGGACGGACAAGGTCAAGGACGCCGCCGTCGCCGCCGGTCTGCGGGACGACGACATGATGGCGGACTCGACCGTTCCGTCGTTCTCCATCGGCACGTCCTCGCCCAGCGCCATCCGGATGGCGGGCGCCTACGCCACCTTCGCCACGAGCGGCCAGCAGAACCCCACGTACTCGGTCACCGAGGTGAAGAAGCAGGGCCAGGTCGTCTTCCAGCACAAGAAGCAGCCCAAGCGCGCCTTCTCCCCGCTCATCGCGGACAACGTCACGGACGTGCTGAAGAACGTGGTGGAGAACGGAACGGGCCGGCCCGCACGGCTGCCCGGGCGGGCGGCGGCGGGCAAGACGGGTACGACGGACGGCAACAAGTCCGCCTGGTTCGTCGGTTACACCCCGCAGCTCTCGACGGCGATCAGCATGTTCCGGCTGGACGACGACGAGACCAACACCAAGCGCCAGTTCGAGAAGATGTTCGGCACCGGTGGTGAGAAGAAGATCCACGGAAACTCGTTCCCGGCGTCCATCTGGCACGACTACATGACCGCGGCGATGAAGGGGAAGAAGGTCCTTTCGTTCCCGGAGCCGCAGCCCATCGGCGAGACGGTCTGGGGCGGTGGCGCGGAGAGCCCGAGCCCGACGCCCAGCCCGACGCCCTCTCCGACGCCCTCCAGCGAGAAGCCGGAGCCGCCGAAGCCGTCCCCGAAGCCCACCACCCCCTCGCCCACGCCGAGCAAGACCTGTGAGCCCTGGGACCTGAGCTGCCAGAACCCCAACGGCGGCGCCAACGCCGGAGCCGACGGCGGCGCCAACGCGGGTGCGGACGGGGGTACGAACGTCGGAGCCGACGGCGGCGCGAACGCAGGGGCCGACGGAGGTGCCAACACCGGCACCACGGAAGGCACGACCGAAGGTGCCAACGGCGGCAACGGGGCGAACAACAACGGTGGCGGCGGCCTGTGGAGCGGCGCCGACGGCGGCGGATAGCCGCACCGCAGCAGGGCCGTGACCGGCCCTGGACGCCCGCAGGACGAGGGCCGCCGCACCGGACGGGGTGCGAGCGGCCCTCGCCGCGTTCCGGGCCGCTTCGGGCCGTCCTTCCGTGTCCCGGGCCGGTCCACGTCCGGGCCACAGCCCCGTACGGCAGGATGTGCGGCATGCCAAGCCCCAGTGCAGAGGACGCGAGCGTGCAGCAGCAGGAGCGGCCCGTCGTGCGGCCCACCGACCAGGACGAGGTCGCGGCGGCCGGCAGCGGGCTGTTCGGCGGGCCGGCCGGGCGCTGGGCGCGGCTCGGTGAGGGCCCGCTGACGCCCGTACGGGTCGTCGCCCTGGTCATGATCGGGATGTTCGCCCTCGGCATGGTGCAGAAGATCCCCTGCTACGAGTGGGCCTGGTTCCGCGGAGCGACCTCGCAGTACACGCACGCCTGCTACTCCGACATCCCGCACCTCTTCCTGGGACGCGGCTTCGCCGACGGCCTGGTGCCGTACTTCGACCGGCTGAGCGGCGACATGCAGTACCTGGAGTACCCCGTACTGACCGGGGTGTTCATGCAGGTGGCCGCCTGGCTGACGCTGACGCCGGACAGCGACCCCATCCAGCAGCGCGAGCAGATGTACTGGATGGTCAACGCGGGCATGCTGATGATCTGCGCCGTGATCATCGCCGTGTGCACCGTGCGTACGCACCGGCGGCGCCCCTGGGACGGTCTGCTGGTCGCGCTGGCCCCCGCGTTCGCCCTCACCGCCACCATCAACTGGGACCTGCTGGCCGTCGCCCTGACGGCCGCGGCGATGCTCATGTGGTCGCGGGGCCGGGTGCTCGCGTTCGGCGTCCTCATCGGCCTTGCGACGGCCGCCAAGCTCTACCCCGTCCTGCTGCTCGGCCCGCTGCTGGTGCTCTGCTGGCGGGCGGGCAGGTGGCGCGAGTTCTCCACCGCCCTGCTCGGCACCGGGGCGGCCTGGCTGGCGGTGAACCTGCCGATCATGCTCTACGCCCCCGAGGGGTGGCGGAAGTTCTACGCGTTCAGCCAGGAGCGGCCCATCGACTTCGGCTCCTTCTGGCTGATCATCACCCAACGCACCGGGAAGCCCATCGGCGTGGAGACGGTGAACACCGCGTCCGTGGTCCTGATGGTCGTGCTCTGCGCGGGCATCGCGGGCCTGGCCCTGACCGCCGCACGCCGGCCGCGCTTCGCCCAGCTGGCGTTCCTGGTGGTGGCCGCGTTCATCCTGACGAACAAGGTCTACTCACCGCAGTACGTGCTCTGGCTGATCCCGCTCGCCGTGCTGGCCCGGCCGCGCTGGCGCGACTTCCTCATCTGGCAGGCCTGCGAGGTCATGTACTTCCTGGGGATCTGGTCCTACCTCGCGTACACGAGCGGGGGCGACGAGCACCAGGGGCTGCCGCAGGAGGGCTACCAGCTGGCGATCGCCCTGCACCTGCTGGGCACGCTCTACCTGTGCGCTCTGGTCGTCCGGGACATCCTGACGCCGGGGAAGGACCCGGTGCGCAGGGACGGGTCGGACGACCCGTCGGGCGGGGTGCTCGACGGGGCGCCGGACGCGTTCGTGCTCGCGCCCGAGGCCCGGCCGTCCGGGCATGGCGCCCCGACGGTCATGGGACCTCGGATGGAGTGGGGCACGGCCCGGGAGCGCTGACCCGGGGCGGCTCGCTCAGCGGTCCACGAGCCGGTCGTACTGGGTGGTCGTGTGGCGCAGGTGGGCGACCAGCTCGTCACCGACCCGCGGCTCCTGCGCGTCCGAGGGCACGAACAGGATCGACACCTGCATGTGCGGCGGCTCGGCGAACCACCGCTGCTTGCCCGCCCAGACGAACGGCGACAGGTTGCGGTTGACCGTGGCCAGACCCGCGCGCGCGACCCCCTTGGCCCGCGGCATCACCCCGTGCAGCGCCTTGGGCGCCTCCAGGCCGACCCCGTGGGACGTACCGCCCGCGACGACGACCAGCCAGCCGTCGGACGCGGCCTTCTGCTGGCGGTAGCCGAACCGGTCGCCCTTGACGACGGGCGTGACGTCCAGGACGGCCCCCCGGTACTCGGTGGCCTCGTGGTCGCCGAGCCAGAGCCGGGTGCCGATCCGGGCGCGGAAGCGGGTCTGCGGGAACTGCTGCTGGAGCCGGGCCAGCTCCTCGGCGCGCAGATGGCTGACGAACATGGTGTGCAGCGGAAGCCGGGCCGCGCGCAGCCGGTCCATCCACCCTATGACCTCCTCGACGGCGTCCGAGCCGTCGGTGCGGTCCAGCGGCAGGTGCAGCGCGAAGCCTTCGAGGCGTACGTCCTCGATCGCCGCGTGCAGCAGCCCGAGCTCCTCCTCCTTGACCCCGTGGCGCTTCATCGAACTCATGCACTCGATGACGACCCGGGCGCCCACCAGGGCGTGCACCCCGTCGACCGAGGAGACGGACCGGATGACGCGGTCCGGCAGCGGAACGGGCTCCTCACCCCGCCGGAACGGGGTCAGGACGAGCAGGTCGCCGCTGAACCAGTCCTTGATCGTGGCGGCCTCGTAGGTGGTTCCCACGGCGAGCGTGTCGGCGCCGAAGCGGATCGTCTCGTCGGCGAGCCGCTCGTGGCCGAAGCCGTAACCGTTGCCCTTGCAGACCGGTACGAGCCCGGGGAACTGGTCGATCACGGACTTCTGGTGCGCCCGCCAGCGCGCGGTGTCGACGTAGAGGGAGAGCGCCATGGCCGGCCCGGAACCTTTCTGGTGGCTGCGGTGAATCAGGAGCGAACGGGGGTGTGCCGAGAGGATGGATGAGCGGGTCAGCGGCGCGACATGTAGATGTCGAGCGCCTTGTGGAGCAGCTTGTTGAGCGGGAAGTCCCACTCGCCGACGTACTCGACGGCCTCACCGCCCGTGCCGACCTTGAACTGGATCAGGCCGAAGAGGTGGTCGTTCTCGTCCAGCGAGTCACTGATCCCGCGCAGGTCGTAGACGGTGGCGCCCATCGCGTAACTGTCGCGGAGCATCCGCCACTGCATGGCGTTCGACGGCCGGACCTCACGCCCGATGTTGTCGGATGCGCCGTAGGAGTACCAGACGTGCCCGCCGACGACGAGCATCGTGGCGGCGGAGAGGTTCACGCCGTTGTGGCGGGCGAAGTACAGCCGCATCCGGTTGGGGTCCTCGGAGTTGAGGACCGTCCACATGCGCTGGAAGTACGAGAGCGGGCGCGGCCGGAAGTGGTCGCGGACGGCCGTGATCTCGTAGAGGCGCTGCCACTCGGCCAGGTCCTCGTAGCCGCCCTGGACCACCTCGACGCCGGCCTTGTCGGCCTTCTTGATGTTGCGGCGCCACAACTGGTTGAAGCCCTTGAGGACGTCTTCCAGGGAGCGGTTGGCCAGCGGCACCTGGAAGACGTAGCGGGGCTGTACGTCACCGAATCCGGCGCCGCCGTCCTCACCCTGCTGCCAGCCCATCTTCCGCAGCCGGTCGGCCACCTCGAAGGCGCGCGGCTCGATGTGGCTGGCCTCGACGTCGCGCAGGCGCTTCACGTCGGGGTCCTGGATGCCGGACTTGATGGCCGCCGAGTCCCAGCGCCGGATGACCACCGGCGGGCCCATCTTCACGGAGAACGCGCCCTGCTGCTTGAGGTGGGCGAGCATCGGCTGGAGCCATTCGTCCAGGTTGGGCGCGTACCAGTTGATCACCGGGCCCTCGGGCAGGTACGCCAGGTAGCGCTTGATCTTGGGCAGCTGGCGGTACAGGACGAGGCCGGCGCCGACGATCTCGCCGTTCTTGTCGAACCAGCCCAGGTTCTCCGAGCGCCATTCCGTTTTCACATCAGCCCACGCCGGGACCTGGCAATGACTGGCCGAGGGCAGGCTCTGGATGTACGCCAGATGCTGCTCTCGGCTGATGGTCCTCAGGGTCAGGCTCATGCGGGGCGCTCCTCGGCAGGTGTGTCCCCATCGGTCAGGGGCTCCGGCTCTCGCGCCGAAGCCTACTGTGACCGAGGGGTGCCCGGCCTGGCCGCGTAGGGCCGAACCTCCCGCTACGGACCGGCACGGCCGCCCTGACGGCCGCGCCGGGTCGTGCGCCGGTCAGGTGACGACGCCGCCGAAGAGGCCGCCGTGCGCCATACCGAGGTACAAGCCCACGGCGGAGGCGCCGATGCCCATGATCAGGCCGAACCTCTCCCAGGTGGTCTTCGAGATGTACTGGCCGTAGAGGCCGGTCAGGATCCCGATCAGCCCGGCCCATGAGCTGATCAGGTGCAGATGGTGGAACATCGCCGTCACGAAGGCGAGGACGCCGAGCACCCCGGTCACCGCCATCAAGACGTCCTGGACGGGGTGTGGCCTGCCGTCCGTGGCGAAGAGGGAGCCGGTGGCCGGGCGGCCGGTGGTGGACCGGGAGCCGGCGGGACGAATGGTCTGTGCCATGGAGTACCTCCTGGCCGGACGGGCGGTGGAATGTAGCGCCTCTCACACCGCATCTGTCTCGATTGTGCCCCCGGGGCCCCGGATCCGCCCTCCGGTACCCGGTCCGCCGTGCCGTCGGGATCCGGACCGGAAGTGCCTCTGAGCTCCGGATTTCAACCGGAAGCCGGTCTACGGGTAGTCTGTACGGTCTGCACCGGTGTCTGCCCAGGCCGGCACGGCGAGCCCCCTCCCCAGGAACATCCGAGAGACGGGTGTCAGTGCCGGGTGTTCTCCTCAGGAGACACCGTTGCTCACGCATCACGACCCTCCTGCCACGGAACGACCGTGGCCGCTGAGTCCAAAGGAGGTGGGTTCCACATGCGTCACTACGAGGTGATGGTCATCCTCGACCCCGATCTCGAGGAGCGAGCAGTCTCCCCGCTGATCGAGAACTTCCTCTCCGTCGTCCGTGAGGGCAACGGAAAGGTGGAGAAGGTCGACACCTGGGGCCGTCGTCGGCTCGCTTACGAGATCAAGAAGAAGCCCGAGGGCATCTACTCGGTCATCGACCTGCAGGCCGAGCCTGCGGTCGTCAAGGAGCTCGACCGCCAGATGAACCTGAACGAGTCGGTCCTCCGGACCAAGGTCCTCCGTCCCGAGATCCACTGAGCATCTAGCTCAGCGGTTTTCGGGTCCGAGTAGCAGCAAGCAGCCAGAAGCAATCCCCGCCGAGAGGTTCACCCATGGCAGGCGAGACCGTCATCACGGTCGTCGGCAATCTCGTCGACGACCCCGAGCTGCGCTTCACCCCGTCCGGTGCGGCGGTCGCGAAGTTCCGTGTCGCGTCCACTCCCCGCATCTTCGACCGGCAGACCAATGAGTGGAAGGACGGCGAAGGCCTGTTCCTCACCTGCTCGGTCTGGCGTCAGGCGGCGGAGAACGTCGCGGAATCGCTCCAGCGAGGCATGCGCGTCGTCGTGCAGGGCCGGCTGAAGCAGCGGTCCTACGAGGACCGTGAGGGCGTCAAGCGCACGGTCTACGAGCTGGATGTCGAGGAAGTCGGCCCCAGCCTCAAGAACGCCACGGCCAAGGTCACCAAGACCACCGGTCGCGGCGGTCAGGGCGGCCAGGGCGGATACGGCGGCGGTGGCCAGCAGGGTGGCGGCAACTGGGGCGGCGGTCCCGGTGGCGGTGGCCAGCAGGGCGGCGGCGGTGCTCCCGCCGACGACCCGTGGGCGACCGGCGCGCCGGCCGGCGGCCAGCAGGGCGGGGGCCAGGGCGGCGGGAGCGGCTGGGGCGGAAGCCCCGGTGGTTCCGGCGGCTCCGGCGGTTCCGGCGGCGGCTACTCGGACGAGCCCCCCTTCTAGGGCGGGCTCGTACCCCACTTCTTGATCACACAGGAGAAACACCATGGCGAAGCCGCCTGTGCGCAAGCCTAAGAAGAAGGTCTGCGCGTTCTGCAAGGACAAGACCCAGTACGTGGACTACAAGGACACGAACATGCTGCGGAAGTTCATTTCCGACCGTGGCAAGATCCGTGCCCGCCGCGTCACCGGCAACTGCACGCAGCACCAGCGTGACGTCGCCACGGCTGTCAAGAACAGCCGTGAGATGGCGCTGCTGCCCTACACGTCCACCGCGCGATAAGGGAAGGGTGACAACAGCATGAAGATCATCCTCACCCACGAGGTCTCCGGCCTCGGCACCGCCGGCGACGTCGTCGACGTCAAGGACGGGTACGCCCGCAACTACCTGGTTCCGCGTGGCTTCGCCATCCGCTGGACCAAGGGCGGCGAGAAGGACGTGGCGCAGATCCGCCGCGCCCGCAAGATCCACGAGATCGCGACGATCGAGCAGGCCAACGAGATCAAGGCCAAGCTTGAGAGCGTGAAGGTCCGTCTGGCCGTTCGCTCCGGCGACGCCGGTCGGCTCTTCGGCTCGGTCACCCCGGCCGACATCGCTTCGGCGATCAAGGCCGCCGGTGGTCCCGACGTCGACAAGCGTCGCGTCGAGCTCGGTTCGCCGATCAAGACGCTCGGTGGGCACCAGGTGTCCGTCCGTCTGCACCCCGAGGTCGCAGCGAAGCTCGGCGTCGAGGTCGTTGCTGCCTAAGGGCAGAGCTCAGCTGAGCAGGTGAAGGGCCGCATCCCATCGGGGTGCGGCCCTTCGCTCTGTCCTGGGGGTGGAGTGTTTCACGTGAAACAGCGCGATGGTTCACGCGCTCAGCAGGGTTCCGGCCGCACCGTTTCACGTGAAACAGTCCGCGGACCACGTGCATCAGCGGGCCGCTCCGGTGACGATCCACCGGCCGGAGCGGGTGCGCATCCACAGGGTGATCAGCCGGACGGCCATCATCAGCGTCATCGCCCACCAGAGTCCGGTGAGACCGCCACCGAGGGACGGGACCAGAAGTGCGACGGGAGCGAAGACGGCGAGCGTCACCAGCATGGCCCACGCGAGGTAGCGTCCGTCCCCCGCGCCCATCAGTACGCCGTCCAGGACGAAGACCACCCCGGCGATCGGCTGCGAGACCGCCACGACCAGGAGCGCCGGGAGCAAAGTATTCGTCACCGCCGGGTCGCTGGTGAAGAGCGGAATGAACAGAGACCGGGCGAGCATGATCAAGAGGCCGAGCACGATGCCGCAGCCGATGCCCCACTCGACCATGCGACGGCATGCCTCCCGAGCCCCCTTCTCGTCGTTCGCCCCCAGATACCGGCCGATGATGGCCTGGCCCGCGATGGCGATGGCGTCGAGGGCGAAGGCGGTCAGGCTCCAGAGGGAGAGGATGACCTGGTGCGCGGCGATGTCGCTGTCGCCGAGCCGGGCTGCCACGGCGGTGGCGATCATGAGCACGGCCCGCAGCGACAGCGTCCGGACCAGGAGGGGGACACCCGCCCGGGCGCTGGCCCTGATACCGGCGGCGTCGGGACGCAGGGAGGCGCCGTGTCTACGGGCGCCGCGGACGACCACGATCAGATAGGCGACGGCCATGCCCGCCTGGGCCGACACCGTGCCCCAGGCGGATCCGGCGATGCCGAGCCCGGCCCCGTAGACGAGGACCACGTTGAGGACGGCGTTCGCCGTGAAACCGCCGATAGCGACGTACAGCGGGGTACGGGTGTCCTGGAGTCCGCGCAGCACTCCGGTGGCCGCCAGGACCACGAGCATCGCCGGGATACCGAAGCTGGAGATCCGCAGATACGTGATGGCGTACGGGGCGGCGGTGTCGGAGGCGCCGAAGACGTCGACGAGCCAGGGTGCCGAGGGGACGGCGAGCGCGACGACGACGGCACCGAGCAGCAGGGCAAGCCAGATGCCGTCCATGCCCTGGCGGATCGCGGCGGGCAGATCGCCCGCCCCGACGCGACGGGCGACGGCGGCCGTGGTGGCGTAGGCGAGGAAGACGAAGACGCTCACGGCGGTCATCAGCAGGGCCGCGGCGATTCCGAGACCGGCCAGTTGCGGGGTGCCGAGGTGGCCGACGATGGCGCTGTCGACCATTACGAACAGGGGCTCGGCGACCAGCGCTCCGAACGCCGGAACGGCGAGGGCGATGATCTCGCGGTCGTGCCGTCGACGACCTGATCGGGAGGAGGTGGGGGCCGGGCTCATGGCGGTCAATCTAATCTTCCACAGGTAAGAGATGCAATGCCCTATTGTCCCTTACTCGCGCTTCCTTGGGACGCTCACCCGGGTGCGGTGTGCAGGGATCTTGACATCGGGGCGAAAGTTTTTCTCCCCCACAGTCAGTGGATGGAGAACATGCAGGTCAAACATGTGATGGTGGTCCTGCTATGAGTTTGTCCACAGTGCTGTCCCCCGGTCCGTGCACAGGTTCCGAGGAGTTCTCCACAGCATCTGGTCCGTCATCCACATGCCCTGTGGATAACCAGATTGGCTGACGGTGGAGACAGGCCTACCGTGGTCCGGCGCCCGCACTCCGTTCCGGCACCGGAGTCAGCAGGACCAGACGCGCCAGAAGCGGAGTCGGGCGACTTGTTTGTCGGTGCCGTGCCGTAAGAAAGAGTGGCACGGCTAGGTCCGCGAAGCGGACGGGAGGAGGTGGCCCGGTGAGCATTCCCGAGCCTTTGGACGACCCCTGGACCGAGGCCGGTCCCGGCGACCGTCTGCCTGTCTCCCGCCCGCGTCGCGGGGAGCGCAAGGGGAGCCGCGAGGACCGGCACGACCGGGGCTCGGACGACGGCTGGGACGGCGGGGGCCCCTCCAGCTTCGAGCGGGTGCCGCCTCAGGACCTGGACGCGGAGCAGTCGGTCCTGGGCGGCATGCTGCTCTCCAAGGACGCCATCGCCGAGGTCGTCGAGGTCATCAAGGGGCACGACTTCTACCGTCCGGCGCACGAGACCGTCTTCCTGGCGATCCTCGACCTGTACGCCAAGGGTGAGCCGGCCGACCCCATCACGGTCGCCGCCGAGCTGGTCAAACGCGGGGAGATCACCAAGGTCGGCGGGGCACCGTACCTCCACACGCTGGTGCAGTCGGTTCCGACCGCGGCCAACGCCTCGTTCTACGCGGAGATCGTCCACGAGCGTGCGGTCCTCCGACGGCTCGTCGAGGCCGGCACGAAGATCACGCAGATGGGATACGCGGCCGACGGCGACGTGGACGAGATCGTCAACTCCGCACAGGCCGAGATCTACGCCGTCACCGAGCAGCGCACCAGTGAGGACTACCTCCCCCTCGGCGACATCATGGAGGGCGCGCTCGACGAGATCGAGGCCATCGGTTCGCGCAGCGGCGAGATGACCGGCGTCCCGACGGGCTTCACGGACCTCGACGCCCTGACGAACGGCATGCACCCCGGCCAGATGATCGTCATCGCGGCCCGTCCCGCCATGGGCAAGTCCACGCTGGCGCTGGACTTCGCGCGCGCCGCGTCGATCAAGAACAACCTCCCCAGCGTCATCTTCTCCCTTGAAATGGGGCGCAACGAGATCGCCATGCGTCTGCTGTCGGCGGAGGCGCGCGTGGCCCTGCACCACATGCGGTCCGGCACGATGACGGACGAGGACTGGACGCGGCTCGCGCGGCGGATGCCGGAGGTCTCGGCCGCCCCGCTCTACATCGACGACTCCCCCAACCTGTCGATGATGGAGATCCGCGCGAAGTGCCGCCGGCTCAAGCAACGCAACGACATCAAGCTCGTGATCATCGACTATCTGCAGCTGATGCAGGCCGGTGGGTCGAAGCGTTCTGAGAGCCGCCAGCAGGAGGTATCGGACATGTCACGAAACCTGAAGCTGCTGGCCAAAGAGCTGGAGGTACCGGTGATCGCGCTTTCGCAGCTGAACCGTGGCCCCGAGCAGCGCACGGACAAGAAGCCGATGGTGTCCGACCTGCGCGAGTCCGGCTCCATCGAGCAGGACGCCGACATGGTCATCCTGCTCCACCGCGAGGACGCGTACGAGAAGGAGTCACCGCGCGCGGGCGAGGCCGACATCATCGTCGGCAAGCACCGTAACGGTCCGACGGCGACCATCACCGTGGCCTTCCAGGGCCACTACTCCCGTTTCGTGGACATGGCGCAGACCTGAGGGGATCCGTTTGTGGGATCCCAGATCCCGTGTCCTTTTCCCACCGGCGATGTCCACCGCGTGGCCAATAGGACAGGGTGATGGGATTCATGCCCCGTGAGCGAGTAGTTCCCCTCTTTGTGTACAGGACCGCCCTGGTCAGCGTCTGTGGGCGTGGCCGGGGCAGGACCCCGGCGTTACGCGGCCAGCGGGGCCGCCTCGGGAAACGCGGGGTTGGTGGTCCGATGGGTACAGCGGTGGCCGCGCCGGTACGGCTGAGTGTCCGACGTGGTGACGAGTCCGTGGTGGAGGACCTGGAGTGGCCGTCGGTGCCGCTCGGGCTGCTGCGGGAGGCCCGGCCGTGGCGGATGTTCCGCTGGTACAAGGGGCAGCAGCACTATTCGGGCACGTACTGGTCGGCGACGGTGGGCGACCACGTGATCTACGAGTCGCGGCTGGAGTTGGGGCGGCTGCTGTTCGCCGACTTTGCCCCGGAGGTGCGGCACATCGTCGCCCAGCCGTTCATGCTCAAGGCCGACGTGGACGGCAAGGTTCGCAAGCACATCCCGGACTATCTGCTGGTGACGGACGACGGGCCGGTGGTCGTGGACGTCAAGCCGCGTCACCGGCTTGAGAAGCCGGAGATCGCGTTCACGTTCGCTTGGACGCGGGAGGCGGTTACTTCTCGCGGATGGCAGTACGAGGTGTGGAGTGAACCGGATCCTTTCGTGCTGGAGAATGTCCGGTTCCTCGCCGGCTACCGCCGCGCCTGGCTGTTCGACCCGGATCTGGTGTCCGCGCTGCGGGTTGCGGATCTGGATGGGATGTCCCTGGGGGATGCTTTCCGGCTGCTCCCGCACTCTCCTCGGCCGCTGGTGAAGTCGGCGGTACTGCACCTGTTGTGGTCTGGGCATGTGACGACCGCGCTGGACCGGCCGCTGAGCTCGGCGCACATGCTGCGGACGGCCGCATGAACAGGGCCGGAACCAGGCTCGGGGTCGGGACACACTTCCGGCTGGACGGCGAGACGGTCGAGGTCGTGGAGTTCGCCAGCCTGGCCACGGGCATGCAGGTCGTCCTCAAGGACGGGCGCGACAGGCTGGCTCGCATGTCGCTGCGTGAGTTGCTGACCTCGGACCGCGCCGAGCTGATCCATGACAGTGCGGGCCCGTCTTCCACCGATGACGAGGACCTCGCGGCCGTGGTGCTGAACCGGCTGACCAAGGACGAGAGGAAGGACGTCCTGGAGCGAGCCGAGCATGTTCGGGAGATGCTGACGGGCTACCGCTCCGGCAGCGAGGACCTCCCACGGCCGGATGAGCCGCGCCCGCAGTACGCCCCTGACCTGCCCCTGCGAGCTCGGTATGAGGCTAAGGCGGCGGAACTGGGGGTGACCGAGCGGACAGTGCGCCGGTGGGCGCGGGCCTTCCGGGAGCTGGGCGAAGGCGGGCTGGTGCTGAAGACCGCGCGGGCGGACAGCGGGCTGGGCAACGCCGATCCGCGCTGGGTCGAGGCCGCGGAGGAAGTGCTGAGGGATTACGAGGAGGAGTCACGGCCCTCGGTGAAGGTGGTGCTGGAGGAAGTCGAGGCCCGCGTCAAGACCAAGTTCAAGCTGGTCAAGGTGCCGGTGCCGCCACGGACGACGGCCTACCGGTGGATGCAGGCGCTGGAGCGGCGTCATCCGACGTTTCGGCTGAGCATGCAGCGCAACCGGGACATCGCCGGTCGCCCGAAGGGCGTCTACGGGAAGCTCCGGCCCACGAGGCCGGGCGAGTACGTGTTGATGGACACCACGCGGCTGGACGTGTTCGCGCTGGACCCGGTGACGCTGCGGTGGATGCAGGCGGAGTTGACCGTCGCGATGGACTGGTACACCCGCTGCATCATCGGCCTGCGGGTGACTCCGGTGTCGACGAAGGCGATCGATGCGGCGGCGGTTCTCTATCAGGTCTACCGTCCTCAGCCGGTTCCGGAGAGCTGGCCGAGAGATGCGGCCTGGCCCGAACACGGCATTCCGCGCGGGGTGCTAGTAGAGGCCGAGGCCGTCCACGGGCCCGCCACAGGGGTCTGGGGCCCGAAGGTGGCGCCCGAGACGTTGATCGTCGACCACGGCAAGATCTACCTGTCGGCGCATCTGACCAGCGTCTGCCGCCGGATGGGGATCTCAGTGCAGCCGGCGAGGCTGCGCACGGGCCGGGACAAGGGGCCGGTGGAGCGGTATTTCCGAACCCTGCGGGAAGACCTGCTGCAGCGGCTGCCCGGTTACAAGGGACCGGACATTCACTCGCGCGGGCTGAACCCGGAGAAGGACGCTTTCTTCTTCCACCATGAGTTGGAGGCGATCATCCGGGAGTGGACCGCGGTGACATATCACCGCAGGCCACACGAGGGTCTCGTCGATCCGCACCTGCCGAAGGTGGAGTTGTCCCCGGCGGTGATGTTCGAGCACGGGCTCGCGCGGGCGGGCTACATTGAGGTGCCCCGCGACCCGAATCTGGCTTTGGAGTTCCTCGGCGTCACGATGCGCACGGTCCAGCACTACGGCGTCGAGATCAACGGCCGCCGCTACAACGGCGGCTGCCTCGACGGGCTGCGGGACATGGCCAGCTCCGACATCGACCTTGACAAGCGCCGGCTGGAGTTCTTCGCGGACCCCGACGATGTCACCCGGATCCATTTCCGGGACCACAAGCGCGTCTGGCACACGCTTCAGTGGGAACACGCGCCCAGCCTCGACATGCCGCTGAGCGATGAAGCGCTGCAGTTCGCCCGGCGTCTGGCGGCGAAGGAGTACACGTACCTCGACGACCGGCTCGCCATCGCCCTGCTGCTGAAGCGGTGGAACCTCGGCCTTGGCACTTCTCTGGTCGAACGGCGGATGGCGCTGCGGCTCTCCCGCGAACAGGTCGCCATGGATCTTCCCGGGCAGCAGGCCGACGACGTCACTTCGCTGCCCTCGGTCGCCCGCGTGCTGTCCCTTCCCGAGCAACCTGCGCCTCCGGCGATCGAGACCGTCCAGGAGGCGGAGGCGGGCGATGACGATGCCGACGGTCTGGAGGAGTTGGCTGAGGAACTCGACTTCTACGCCACGGCCTTGAAGGACATCGACGATGACGAGTAAGCCGACCCGCGCCCAGGCCGAGGAAGCCGATCTGCGCTCCCGGCTGGATCACCTCACGCTGTCCCGCAAGGAAGGCTTCGCCCGCCTCGCGGACGCCCCGCGCCGGATCCGTCCGGATCTCGTGCCCCACCGGCAGTTGAAGAAGCTGGGTGAGGAAGCCCTGGCCGAGTACAACCGCGCCCGCCGCAAATGGCACGCGAACCTCGGCCCGCTCGGAACTCCGCAGATGAAGGCCCTGCACGAAGACCTCTGGGACATCTTCGACAGCAACGACCAGGACAGCGACAAGGTCAAGGGCGGGATCGCCCTCGACGCCTTTCCCGGGCTGGGCAAGACCACGGCCGTGCTTGCCTTCGCGCGCAAGCTCCACCGCCGCATCATCAGGGAGGAAGGCAAGTACACCGACGACGGACATGAACGCTGGCCCGTCTGCCGGGTTGGCCTGACCAGTAACACCGGGATGCGCGACTTCAACCGGGCCATTCTGGAGTACTTCGCGCACCCCGGCCGCTTCCGCGGCACCACGGCTGACTTCGGCTATCGCGCTCTCGATTCCGTGCTGTCCGCGGAAACGAGGTTGCTGATCGTGGACGATCTGCACTTTCTGAAGTGGCGGAACAAGAGCGGGATCGAGGTCAGCAACCACTTCAAATACATCGCCAACGAGTTCCCGGTGACCCTCTTGTTGGTCGGAGTCGGGCTGGAGAAACGGGGCCTGTTCAGCGAGGGAGCAACCTATGAGGATGGGGTCCTCGCCCAGACCGGTCGCCGCACGACCCGGCTGGACATGGACCCGTTCGACATCAGGACCGAGCAGGGACGCCACGGATGGCGCGACACCCTTCTCGCGATCGAGGAACGCGTGCTCCTCGCGAACAAGCACCCAGGCATGATCGCGGACGACCTGTCCGACTACCTCTTCGCCCGCAGCACCGGACACATCGGCTCGCTCATGACGTTGATCAACCGCGGCTGCCAGAGAGCCGTACGCACCGGCGCGGAACACCTGGACAGGGAACTGCTGGACCGGGTGAAGAACGACGCCGCCTCCGAGGAGGCTCGCCGAGAGCTTCAACTGGCCTTTGAGAACAACAAACTGACCAGCCTCCCGAAACTCCAGCGTTGCACAGCATCATGAGCCGTCCCGCTATGCGCATGTTCTCCATCAGGGTCGTGCCCCTTCCAGGAGAGGCACTCGACTCGTGGTTCGAGGCGATGGCCCACCGGCTCCACACACCCATGGGCGAACTGTTGCCCCAGCTGGGGCTGGCCCGTCATGCCAGAGCAAGACGAAAGACGGAACCAGAAGCCGACATTCCGCGCGACTGGGTCCAGCTCCTCCGACCCGCGGAGGTCAACGACATCGCGCATACCTGCGGCATCGATCCCGAGCAGGTCATCGCAGCGACCTTGGCCCACTACGACGAGCGAGCCCTGCTACTTGATCACCGCACCCGACAGGTCAAACGCTGGGTGCTCTGGGGCCGAGGCAGCGGCTCCCGCTACTGCCCCGACTGTCTGGCAGCCTCCGGCGGACGATGGCAGCTGGAATGGCGGCTCGGCTGGTCCTTCGCCTGCCTCCAACACCACAGGCTCCTGGCGGACACCTGCCCCCACTGCGGCTCCCTGCAGAGAAGCCACCCGCACCCCGTCGCCGGCATTCCACAGCCAGGGCACTGCGCGAACCCCGCGACCAACCGGTCCACCGGCCCGGAATCGCCCCGCTGCCGAGCTGATCTTGCACAAATGCCCACGCTGACGCTGCCGCACGAACACCCGGCCCTGGCTGCACAACGGATCGTGAGTGAAACGATCACCTCGGGGACTGCGGACTTCGGGATCTACGAACGCTCCGCGGTTCCTTCGTTGAATGCCTTGGCCGACCTCCGAGCAGTCGCTTCCCGAACCCTGGCCGCCTCCAGAAGCGACCTCCTCAGGACCCTGGTCCCAGCCGACGTACTCGATGCCCACAACGCGGCCGCAAGCCCGCGGTCAGGTCCTCGCTCTCTGACTAACCCCACCGTCCGGCCCGGGTTCATGGCCCCTCCCACGGCCGCCGGCACCGCAGCCGGTGTCATCGCGGCCCTGCACATCCTGGGAGGGCGGCGCGTCCAGCTGGCGGGCGCGGAACTTCGCCGATTCACCGGACACCATCCGAGGAGCACCACACCGGCAACCCCGACCACGATGACCGCCTGGGGCAAGTACACAAGCCCGCGACTGCTGGCCGTCCAGCTCGCGTCGATCGGACCCGACCTCAGATGCACTGACCAGCTCCGCTACCGAACAGCGTCAAACCGGCCCCGCTACCCGGACAGCGTCCAGGACTCCCACCGTCGACTTCACTCGATCCCTGCGGTGTTCTGGCCAGCGCTGTCGCTACGGATTGCACCTCCAGCGGGCCACTATCAACGCATCCTGAGACCCGCCCTGTCCTGCATGCTCGGCCTCACCGGCAGCCGTCTGGACATGGAAGAGATCTCACGCCGCCTGGGAAGCGCAACCAGCGGCCTCGCTGCCTCCAGAGTCATGCAGTATCTGCGACGCACCCCTTGGTGGACGGTCATGCAGAACGGCATGACCCTGCTGGCTGAGCAACTCGACGCACAACCGGCACCCATCGACTACGAACGCCGACGCCACCTTGACTACAGCGGCCTCCTGCCCCCTCAAGAGTGGGATGACATCTGCCGACGCACAGCGCAATTCCGCGGTCGTGAGCGGCGAATCCACGCTGCCCGCAGCCACCTCTTCGAACGCATCAGCGGACTCCCGGCCGAGCTCATGCCAGCTGAGACGATCGTGACGGAAGCCGAGACCCGCAAGTGGATCAGCGAGTTCACCACTCATCTGACCTCGGACCTGGCAACCGAGCTCGACCACACAGCCAGATCCTTCCTCGACCGTCACCGCATCCACGACGAGCCACTCACCTGGCAGCCAGACACCACGCTCCTGAAAGGGCTCGAGCTCCCAGGAACCAACCCCGACGCTGTCAGCGTCGCCACTCTGCACGAGCTCATCGGCCGGTCTCGCATGACCGTCACGCAAGCGGCCAACCTCCTCGGCACAAGCAACGATGCGGTCAAGCATCTCCTCGCCGAGCATCCGCCGCCACCACGACCCATCACCCCTGGCAAAGCCTGGGCGACAGGTCACATCAGTGCAGTGGCCCGGGCACAGCTACCGGATTCTGAACTGCGGCGTCTCTACATCGATGAACGGCTGTCCATCCGCCGCATCTCCCAGGCAACAGGCATCAGCATCAGTGTGGTCACCGCTCTCACCCGTGAGTACGACATTGCCCTGCGTCCTACAGGCAGAACAAGCCGGGCGAAGCCCATCACCAGGGAATGGCTCCACGAGCAGTACACGGTTCACCGCCGACCTCTCGCGGACCTCGCCCGCGAGACCGGCATGAGTCCCACATCGATGGCTCGCTGGGCGAGACACCACCAGATCTCGACCCGCCGCGGCGGAGCCGGCCACAACCCAGCCCTCAGAGCCCTCGCCGACGGCGCTACCGCACCACCCTTACTTCGGCTGGCACTCGAACGCCGGGGTGGTCGTGAACACCTCCGTAACTTTGCCGCCGCGGCCTCCTACCCCACCCTCGGCGCCGCAGCAGACGCTCTGAACGTCAAGCGGTTCACTCTCGTCGGGCAGATCAACCGACTGGAGCGAGACCTTGGCGGGCCGCTACTGGAACGAGCGGTCCGCGGACGTCCCATGCGGCTCACAGCACTGGGAAGGCGAGCGAAGAGAGCGATCAACAAAGCCTTTCCAGACCAGGCTGCCAGCAACACCCCGCTTCGGAGAACAGACGGAAGCTGATCAGGGGGAAACTCTCTCCTCAGCTTGGGGTTACAGCCCGCGGAAAGACAAATAGTGAAGGACTGTCAGTGGGGGACGGTACCCTCAGATCTAGCTCAAAGAGGACCCCGGTGGCGTCGAGGTCGACGGGCACCGGGGTCTCTTCCTTACTGGCATTTGGAACCTACCTCGAACACAACGCCGAAGGCACTCAGTGCCGGAGTTTGTGATCATTGCCTCGCCGATCGCGGCACACCGGGCCTCCTCGCGAAACACGAGGAAGGACCCCAGAACGTGCACCTGATAAAGGCCCGCGTCACCGACTACCGGTCCATCGAGGACTCCGAGACCTTCGACATCGAAGACGACGTCACCTGTCTGGTCGGCAAGAATGAGTCGGGCAAGACCACGCTGCTGCAGGCCCTCTACCGGCTCAAGCCGGTAGAGGGCGTGAAGCTCGACGAGGTGATCGACTTCCCGGCCCGCAAGACCCGGGAGCGCAAGCGGCTCCCCGACGGGAAGCAGATTCCCGTGGTCCGCGCAACCTTCCGCTTCGATGAGGCGGAGATGAAGCAGATCGTGGACGAACTGGGACCGAAGGCCCTGCGTAGCCCGGAGTTCCAGGTCACCATCGGCTACCGCGACCCCATCAAGCGGTTCACGCTCCCCTACAACGAAGCGGCCATCGTCGACCACCTGCGCTCGGCTCTCGATCTGCCCGCAGCGGCGGCCAAGGCGCTCAGCGGCGCGAAGACGGTCAAGGATCTGCTCGACGCCCTGGACGAACTGGACGAGAGCCCCTCGGACGCCAGCGCTCTGGCCGAGCGCATCCGCGAATGGCGCGACAGCAGCGTGGTGATGCACCTGATCGACGCCTACGCGAGTAAGTGGATGCCGACGTTCGTCTACTTCGACGACTACGACTCCATGCCCGGCAAGGTCTCGCTCCCAGACCTGATCCGACGCAGCGATGCCGGCGATGTCACGCGAGGGGAGCGGGCACTGCTGAGCCTTCTCGACATGGCCGGCGTATCTCCCGAGGAGTTCAACGACTCCGATCAGCACGAACGGCTCATCCGCGAATTGGAGAACTCGGGCAACGTCATCTCCGACGAGGTCTTCGAGTACTGGTCGCAGAACACGGAGTTGGAAGTCCAACTGAAGACCCTCGCGCCGGAACCTGGCGCCCTGGCCCCCTTCGACCAAGGCCCGATCCTGCAGGTCCGGGTCTTCAACCGCCGCCACCGCGCATCCGTGCCCTTCGATGAGCGGTCCCGCGGCTTCGTCTGGTTCTTCTCCTTCCTCGCCTACTTCAACGAGCTGGAGGCTGCCGGAACCACCGACCTGATCCTTCTGCTCGACGAACCCGGCCTTTCTCTCCACGGACGCGCCCAGGAGGACTTCCTTCGTCTGGTCGACGACCGCCTCGCGCCGAAGCACCAGGTCCTCTACACGACGCACTCGCCCTTCATGGTCGATCCCGACCACCTCAACCGCGTCCGAACCGTGATCGACATGGAGCGAGGCGGCGCCAAGGTCTCCTCGGAGATCTTCAAGGCCGACGAGGACACCGCCTTCCCCCTGCTGACCGCGATGGGCATCGAGATGACTCAGACGCTGTTCGTGGGAGAGCACATCCTGCTCCTCGAAGGCCCCAGCGACCTGATCTATCTGGACGTTCTCACGGATCTTGCCGAAGCGAATGGCTCCACCGGGCTCGACCCGCGCTGGGTGAAGACCCCCATCGGCGGCTCCGGCAAGCTGTCCACCTTCGTGACTCTCCTCGGCGCGAACAAGCTGAACGTTGCCGTCCTCATCGACTCCAGCACCAAGGACGTGGGCGCTGTCCAGCGACTCCGCGACAACGACCAGCTCTCCAAGAACGGGCTCGTCGAGATCAGCGAGTTCACCGACGCCGGTGACGCGGATGTCGAGGACCTGTTCGACCGTGACTTCTATGTCGAACTCGTGAACCGCGCCTACGCCGCCGAGTTGGCCGCGCCCATCACCGCTGCGGATCTCAATGCCAAGGACCCCCGCGTCGTCCGGCAGATTGAATCGGTCTTCAAGAAGCGGAAGATCGATACGCGGTTCAACCACTACAGGCCAGCCGCTGTCCTCCTCCGTGAGCAGAACGAACTCATCTCGAAGATCGACGCCGCCACGATCGCCCGCGCCAACCGGCTCTTCACCCGAATGAACGCTCTCCTCCCCAAGCGCTGAGGGGACCAGGGAGTGACACGCTCCCGGCTGTCTCTCCTCAGCAAATAGGACAGTTCTGATGCGCACGGGTGAGACGCGGAAGCTCTAGGAGTGAGTACACAGGGGCTGGCTTCGGCGGCGGTGGGGCACTTGCCTCACCGCCGCCGACTTTTATGGGCGCGGTCCCTCAGTGCACTGCCCGCCGGTCCGAACGACTGGTCGCGCTCGGCCTAGTGGGTATATGACTCTGCTTGCCGATCAGCAACATCGAACTCCGTCGTAGTACATGGCGGAGTGGGCAACGAGGCGTGCCTCAGAGGAGGAGCCACGAACCTCTTCTCCTGTCGCTTCTGAGGATTTGGACATGGTTGTGAGAATGAGCGGCTGGACACGGCCTGAGACATCGAGAGAGTTGGCAGGTCAGCGACGCGGCAGATGACACCGCTCGCCGGAACCTACACCGTTGTAGGGCCTCATTTCCCGTGTCGGAATCTCACGATCGATGTCGGATGGATGTCGTGCTGCCCGGCGGTCCGGAAGATTCCGGCTGAGACGGACCTGTTGCATGGCGCTGGAGCCCGACAGCGGAGGAGGCGAAGATGGCTGAACAAGAAGGGTTCTCGGCGCACAACCGTTGACGGGATCGAGTACCGCTGGCGGATCCGCGGGAAGCCCTCCTACATGCAGGGACTTTGCTGGACACCGATGACCTATGCGGTTGAAACGGCCAGCGGCAGCCAGCCGGGCACGACCTTGATCGTCACCAGCGGTCAGGCCCATCCCAGCAACTGGGTGGGCGTCGAGACGGAGCCCATTCGTCCGGCTCACGTTGCTGCCAGCATTTCGAGAGGCACGGGATCAAGGCTGGGATCCAACCCGGGTCGGTTCTCCTTTCCAGCTCGACCGATCCGCGGGATTCATCGCGCAGTCATGAGATAGAGCGGGGTAGGTAGGCGCATCTGGCCCGGCATCATGGCCTGGTGACCACATGGATGCGCTGCTACTGGGACGAGGAAGACACCTGGTTCTACTTCGAGGTCGACGCCGAAGGCTGGGTGATCCGGCAGGTCGAACTCGAAGGGCCTGAGCTGATCCCGATCGCAGCTGCTTCCCTCGCCGAGTGGCAGCGGGCCCGCGACGCAGGCCGCCTCGGTGATTGCGACAGCAGATTCGGGATCACCGCCGAGCTGCCCGTCTCGGAATGGGAAGGCCACGACCCCGAGCGACTCACCCTCGAGGAGTTCGACGATGTCTGGGGCCCTGCCCGTCAGCAGATCGCATCCCGGCCCAGCTGACCTCTCGGCGCCGCACTGGCTTCTTGGCATCATCGCGGCATGACCCCGACCCTTCCCCGCACCGTCCGAGCCGTCGACACCGCTCAGCTCCTGGACCTGGCCCAGCAGGCCGCCATGCACAGCTTCAGCCAGCGGCTCCCGGTCGACTGGCTCCGGGAGCACCTTGCCGCGAGGGCGACGCACTACCTGTTCCCGACGCTCGTGCAGCGGCTCACGCACCGTCCCGGGGTGCCGCTGCAGTGGAGGTGCCAGCAACTGCTGACCGTCACCACCGGCGAACGGATCTGGGGTCTGCCGGCCGTGAGCGCTGAGCCCTGGGGGAGCTGTTCGGGGAGCGGTCGTCCCGCCCGGTAATCCTCTCGTCAGGCGGCAGCCCGTCGGGTAAGGGTTGACCATGACTTCTCCCAGTGAACAACTGCTTCCCAGCACCCGGCGATCCCTCCTCCATCGCATCGCCACCGCTCAACGGGACGGCCGGGCGCCCACCCTCGCGGCTGCCGTTCAGCGGGAGGGCCGGATCGCCTGGAGCGGGGGCCGTACGGGACTGGAGGGGGCGTCCCCGGACGCGGATACGCAGTACCGGATCGGCTCGATCACCAAGACGTTCACCGCGGTTCTGGTCCTGCGGCTGCGGGACGAGGGGCTGATCGATCTGGACGACCAGCTGGAGAAGCACCTCCCCGGCACCGGTGCGGGCGGTGCGACCGTCTTCCAACTGCTCGGACACAGCGCGGGTCTCGGCGCCGAGGCACCCGCCCCCTGGTGGGAGCGGACCCCGGGAGCCCTGCGGCCCGAGCTCGCCGCTGTGCTCGGCGACCGGCCGCAGATGCACCCGGCGGGCCACCGCTTCCACTACTCCAACCCGGGCTACACCCTGCTCGGTTCGCTGGTCGAAGCGGTACGCGGGGTCTCCTGGGAGGTGGCGCTGCGCCGCGAGATCCTGGAGCCGCTGGGCATGCACCGTACGACGGCCGGGCCGGTCGCCCCGTACGCGGAGGGCTGGGCCGTCCACCCCTGGGCCGATGTGGTGGTGAGCGAACCGGCCGAGAACCTCGGGCTGATGGCGCCCGCCGGTCAGCTCTGGTCGACCGCCGCAGACCTTTTGCGGTTCGCCGCCTTCCTGACCTCGGGCGACGACCGGGTCCTGTCGGCCGCGTCCGTACGGCAGATGCGGACGCCCGCCGCACCCGCCGCCGAGGGTGGAGGCAACGCCTACGGCCTCGGTCTCCAGGTCGTGAAGGCCGGCAGCCGCGTCCTCTTCGGACACGCGGGTTCGCTGCCCGGATTCGTCGCCGGTCTGTGGTTCAGCGAGGAGGACGACGTCGCGGCGGTCGCCCTCGCCAACGCGACCTCCGGACTGCCCGCCGGAACGGTGGCCGCCGAACTCCTGAGCATCGTCGCGGACGCGGAGCCGCGGATCCCGGAGCCCTGGTGCCCGTTGCCCGAGGCCGACGAGGAGTTGCTGGCCCTGACCGGGGTCTGGCACTGGGGGACCCACACGTTCACGCTGAGGCTGTCCGGGGGCCGGGGGTTTGAGCTCCGGCCGCTGGGCGGCACCGGCCGCGGAGCGTTCTTCACGTCCCGCCCGGACGGCACCTGGACAGGCCTGGACGACTACTACGCGGGGGAGACCCTCCGCGTCGTACGCAGGGACGACGGTTCGGTCGACCACCTCGACCTCGGCTCGTTCGTCTTCACCCGCGAGCCGTACGAGGCGGGAGCGGATGTCCCCGGCGGGCTGGACCCGGCCGGCTGGCGCGGGCTCGGCGGCTGAGCTCTGAACGGTGACGGGCGGTGGGGTGGATGTTTCACGTGAAACATCCACCCCACCGCCCGGTGTTCTCTCAGAGAGCGAGCTTGAAGCCCACATGGCTCGCGGTGAATCCGAGCCGCGTATAGAAGCGGTGCGCGTCCTTGCGGGAGACGTTCGAGGTCAGCTGCACCAACTGGCAGCCCTGGCGGCGGGATTCGTCGACCGCCCACTGGATCAGCTGCGTGCCGAGCCCGCCGCCCCGCTCGTCGGCGTGGATGCGGACGGCCTCGATGATCGAGCGGGTGGTGCCGCGCCGGGACAGCCCGTGGATCACGGTCAGCTGGAGGGTGCCGACCACGCGGTCCTCGCGGACGGCGACCACGATGTGCTGGTTCGGGTCGTCGGCCAGCCGTCGGAACGCGGCGCGGTACGGCGTGAGGTCGTCCGGCGACTCCCGCTGCGCGCCGAGCGGGTCGTCGGCCAGCATGGCCACCACGGCGGCGAGGTCGGTCTCGGCAACGGGACGTATCTCAAGATCGCTCATGAGCGGCAGCGTACCGGCCGACGGTCGTCAGGCCGCGACCTTCAGCTCTTCGACCGCCCGGACCAAGGGGGCGAGCTCGGGGTTGTCCGACGCCTCGTCCAGCGCGTCCCGCAGGGCGCTGTCGTTGGTCGGCCGGGCCTGAGCGAGCAGGGCGAGGCCGTACTCGGTGACGTCGGTGTAGATGCCCCGCCGGTCGGTGTCGCACAGATACCGGGTCAGCAGCCCGCGGTCCTCCAGCCTCGTGACCAGACGGGTAGTGGCGCTCTGGCTGAGTACGACGGCGTCGGCGACCTGCTTCATCTGGAGATGGCCGCCGGGGCCGCTGTGCTGCCGGCTCAACACGTCGAGCAGTGAGTACTCGCGCGCGCTGAGCCCGTGGCCTGACTGGAGGGCGCGCTCGATGCGGGCCTCGATCTTCCCGTGGAGCAGGGAGAGGGCGCACCAGCCTTGGGCCAGGGCGGTCAGGGCGGGGTCCGTCGCGGTCATGGTCTCTCCTCCGTGCGGGAGCTGCGTGGTTCCAGGATAGGGGACGGATGCAATAGCCCGCGCTTGCAATTAACCAGCGCATGCAATTATTGTGGACGCTTGTAAGGCGCAGACGCAATCTTCAGGGAAGGTGAAACCCATGCCGCTCGCGCTCCTCGCCCTGGCCATCGGGGCATTCGGTATCGGCACGACCGAGTTCGTGATCATGGGGTTGCTCCCCGAGGTTGCCGCGGACTTCCAGGTGTCGATCCCGACCGCAGGCTTCCTGGTGACCGGCTACGCGCTCGGCGTCGTCCTCGGTGCCCCGCTCATGACCCTCCTTAGCACCCGGATCACCCGTAAGCGGATGCTGATGCTCCTGATGGGGCTGTTCATCGTGGGCAACGTGGTGTCCGCCCTCGCCCCCGTCTTCGGCGTCATGCTCGCCGGCCGGGTGATCGCCTCCCTCGCACACGGTGCCTTCTTCGGCATCGGCTCGGTGGTCGCGGCCGATCTGGTCGCCCCGCAGAAGAAGGCCGGGGCCATCGCCATGATGTTCACCGGACTCACCGTCGCCAACGTCGTCGGCGTCCCGCTCGGCACCTACATCGGACAGTCCGCGGGCTGGCGCACCACGTTCGTCATGGTGGCGCTCCTCGGTGTGGTCGGGCTCCTCGGAGTGGCGAAGCTCGTCCCCGAGCAGCACAAGCCCGAAGGCGTGCGTATCCGCCATGAACTCGCCGCGTTCCGCAACGTCCAGGTCCTGCTCGCCATGGCCATGACCGTCCTGGGCTTCGGCGGAGTCTTCGCCGCCATCACCTACATCACCCCGATGATGACCGAGATCGCCGGCTACTCGGCCTCGTCCGTCACCTGGCTGCTGGTCCTGTTCGGCCTCGGCATGGTGGGTGGCAACCTGGTCGGCGGAAAGTTCGCCGACCGCCATCTGATGCCGATGCTGTTCGTCTCGCTCGGCGCGCTCGCCCTCGTCCTCGGTCTCTTCACCGTGACCGCCCACAACAAGGTCGCCGCAGCCGTCACCATCTTCCTGATCGGCGCCCTGGGCTTCGCGACCGTCCCCCCGCTGCAGAAGCGGGTCCTCGACCAGGCGGCAGGCGCCCCCACCCTGGCCTCCGCCGTCAACATCGGGGCCTTCAATCTGGGCAACGCCCTCGCCGCCTGGCTCGGCGGCCTCGTCATCGCCGCCGGTCTCGGCTACACCGCCCCCAACTGGGTCGGCGCGGTCCTCGCCGCGTCCGCCCTGGTCCTGGCCGTGCTCTCCAGCCTGCTGGAGCGCCGCACCACCGGCATCGAAGGGCGGACCGTCACCGGGAGCAGCCCCGAGCCGGACGGCGCCATGGCCCGGCGCTGAGCCCCGTCCCGGAAACCCCACCCCACCGCACCACGCAACGATCAGGAGCAGTTCCATGAGCACCACCACCGCTGTCCCCCCGCTGACCATCCAGGACGCGGAAGCCCTTGTCACGGCCGCTCGTAACGCCGCCGAGGCGGCCGGGGTCGCCGTCGCCGTGAGTGTGGTGGACGCGGGCGGCCACCTGCTGGCCTTCCGGCGCGACGACCGGGCGGTCCTCATCGCCGGCGAGACCAGCACCCGCAAGGCGTTCACCGCGCTGCAGCTCGACACCCCCACCGCGGACCTCGTCGACGCCGTGCGGCCCGGCGGGCTCTTCCACACCCTGCCGACCGCGCTGGACCGGCCGCTGCTCTTCATCGCCGGCGGCATCCCGCTGCACCGCGACGGACGCCTGATCGGCGCCATCGGGGTCGGCGGCGGAGCCCCGGAGCAGGACCACGGATTCGCGTCGGCCGCGACGGACTCCCTCGTCTGAGACGAAGAACCCCGGCCCCGGGGCCGGCAGGATCACCTGGCAGCCGCACCGTCCTTCCCGGCGGTGCGGCTGCCAGGCGTCAGCCCGTTGCGACGGTGAGCGGAGCGAACCTGCGGGTCGCGTCGCCCGGCAGATCCGGAACGCCGTACGTCATCACCGCGGTCCCGGAGCCCGGTTCGAGCCCGCGCTCCACCAGCCAGGACAGCAGCTCCTCGTGGCGCGCGTCGACGTCGATCCGCAGCGGCCGGTCCGTCGTCGCGGCCAGTGCGGTGACGAGCGCCTTCGCCGTGGCGGTGTCCCGCGCGATGAGCGGACCCACGACATGGTCGTCGTCGCTCGGCCAGAGGCCCGCGTAACCGGTCAGCTCGCCGTTCTCCTCGGCGACCTGGAGCCGGTCGGAGAAGGACGGGAGCCGGGCGATGATGTGCGTGCGGTCGACACCGAAGACCGGCAGGTCGAGCTGGACCATCGCCCGCAGGTCGTCCGCGGCGGCGGGACGGGTGGCCACCGCGGATGCCCGAAGCTCCACCGAACCCCGGACCACCGCCGAAGCCCGCGCCTCCGGCCGGAACCGGCCGTGGGCCCGCTCGGTGCGGCCCACGTGGGCGAAGCCGAGCTCCTCGTAGAGACGCTGTCCCTGGGGTGTGGCGTACAGCGAGAGCGGAGTGGACCCGGCTTCCTCCATCACATGGCGCATGAGTCGACGGGCGATCCCCTGCCGGGCGTGGCGTCCGGCGACGAGCAGCATGCCGACGGCCGCCAGGCCGGCCCCGTACGAGGTCATCACACAGGCCGCCACCAACCCCTCTCCGTCGGGTGCCGCGATGCCGTACCCCGTTCCCGCGGAGAGGAGCAGCGCCCATCGGTGTTCGTCGCGCGGCCAGCCCCGGTCCTCGGAGAGGTCGGCGCAGGAGACCAGGTCTCCTCGCGTGAGGCGCCGTACGGGCAGGTCGACGAGGGGCAGGGGTGAGGGGCTGTGCATGGGGTCAGGCTGTCCGAAGCGATCATCGCCCGTCCACCGGTTTCCCGGAACTGGCCGAGAACCTCCGAGCGCCCACCGCTTGGTTTCACGTGAAACATGAGCACGGTCGCGTGCCGGCCACCCCCTGGGGAGTCGTCAGCCCAGGTCGGGGGCGTGCATCGCCCGTACACCCTCGATGTTGCCGTCCAGATAGTGGCGCAGGGAGAGGGGTACGAGGTGAACGGCGGCGATCCCGACCCGGCTGAACGGCACCCGGACGATCTCGTACTCCCCGCAGGGTTCGTCGATCTCCGGACCGTGCCGCCGGGTGAGGTCCATCGAGACGAGCCGGCAGACGAAGAAGTGCTGGACCTTCACCCCCGTCACACCGCCGTCCGCGATGTGCTCGACGGTGTCGACGAAACACGGCACCACATCGGTGATCTTGGCGCCGAGCTCCTCGTCGACCTCCCGGTGCAGCGCGTCGACGACCGTGGCGTCCTCCGGCTCGACCCCGCCGCCGGGCGTGAGCCAGTACGGATCGACCCCCGGCTTCGTGCGCTTGATGAGGACGAGGTCGTCGCCGTCGAGCAGAATGGCGCGTGCGGTGCGCTTGACCACAGGACGTTCGGTCATGGCAAGAGAGTGGCCCGCGCGGACCCGTCTGAAACTCCCCCGGCCTACCGGACCGCTTCGTCCAGCGCCCGCTCGACGTCCGCCAGCAGATCCTCCGGGTCCTCCGCGCCGACCGAGAAGCGGACGAACCCCTCCGGCACGGCGTCGCCGCCCCAACGTCCCCGGCGCTCGGCGGTGGAACGTACGCCACCGAAACTCGTCGCGTCGTCCACCAGCCGCAGCGCGGCGAGGAAGCGCTCCGCCGTCTCCCGGCCGGCCAGCTCGAACGACACCACCGAACCGAAGCGCCTCATCTGGCGCACGGCCGTCCCGTACGACGGGTCGGCGGGCAGCCCGGGATACCGCAGCCCGCTGACCTCGGTCCGCTTGGCCAGCGCCTCGGCGAGGGCCAGAGCCGTGGTGCACTGCCGGTCGATACGCAGCTGGAGCGTGGCGAGCGAGCGGTGGGCGAGCCAGGCCTCCATCGGACCCGGAATCGCTCCGACCACCTTGCGCCAGCGCCGTACGCCGGCGGTCAGCCGGGGATCACGGCAGGTGACGTGGCCCAGCAGGATGTCGCCGTGCCCGGTCATGCCCTTGGTGTCGCTGGCCACCGAGAAGTCCGCGCCGAGCTCCAGCGGGCGCTGGCCGATCGGGGTGGCCAGGGTGTTGTCGACGGCGACCAGCGCACCCGCCTCGTGCGCCGCCGCCACGAGCCGGCGGATGTCGCAGACGTCCAGCCCCGGGTTGGACGGGCTCTCGATCCACAGCAGCTTCGCCCCCTCGAGCAGAGCCAGCTGGGCATCACCGCCGGTCGGCGCGGTCCGGACCTCGACGCCGAAAGCCGCCAACTGCTCCCGTACGAGCGGCAGCGCCTGATAGCCGTCGTCCGGCAGCACCACGGTGTCGCCCGTGCGGACCTGGGAGAGCAGTACGGCGGTGACCGCCGCCATGCCGGAGGCGAACACCGTCGTGTCCACCTCCTCACCGGGCGCTTCCAGCTCGCCGATGGCCCGCTCCAGATGGGTCCAGGTCGGGTTGGTGTCCCGGCCGTAGGTATAGGGACCCACCGGTTCGCCGGAGAGGTGGAAGTGCGCGGCGAAGACCGGCCCGGGCAGGGTCGGCTCGTACTGCTCCGGTTCCGGAAGCCCGGCGCGTACCGCGCGCGTTCCGTCGCCCATGGTGCTCATGCTGCTCCGTAAGTTGTCAGGCGGCTGGGGATGAGCCGGGATCAGTCCTTGTCCGGCAGGACCAGGTCGAGGGCCCAGGAGACGACCGAGATGATCAGGGCGCCGAGCACGGCGGTCCAGAAACCCTCGACGTGGAAACTGAGATCGAAGACGCCGGCCAGCCAGGAGGTCAGCAGCAGCATCAGGGCGTTGACCACCAGGGTGATCAGCCCGAGCGTCAGGATGAACAGCGGCAGCGTCAGGAGCTGGACCACCGGCTTGACCAGGAAGTTCACCAGTCCGAAGAGCAGCGCGACCAGGATCAGCGTGAGGACTTTGCGGCCGGTGGAGCCGCCCTCCAGCGTGATGTCGTCGATCAGCCAGATCGCCACGGCAAGCGCGCCCGCGTTGGCGATCGTCTTGACTACGAAATTCATCATGTGTCTGATCGTGGCAGACATGATCGGTGGTGGACACCGGCAGCGCAGGCGGACCCGGTAGTACGGATCACAAGGGGCGGACGGCAATGAAGGCATTCAGACTGGATGAGCTGGAGGCGGAACGGGCGGCCAATGACGGCGCCTACCTGCAGTTCTTGCGGGAGCGGAACATGTCCGTCGGACTGTACGCCCTGGACGCGGGCGCGCTCGATCCGCAGCAGCCGCACCAGCAGGACGAGGTGTACTTCGTCGTCAGCGGCCGCGCGTCGATCACGGTCGGGACGGAGACGACGCAGGTCGGCCGGGGGAGCGTCGTCTATGTGCCGGCCGGAGTCGCCCACAAGTTCCACCACATCACCGAGGACCTGCGCGTGATGGTCGTCTTCTCCCCGCCGGAGGGCTGAACCCCGGGGTTCCCTAAGGGTTCGATCAGGGGTCTTCAAGGGCTGCGAGGCCCCCGCCGGGGTCGTGCGCGCCCTTAGCATCGAGGCAGCGACCCAGAGAGACGAGGTAGATGGCGATGGCCGTGCGGGAGATGTACGCGGGGATGCCCTGGTGGGTGAAGTGGATCGCGGTGCCCGTGATCGCGATCTTCGTTTTCGGCGGACTGATCGCCAGCGTGATCGGCTTCGTGATCGGCCTGCTCTTCAAGGTGCTGGTCTTCGTCGTGCTGGTCGGCGGTCTGATCTTCGTCGTACGCACGTTCATGTCCTCGTCGTCCTCGCGTGGCGACTGGTAGGAGACGTCCCGTGAGCCGGTGCGGCGCGGGGGTGCGCACGGGCCTGCGGATTAGCCCAGCTGAGCTAAGTCCCGGAGGAAAACCCCCTCCGGTCGGACGCGGCCGATACAGTGACATAACGCTGCCGCCATCTGGAATGTGACCTTCTGTCACCGAACCGACCGAGTGACCAGTGGTGTGGACGACGGTCCGGTCGTTGGTGCGGCAGGCCCGTGGGGGCGGCCTCCACGGGAGGGCTGAGGGCCCGTCACCATGCCCTGGGGGTGACCTTTGACCACGGCATCGAGCACCGCTGTCCCGACGTTGATCGGTTCGGTTCAGCGGGCGTTGAGGCTGCTGGAGGCTGTGGGCACCCATCGGGACGGGGCGCCCGCCAAGCAGCTCGCACGTGAGGCGGGCCTACCGCTGCCGACCGCGTACCACCTGCTGCGCACCCTCACTCATGAGGGCTATCTCCGCCGGGAGAACGGTGTCTTCCTCTTCGGCGAGGCCGCCGAGAACCTGACCGCGGCCCAGGGCCCCAGAAGCCGCCCCGCCACCGTCACCGACTCCCTCGCGCACTGGCGGGACGTCATCGGGGTCCCGGTGTACTGCGCTGTCTACCGGGACGGTGAGATCGAGCTCATCGGGGTCGCGGACGCCCCCGACACCCCCGCGGTGGACGAGTGGGCCTCCTTCCGGGAGACCGGCCACGCGCACGCGATCGGGCAGTGCCTTCTCGGCCAGCTCGACGAGAAGGACCGCGAGGACCACCTCGACCGGCACCCCGTTCGGCCCCTTACCCGTTACTCAGTGCGAGATCGAGCGGCACTTCTGGAGCGGCTGCGGACGTTGCGGCGGGGTGAACCGGTCATCGAACGCCAGGAGTACGCACTGGGGACCGTCTGCGCCGCCATTCCCGTCACGGCCGGTGCCACCATTGCGGCCATGGCCATTTCCGTACCCCTGGACCGGGAGGAACGGTTGCTGCCCGCAGTCGAACAGCTACGTGGCGAAGTGGCGAGCCTCTTGCGTTCGTTCGTGTTCTCTATCAGTATCTGAAAAATCACTCCTTGTGATCTGCTATCGCGTGCACCACGATGGCGTCAATAGGGCCATAGGGGATCATTCCTGGCCAGTTTCATCTACTGCGGGGTTGAACGATGCGCGAGTCGGTTCAAGCAGAGGTCATGATGAGCTTCCTCGTCTCCGAGGAGCTCTCCTTCCGTATTCCGGTGGAGCTCCGGTACGAGGTGGCTGATCCCTATGCCATCCGGATGACGTTCCATCTGCCCGGCGATGCCCCTGTGACCTGGGCATTCGGCCGCGAGCTGCTGCTGGACGGGATCAACAGCCCCAGTGGCGACGGCGATGTGCACATCGGGCCGACGGAGCCCGAGGGCCTCGGCGATGTGCACATCCGCCTCCAGGTGGGCGCGGACCGCGCGCTGTTCAGAGCCGGCACGGCACCGCTGGTGGCGTTCCTCGACCGGACCGACAAGCTGGTGCCCCTCGGTCAGGAGCACACGCTGGGTGACTTCGACGGCAACCTGGAGGAGGCGCTCGGCCGCATCCTCGCCGAGGAACAGAACGCGGGCTGAGCGCCCGTACCTCCCCGCCTCACGCCTTACGGCGGCGGCCCCTGCCGGTCCGCGCGGGGGCGGCGGCCGTGGATGAGGAGGTGCCGGTCCCCGGGCGGTCCGCGGAGACCACCAGTGCGGCGAGCACCGTCGTCACCGGCACCGACGCGACCAGACCGATCGAACCGACCAGCGTCCGGACGATCTCCTCGGCGACCAACTCGCTGTTGGCCACCGTCCCCACGTTGCTCTGGGCGATGGAGAAGAGCAGCAGCAGCGGCAGCGCCGCGCCCGCGTACGCCAGCACCAGGGTGTTCACGACCGAGGCGATGTGGTCCCGTCCGATGCGGATACCTGCCCGGTACAGCCCGCGCCAACCCATCCGCGGGTCCGCCTGATGCAGTTCCCAGACGGCGGAGGTCTGGGTGACCGTCACATCGTCGAGCACCCCGAGCGATCCGATGATGACACCGGCCAGCAGCAGACCGCTCATGTCGATGTCCGGGTACAGCCCGTGGATGAGGCCGGTGTTGTCGTCGGTGTTGCCGCTCAGGTCCGCCCAGCCGATGAACAGGGAGCCCAGCAGCCCGATCAGCAGCAGGGAGATCAGCGTGCCGATGACCGCTACGGAGGTGCGCGCGGTCACCCCGTGGCACATGTAGAGCGCCGCCAGCATGATGGCGCTGGCCCCGATCACCGCCACCACCAGCGGATTCGAGCCCTGCAGGATCGCCGGCAGGATGAACAGCGTCAGTACGGCGAACGAGACGGCCAGCGCCACCAGCGCCATCACCCCGCGCAGCCGGCCCACCGCGACCACCGCCAGGGCGAAGATCGCGGCCAGCAGCGTCATCGGGATCTTCCGGTTCACATCGGTGACGGAGTACTGGAGGTCGCGGGGCGCGTCGGGGGCGTAGGCCACGACCACGCCCTGGCCCTCGCGTAGTTGGCGGGGCGCGTCCGGCTGGACCACCTCGACGAACCTGCGGCCCTTGTCGTCACCGCTGGTCACTTCGACGGTCGCCTTCGCGCACTCCCCTTCCTCCTCGTCCACGGCTTCCCGGCCCGGGGGGGTGGAGGTGTCACCGGTCGGCGGGACCTGCGCGGCGTTGACGTCGGCGCAGTCGACCTTGACGACCTGGACCACCTTGCCGTCCTGGGTCTGCCGGTCGAATCCGACACCGGTGCGCTCGTGGTCGGGGGCGCCACCGGGCCAGAACGCGATCAGGCCGACGACGACCGCCGTGGCGAACGGGATCAGTACCGCGGCGATGACCTTGCGCAGGTGCTGGGAGACCGGGGCGGCGGGCCCGTGGCTGTGCGTGTGGCCGTGGGGGTGGTCCTGGGGCGGGGGTGCGGGGTCACTTTGGGGGGAGGTCACGGGGCGATCATCGCAAGAACGGGAGGGCCCTCTGGTCAGCTCGCCGGAAAGGACGCTAGCGTGGAGGCACCTTTGCACACGCGGGAGCTCGGAGCACCGGGCTGAGAGGGCGCTGACCGCCGTACATCTGTACGGAACACGCTGCGCCGACCGCCGAACCTGTTACCGGGTAATGCCGGCGTAGGGAGTAGGTCTCATGACCACAGCGGACGCACGCACGCCTGCCTCGAAACAGAACGACGGAACGCCGAACGGCACGACGCCGGGCGACGGGACCCCGAAGGACGAGGCCGGGAAGTCCATCGGTTGGCACAAGGGGTACGTCCAGGGCTCACGCCCGGACCTCCGGGTGCCGGTCCGACAGGTGCACCTGACCAACGGCAAGGACGTGACGCTGTACGACACGTCGGGGCCGTACACCGATCCCTCCATCGACACCGATGTCCGCCGCGGCCTCGCGCCCCTGCGGGAGAACTGGATCATCGCCCGCGGCGACACCGAGGAGTACGCGGGCCGCCCGGCCCGCCCCGAGGACGACGGGCTCAAGCACACCTCGCCGCGCGGCGGGCTGCGCAACCTGGACGCCGTCTTCCCCGGCCGGCCGCGCCAGCCGCGCCGCAGCCGCGACGGACGCCCCGTCACCCAGCTCGCGTACGCCCGGCGGGGTGAGATCACCCCGGAGATGGAATACGTCGCGATCCGGGAGAACGTCGAGGCCGAGGTCGTCCGCGAGGAGATCGCGGCGGGTCGCGCCGTGCTGCCGGCCAACGTCAACCACCCCGAGATCGAGCCGATGATCATCGGCAAGCGGTTCCTGGTGAAGGTCAACGCCAACATCGGCAACTCGGCCGTCACCTCCTCCATCGAGGAGGAGGTGGACAAGATGACCTGGGCGACCAAATGGGGCGCCGACACGGTCATGGACCTGTCCACCGGCCGCAACATCCACACCACCCGTGAGTGGGTGCTGCGCAACTCCCCCGTACCGATCGGCACCGTCCCGCTGTACCAGGCGCTGGAAAAGGTGGACGGCCGGGCCGAGGAGCTGACCTGGGAGATCTACAAGGACACCGTCATCGAGCAGGCCGAACAGGGCGTGGACTACATGACGGTGCACGCCGGAGTGCGCCTGCCGTACGTCCCACTGACGGCCCGTCGCAAGACCGGTATCGTCTCGCGCGGCGGCTCGATCATGGCGGCCTGGTGCCTGGCGCACCACAAGGAGTCGTTCCTCTACGAGCGCTTCGAGGAGCTCTGCGAGATCCTCGCGGCGTACGACGTCACCTACTCCCTCGGTGACGGGCTGCGCCCCGGTTCGATCGCCGACGCCAACGACGAGGCGCAGTTCGCCGAGCTGCGCACGCTGGGCGAGCTGAACACGATCGCCAAGCGGTTCGGCGTCCAGACCATGATCGAGGGCCCCGGGCACGTCCCGATGCACAAGATCAAGGAGAACATCGACCTCCAGCAGGAGATCTGCGAGGAGGCGCCGTTCTACACGCTCGGCCCGCTGACCACGGACGTCGCGCCCGCCTACGACCACATCACCTCGGGCATCGGCGCCGCGATGATCGCCTGGTGGGGCACGGCGATGCTCTGCTACGTCACGCCCAAGGAGCACCTGGGGCTGCCCAACCGGGACGACGTGAAGACGGGCGTGATCACCTACAAGATCGCCGCCCACGCGGCCGACCTCGCCAAGGGGCACCCGGGCGCGCAGGAGTGGGACGACGCGCTCTCCGACGCTCGGTTCGAGTTCCGGTGGGAGGACCAGTTCAACCTGGCCCTCGACCCGGACACGGCCCGGGAGTTCCACGACGAGACGCTGCCCGCCGAGCCGGCGAAGACGGCGCACTTCTGCTCCATGTGCGGGCCGAAGTTCTGCTCGATGAAGATCTCCCAGGACATCCGCCGCCAGCACGGCGGTTCACAGGAGGAGATCGAGGAGGGCATGGCCGAGAAGTCGAAGGAGTTCGCGGCCGCCGGCAACCGCGTCTACCTGCCGATCGCCGACTAGCCTCTGCGGCCCGATCGCCGTCCCCGACACCCCCGGCGGTGTCGGGGACGGCTGCCGTTCCAGCCTCTTGACCGATTGACGTGAGGCCAACGGGCTTCCCTTATGGGCGCCTTGCGGCCTTGATGATCATCTGGTGTGGTTGCGGGCCTTGTTAGGCGACAGTATGGACACAGTCGTGCGGCAGCTGGATGTACGTTTCGCAGCTGCGTCAACTGAGCTTGACCCGCTCCTTATCTGTGGCTTACTTTCCGGCTTGCTTGGCTGAAATTGGTGGCCCTCGCACGGGGGGCCTGGGGAGGGAAACACAGTGAACTGGTACCTGGCCGTACTCAAGAACTACGCAGGCTTCAGTGGACGCGCGCGCCGCAAGGAGTACTGGCTGTTCACGCTCATCAACCTGATTGTGGTGGCCATCCTGATGGGTCTCGGCGCCGCGATCGACACGACGGTCCCGTACCTCATCTACATGGTTGCGACGATCATCCCGTCGCTCGCCGTGATGGTGCGCCGGCTGCACGACACCGGCCGGTCCGGCTGGTGGTTCCTGATCTCGTTCGTCCCGCTGGTCGGCGGCATCGTCCTGCTGGTCTTCCTTGCCTCGGAGGGCAAGGCGGAGGCGAACGAGTACGGGACCAACCCGAAGCTCGCTCCGCAGACGGTCTGATCCACTGCTCCGGTCGATCCGGAGCATCTCCCGGGCCGGGTGCGGCACTTGCCGCCCCGGCCTGCGGCGTTTCCGGGGGCGAGGGCGGGGCCGGCCGGGAGCCGCAAGCCCTCCCGGACCCCGGGAGGGCTCTGCCCGGTACGGGGCCGGAGGGCTCGGCCCCGTACCGCTATTCCGGCCGGTGCTCCGGCCCGCCGAAGTCCGGGCTGCTGAAGTCGGGGCTCGTGAAGGTCGGCCGGGGCCCCGCCGACGGGCCGTCCTCCGGGCCGGAGAAGTCCGGCCTGCTGTAGCCGACCTTCGGAATGCGGTTGGGCGAGCGGTGCGGGGTCCGGGCGGCGGGGCCCGCGGTCGGGTCGGCCAGCGCGTCCCGGAGGAACGGCAGGATGCCGCGCTCCAGCAGGGCGTGCCGCCAGGCCTCCCTGGCCCTGGCGACCTCCTCCGGCAGCCCCTGTTCCTCGTCCTCGGCGGCCAGGGAGGTCGAGCCGTTGCGCAGGGCGGTGACGAGGAGCCCCCCGGCGGCGACCAGGATGGCCGCGGCGGCGACGGCCGCGAAGAACCACCCGGCCGCCACCATGGTGGTGGCGAAGGCGACCGACGGGCTGACCGCCTTCAGCAGATAGCCGACGAGCAGGAAGATCACGGCGGCGGCGCCCGCGAGGAGCGGTGTGAGGACCGTGAGCACCGCTCCTATGCCGGCGCCCGGTTCGACCGTCGATGAGCCGTCCGCGTACGGCTCGCCCTCCTGGACGGTGGCGCTCGCCGCGCGCAGCTCGGCCCGGGCCTTCACGTAGTGCTCGTACTCGGTGGCGGCGGCCGCGGTGATCAGCGCCGTGGCGTTGAGCGCCATCGTGCGCAGCTGTTCGGTGTTGAGCCGGTCACCGACGCCCTCCAGGTCCGGGCGTTCGTGGGCGTGACGCAGTGCGTCGTCCAGGATCCGCCCGTACTCGGGGCCGTCCTCGGCCAGCAGGTGCGGAGCGCTTGTCATCTGCATCCCCCGATGCTCCGTCGGGCCCGGGCGGCCCGCGTCTGACCGGGCGATCGGGCGGAAACGGAGGAGAGCCTGCTACTGATGAGCCGATGGTAGAGCGCTCACGGCGCGCGGTGACAGGGTGTTTCCGGAAATAGGCCCGCTGATCGGCGCGGTCCGATCCAGAAGCGCCTTCCCCGCCGGAGTTCAGACATGCAGGGGGAGTTGGACGACCAGGAGCTTTCCGGCCATGGTCACTCCGCCGTCCATGGCGATGGCGAGCCCCTCGGCGTACACGTGCGGGCCGTTCACCACCGGACCCGAGCCGTCCTCGCCGTCCTCGGTGCCGACCTCGCCGAGAAGATACGGAATGGGGCTGTGACCATGGACGACGCGCTGTCCGCCGTACGTCGTCAGCAGCTCGCGCACCGCCTCGGCGCCGCCCTCGTCCCGGAAGGCGAACCGCCTGGTGAGCTTGCGGAAGAGGTCCCAGCACTCATCGGCGTCGTTACGCGTGAGGATGGCGGTGATGGTGTCGTTGACGTCCTCGATGGTGGAGCCGTAGTCGAGGTAGGCCGTCGTGTCGGAGTGCATCAGCAGATGCCCGTCCTCCTCGATGACCGCGTCGAGTCGGGACATCCATTGCAGGTGTACGTCCTGGAGGCGGTCCATGTCGCTCTTCTGGCCGCCGTTGAGCAGCCAGGCGGCCTGGAAGGTGGCGGTGCCGGCTCCGGAGTTGACGGGGGTGTCGGCGAACCGCTTGGCGCCGATGAGCAGCAGCTCGTGGTTGCCCATCAGTGCCTTGCAGTAGCCGCCCGCCGCGGCCGCCTCCGCGGAGAGCCGCATGACGAGGTCGATGACTCCGATGCCGTCGGGGCCGCGGTCGGTGAAGTCGCCCAGGAACCACAGACGGGCGTTGCCCGCGGCCCAGTTGCCGTCGGCGTCGACGAGGCCCTGCGTGGCGAGGGCGGCCAGCAGCTCGTCCAGATAACCGTGGACGTCGCCGACGACGAAGAGCGGGCCGCGCCCCTCCCCCGTGTCGGGGTGGGACTCGGGGACGGTCTGCATCCTGACGGTGTCGCCGCGGTTGATGACGGGGAGATCGCGCTCGGTGGGCGTGTACCCCTCCGGGGGCTCGTCGCCGACAGCCACGTTGCCGGGATGCGGCAGCCGGGGCGGGACGGGCGCGTGCGCCGGCACGGAGGCGTACGGCATGGGAGCGGGCTGCTCCGGCGCACGCGGGGGCAGTGACGGGTGCGGCACGGCACCGTGCGTCTGCGGTGGTACGGGCGTCTGCGGTGGCACGGGCGTCTGCGCATACGGCGGAACCCGGAAGTCACGCAACGTCGCCGTCCGCACCACGGGTTCCTGACCGGCCCCCTGTGTCATCGACCCCTCCACCACCGTCGCGCCGCCGTACACCTGACGGGCCCTGCCTGGTCGAGGTGGTCCGCGGTGTCGTGCGCCCATCATAGGAATGCGGATCGATCTGTGTGACGCACCAGGGGTGGTGAATCCGGGCGCACGTGCGGATCACCGGCCGATTGGTCCGGAAAGAGACGATCAGTCCCTGCTGGGGGAGCGTGGCGCGCTGACCGTGGTGCGCGGCGGCCGGCGTTGCGAGGAGGTCCGGACGATGAGCTCCGTCGGTATCACCTGCTCCACCGGCCCGTCGTGCTCCACCCCTTCGATGGCGTCGATGAGGAGCTGGACGACGGCCGTGCCGATGCGGCGCGGCTTCAGCGAGAGCGTCGTGATGGGCGGTTCGGTGGCGGCGTACACGGTGGACTCGCTGCAGCAGACCAGCAGCAGGTCCTCGGGTACCCGCAGGCCGTAGCGGCGGGCGGCCGCGAGGAGATCGGTGCCGTTGGGGTCGAAGAGCCCGTAGACCGCGTCGGGGCGGTCCGGGCGGGCGAGCAACCGGTCGGCGGCGACCGCGCCCGCGCAGGGGTCGTGCGCCGGGTAGGACTCGTAGACGGGGTCCTGGCCGACCCGCTCGCACCAGTGGAGATAGGCCGTGGTGGAGAGCCGGGTGTACGTGTCGGTGGTGGTGCCGGTCAGCAGGCCGATACGGCGGGCCCCGGCGGCGGCGAGGTGGTCGAGGAGGTCGAGCACGGCGGCCCGGTGGTCGTTGTCGACCCAGGCGGTGACGGGGAGTGTCCCGGCCGGGCGGCCGTCCGAGACGACGGGCAGTCCCTGGCGGACGAGCTCGGTGACGACCGGGTCCTGGTCGGAGGGGTCGATCACGACGGTCCCGTCGAGCGCGACGTTCGACCAGACGTCGTGGCGGGAGGTGGCGGGGAGGATGACGAGGGCGTAGCCCCGGGCGAGCGCCGCCGAGGTCGCGGCTCTCGCCATCTCCGCGAAGTACGCGAACTCGGTGAAGGTGAAAGGTTCATCCCCGTAGGTGGTCACGGTCAGGCCGATCAGGCCCGACTTGCCCGTACGGAGGGTTCGGGCCGCTGCGGAGGGGCGGTAGCCCAAGCGCTCTGCGACCTCGCGGACATGGCTGCGGGTGGCGTCCGGAAGCCTGCCCTTGCCGTTGAGCGCGTCGGAGACGGTCGTGATCGAGACTCCGGCCGCGGCGGCCACGTCACGGATCCCCGCCCGTCCTGGCCGGCCGCTGCGCCGGGGGGTCTCCGTCCGGCTCACCTGGTGCTTCCCTGCTGCTGTCATGGCGAGCCGATAGTAGGGCTCGGAGGGGCGGTCGGTCCGGTCGCATATGCACGCACCAGCAGGCACGTTTCTGCAAGGTTATTGGCCGTCAAATACCGTGCAATGCAAGGGGGTTGGCAGTAAGGACATTCGTGTTTCAGGTATGGACGGCTGAGGGCCTGTTGAATGGTCGATGTCTCGAAGAGGTCTCAACTCACCACTTCGGGGGACGCGCGCCACGGCGTGAGACACGGGCGCGCGCCGGAACCCCGAACACTCCCCCTGAGGAGCCGTGCGCGGACGGGCCATTCCCGGCACTGCGGGAGATTCCTCTCCCGGGCCATTCGCACCGGCGCCCAATCCTCATAAGGTGAGCAGTATTGATGTGTACGACGGTCGAGGAGGACCTGCGGTGAGCGAGACGAGCCCCAAGCTGCGCGCCGAGCTGGACGGCGTCCCCGCCTATGTGCCGGGCAAGCCCGCGGCGGCCGGCGGGCCGGTCGCGTACAAGCTGTCCTCCAACGAGAACCCCTACCCGCCGCTGCCGGGGGTCCTGGAGTCGGCGCTCGCCGCGGCGGGCAGCTTCAACCGCTACCCGGACATGGCGTGCACCGGGCTGATGAACGAGCTGTCCGACCGCTTCGGTGTGCCGCTCTCGCACCTGGCCACCGGCACCGGGTCGGTCGGGGTGGCCCAGCAGCTGCTCCAGGCCACCTCGGGCCCGGGCGACGAGGTCATCTACGCCTGGCGGTCCTTCGAGGCCTACCCGATCATCACGCAGGTGAGCGGCGCGACCTCGGTGAAGGTCCCGCTGACCAGCGGTGAGGTGCACGACCTCGACGCGATGGCCGCGGCCATCACCGACCGGACCCGGCTGATCTTCGTCTGCAACCCGAACAACCCCACCGGGACCGTGGTGCGCCGGGCCGAGCTGGAGCGGTTCCTGGACCGGGTGCCGAGCGATGTGCTGGTGGTGCTGGACGAGGCGTACAAGGAGTTCATCCGCGACGCCGACGTGCCCGACGGCATCGAGATCTACCGGGACCGGCCCAATGTGGCGGTGCTGCGGACCTTCTCCAAGGCGTACGGCCTCGCGGGGCTGCGGGTCGGGTTCGCCGTGGCCCACGAGCCGGTGGCCGCGGCGCTGCGCAAGACCGCCGTCCCCTTCGGCGTCAGCCAGCTCGCCCAGGACGCGGCGGTCGCATCGCTGCGCGCCGAGGACGAGCTGCTGGGCCGGGTCGGCTCGCTGGTCTCCGAGCGGAGCCGGGTGAGCGAGGAGCTGGTGCGGCAGGGCTGGACGGTTCCGGAGTCGCACGCCAACTTCGTCTGGCTGCGCCTGGGCGAGCGGACCCTCGACTTCGCCGCCGCCTGTGAGCGGGCCGGCGTGGTGGTGCGCCCGTTCAAGGGTGAGGGCGTACGGGTCACGATCGGGGAGTGTGAGGGCAACGACCTCTTCCTGAAGGCGGCGGAGGCGTTCCGCGCGGAGCAGTAGCGGCCCGGCGCTTCGCCGACCTCGGTACTGGTGGGCTCGCCTAATCAACAGTCGCGTGTTGGTCCGTCCGGCTCTGGAACTGCTACTGACCGTGACGTCTGGCAGGGGCGGGGCTGATGTCAGAGGGATCCGGTTGGATGAGCCCGTGACTGTCCATGACGTGGTCCGCCAGCTTCCCACCATCTCTGACCTGCGGGACCTGTGCCGCTCGCTTGCGATGCTCGACGCGATCCTGAGCCCGGACTGGGAAAGCCGGTACTACTCCTTCAACGCCGCTTGGGCTGAAGGCGAGGAGATGGCCTCGATGCGCAACGGGTGAGGAGGTGAGTACTCCATAGTGTTCTCGGCGGCCGGGGTCTATGTCCGCGGCTTCAGCCACGAATCGCCGATGAGCCCATATGGCAACGATGGCGAGCCTTGGCCGGGAGTGATCGACGAAGTCCCTGAGGTCTTTCGGCCCTTCGTGGAGGAGCCGGCGTTCACCGACGAGGACGGCGTGCCCGTCGTAACAGCCTGCTTGACAGCTCGTCGAGCCGGTCGGCGATGGTGCATCGAGTGCAGAGCCGTGCGCGGTGAAGCTTGTCCTCCATCCCGCAGCGAGAGCATCGTTAGGACATCATGAAGCCCGCGCAGTCGGAGCAGATTCGTGTGCCGTCCCCGGACCGCAGGCCGGGAAGCGCGCGCTCGTCGCCGCACCCGGGCAGGTGCCGCGGACAAGGAGGGCCTTGTCGTGGCAGGTGCGGCAGACGTGGCCATCGGGCCATCGGGCGGCGAACCAGCTGTGCCGCCGGCAGCGGGCGCAGGTCCTCTTGTGCCAGCGGGCGCGGGTCCTCTTGTGCCAGCGCTCGCACTCTTCCGGGGTATAGGTGGAGCTCATGCGTCGGGCAGGATCCGGGCCGGCCGGGGTCGCAGTTTCGCGACGGTCGACGGCGGCGCCGGAACGCCACCAGTCGCGGTCTTGCGGACCCCATCGTTCTCGGCAGGTGTTGCGACCAAGTCGGCCGGTGAGCAGGCGAGGATGTCGCAGAACGCGGCCAGCACCTGGAGAGAGAGCCGTTCGGGGGTGCCGGAGACCAGGCGGTGAATCTGCGAGGCGGACAGTTCGATGCCCCGGACGCGCATCGGCACCAGCTCGGTGGTGGTGAAGATGTTGTGCACAGCCGCCTCGTCCGCGGCACCGGGCACATCCTCTACGTGCTCGACATCCTCCACCGCAACCGCCTCGCGCTGCGCATCCACGACGGCGCGCTCTCCGCGATGGACCTCACCGCCCGCCACCCGCGCACCGACGAGCCGCTGTCCACCGTGAAGTTCATGGTGCAGACCCTCGCCGCCGCCGGCGAACTCCAGCGCGACCTCCAGCGCGAGCTGACCTACGACGGACTGCGCGCCGCCGAGGCCAAGGGCAGCAAAGGCGGGCGCCGCCCCGCCGTGGCGTCCGCGAAGACCGACGCCGTACGCACCGCGTACCTGGAGGGCCGCTCGATCGCCGCACTCGCCCGTGAGCACGGCGTCAGCCGCGGCGCGATCCGCACGGCCGTGGCCGACCTCATGCCCGACCACACCAACATCGAGGAGGACGCCCCCGCCCAGGAGTTGCCGGTCACCCTCGACATGCCGGGCAAGGTCGCCGACTTCCTCCGCGCCACCGAGATGGGCGACGCCGAGCTGGCCGCGCTCGACCACGGCGTAACCGTGCGGCGCGGCCAGGGCTACACCCTGCGGGTTCAGCGCCACCCCGGCAGTCCACCGCCAGCTCCTCGCCCGCTGCCAACCCCTCGACGGCACTCAAGGCGCCCCGACCGTCCCGGCACAGCGCCAAGGCCCGCCGCGAATACGAGAACCGGGTCAGCGCCCTTTTCCCGACCGCACCATGATCATCGCCAACAGCTGTAGCCGATGCATCAAGGCCGGTCAGCGTTGTCGCTGAGCCAGGCCAGGACGTGGTCGGCGTGCTGGTCCGGCGGGAAGATCGGGTAGAAAACGTGCTCGATCACGTTGTTATTGATGATCAGTGTGAGCCGCTTGTACAGCGTCAGCCCGCTTGTGGTGAATGTGGGAAGGTCCAGTGCCTGGGCCAAGCTCCGTGCGGGGTCGGACAGCATCCGGAACGGGAGGCGGAGCCGCTCGGTGACCTCACGTTGGTAGTCGCGGTCCTGGCTGGAAAGGCCGTACACCCGGGTCGCGCCGGCCGCGAGCAGGTCCTGGTGGTGGTCGCGGAAGCCGCATGTCTCGGCGGTGCAGCCACGGGCGCCAGGGATGGAGTCCCAGCCCTCGGGCAGATCGGTGCCGGGGCGGCCCGTCAGCGGGTAGATGTAGAGCACCGTGCGGCCTGCACCCAGCGCCTCAAGGCTGATTGTGGCGCCGTCGGTGGCCTGGAGGTCCAGCTGCGGCATTCTCGCCCCGCGCAGGTGGGCAGCAGCGCTGTCGTCCTCGGGAACGGGCAGATCGGCAGGCAGGCTCGTGTAGTCGGTCATCGGTTCCTCTCCGTTGGCCGCTGAGAAGCGGCTGTTGCGATGAGCGGCCTCGTGCAGGTGCGCCACCAGCACCGCCCGGCGGGCGGTGAGGCCCTCGATCCGCTGCGTGAGCTCGTCAATGGCGTCCCGGTACCCGGCCGGCGCAGCCGGGCAGTCGTCCGCCTGCCGGTGCCCCAGAGCCAGGCATTCCAGAAACGGCCGTGTCGCCTCCACAGGGATGCCGAGGCGACACAGCGCCCGGATTTCCTGCGTGAGCCGTACGTCGTGCTCGTCGTAGTCCCTATAGCCGTTGGCCAGCCGCACCGGTGTGAGCAGCCCCAGCGATTCGTAGTAGCGCACCGCCTTGGTCGTCACACCCGCTCGCCGGGCCAGCTCACCGATCCGCATGCCTCTCACCTCGAAGAACGCTAAACCTTGCCCTTGAGGGTAAGGTCAAGCGCTCTGCGGGGATGCCTGCACGACCCGCAGGCGAAGACAGCCGCCGTCCGCTGGTTCAGGGCATTCTCACTGCTTCTGCGAAGCCCGCCACGGGTCGAGACGACGTGCGCGCTCATCGACACCACCGGCCGTGATCGTTCTCACCGATAGCCGCTGTACCGATGTTCCCCGAGGCCGTTCGCGGCGCCGGTAGGGCCGGTGGCCCCTGACCTCGTTCGACGAGGTCAGGGGCCTTTTCGCATACGTCCCGGGCGCCCGTGGCCGAAAGGGGTACCCCCGGCGAACGGCCCGAAAGTGTGTGCGCCATAATTGCTTGTGAATGTGAACGCGTTCACAAGCGTGCCCCGTTTGGTCCCGTGATCAGTGGGATTAAAGGGGCGGAGTGCCCGGTGTGGTCACGGCGACGTGGCGTCACCACGGCGACGTAAGGAGAAAGACGACGTGGACCTCGCTCTGGCGCCGGAGACCCTGGCGCGATGGCAGTTCGGCATCACCACCGTCTACCACTTCCTCTTCGTTCCGCTGACGATCTCGCTCGCCGCGCTCACCGCCGGCCTGCAGACCGCCTGGGTGCGGACGAACAACGAGAAGTACCTCAGGGCGACCAAGTTCTGGGGCAAGCTGTTCCTGATCAACATCGCCATGGGCGTGGTCACGGGCATCGTCCAGGAGTTCCAGTTCGGCATGAACTGGTCGGACTACTCGCGCTTCGTCGGCGACGTCTTCGGCGCCCCGCTCGCCTTCGAGGCGCTGATCGCCTTCTTCTTCGAGTCCACCTTCATCGGACTGTGGATCTTCGGCTGGGACCGGCTGCCGAAGAAGATCCACCTCGCCTGCATATGGATGGTCTCGCTCGGCACGATCCTCTCCGCCTACTTCATCCTGGCGGCCAACTCCTGGATGCAGCACCCGGTCGGCTACCGCATCAACGAAGAGCGCGGCCGCGCCGAGCTCACCGACTTCTGGAAGGTGCTCACCCAGGACACCGCGGTGACCCAGTTCTTCCACACCATCACGGCGGCGTTCCTGGTCGGCGGGGCCTTCATGGTCGGCATCGCCGCCTTCCATCTCGCGCGCGGGAAGCACATCCCGGTGATGCGGACCTCGCTGCGGCTGGGGCTGGTCACGGTCGTCGTCGCCGGACTGCTCACCGCCGTCAGCGGCGACACGCTCGCCAAGGTGATGTTCCGCCAGCAGCCGATGAAGATGGCCGCCGCCGAGGCCCTGTGGGACGGCCAGGAAGGCGCGCCCTTCTCGATCTTCGCGTACGGCGATGTCAGCGAGGGCCACAACTCGGTCGAGATCTCGCTCCCCGGGGTGCTCTCCTTCCTCGCCGACAACGACCCGGACTCCTACGTCCCGGGCATCAACGACATCAACAAGGCCCAGCAGGAGAAGTACGGCCCCGGCGACTACCGGCCCAACATCCCGGTCGCGTTCTGGAGCTTCCGCTGGATGATCGGCTTCGGCATGGCCTCCTTCGGCCTCGGCATCCTGGGGCTCTGGCTGACCCGGCGGAAGTTCCTGCTGCCACCGGCGCTGCGGACCGGCGAGGACGAAGTGCCGAACCTGGTCCTCTTCCGGAACAAGGCGCTCAGTCCGAAGCTCACCAGGCTCTACTGGCTCGTCGCGCTCTGGACCCTGCTCTTCCCGCTCATCGCCAACTCCTGGGGCTGGATCTTCACCGAGATGGGCCGCCAGCCGTGGGTGGTCTACGGCGTGCTCCAGACCCGCGCCGGGGTCTCCCCCGGCGTATCGCAGGGCGAGATCCTCACCTCGATGATCCTCTTCACCCTCCTCTACGCCGTGCTCGCCGTCGTCAAGGTCAAGCTGCTCGTGAAGTACATCAAGGCCGGGCCGCCGGAGCTCACCGAGTCCGACCTCAACCCGCCCACCCGGATCAACGGCCACGACGACGAAGACGCCGACCGGCCCATGGCCTTCTCGTACTGAGAGCGCAGGAGCTGAGAGATGGAACTCCACGACATCTGGTTCGTGCTCATCGCCGTCCTCTGGATCGGCTACTTCTTCCTGGAGGGATTCGACTTCGGCATCGGGGTCCTTACCAAGCTGCTCGCCCGCGGCCGCAAGGAGCGGCGGGTCCTTATCAACACCATCGGACCCGTCTGGGACGGCAACGAGGTCTGGTTGCTCAGCGCCGGCGGCGCGACCTTCGCGGCCTTCCCCGAGTGGTACGCCACGCTGTTCTCCGGCTTCTACCTCCCCCTGCTGATCATCCTGCTCTGCCTGATCGTGCGTGGGGTCGCCTTCGAGTACCGCGCCAAGCGGACCGAGGAGCGGTGGCAGACGAACTGGGAGAACGCCATCTTCTGGACCTCGCTGATCCCCGCGGTGCTGTGGGGCGTGGCGTTCGGGAACATCGTGCGCGGGGTGAAGATCGACGCCGACATGGAGTACGTCGGCACTTTCGCCGACCTGCTGAACCCGTACGCGATCCTCGGCGGGCTCGTCACGCTCTTCCTCTTCACCTTCCACGGCGCGGTGTTCGCCGCGCTCAAGACGGCCGGGGACATCCGGGTGCGGGCGCGCTCCCTGGCGCTGAAGCTGGGCCTCGCCACCGCGGTGCTCGCGCTCGGCTTCCTGCTCTGGACCCAGGCCGTGAGCGGTGACCGCTGGAGCCTGGCGGCGTTGATCGTGGCGGCGGTGGCCCTGGTGGCGGCGATCGGCGCCATCGCCAAGGGGCGCGAGGGCTGGTCGTTCGCGTTCTCGGGGCTGACGATCGTGGCGGCGGTCGGGATGCTCTTCCTGACGCTCTTCCCGAACGTCATGCCGTCCTCGCTAAACGACGCGTGGAACCTCACGGTCACCAACGCCTCGTCCACGCCGTACACGCTGAAGATCATGACCTGGTGCGCCGGCATCGCCACACCCATGGTGCTGCTCTACCAGAGCTGGACGTACTGGGTGTTCCGCAAGCGGATCGGCACCCAGCACATCGCGGACGCGCACTGATCCGCACCGGCCCCGACGGGCGGTGTTTCACGTGAAACACCGCCCGGCTCACCTCGCCGATCTCGCCGATCTCGCCGATCCCAACGATCTCGCCAATCCCACCGATCTCACCGATCCCACCGATCCCGCTGGGGGATGTTTCACGTGAAACCGATCGACCCGCGCCTGCTGCGGTACGCCCGGGCCACCCGCTTCTTCCTGGCGGCCGTGGTGGCCCTCGGCCTGGTCGGCGCCGCACTGGTGATCGCCCAGGCGATGCTCATCGCCGAGATCGTGGTGGGCGGTTTCGAGGAAGGCCTTACGGTCACCGAACTCCGTACCCCGCTGCTCCTGCTCGCGGCGGTCGCCCTCGGGCGCGCCCTGATCGCCTGGCTCACCGAGCTGGCGGCCCACCGGGCGAGCGCGGCGGTCAAGTCCGAGCTGCGTGGCCGGCTCCTGGAGCGGGCCACGCTCCTCGGCCCCGGTTGGCTGAGCGGGCAGCGCACCGGCTCCCTGGTGGCACTGGCGACCCGCGGGGTCGACGCGCTCGACGACTACTTCGCGCGCTACCTCCCACAGCTCGGACTCGCGGTCGTGGTGCCGGTGGCGGTGCTGGTCCGGATCGTCACCGAGGACTGGGTCTCGGCGGCGATCATCGTGGTCACCCTGCCGCTCATCCCCCTCTTCATGATCCTGATCGGCTGGGCCACCCGGTCCCGGATGGACCGGCAGTGGCAGCTGCTCTCCCGGCTCTCCGGCCACTTCCTGGACGTCGTCGCCGGACTGCCGACGCTCAAGGTCTTCGGCCGGGCCAAGGCGCAGGCCGAATCGATCCGCACCATCACCTCGCAGTACCGCCGGGCGACCCTGCGCACTCTGCGGATCGCCTTCCTCTCCTCGTTCGCCCTGGAGCTGCTGGCGACCCTGTCGGTCGCCCTGGTCGCCGTCACCGTCGGGATGCGACTCGTGCACGGGGAACTCGACCTCTACACCGGTCTGGTGGTCCTGATCCTGGCCCCGGAGGCGTATCTGCCGGTCCGGCAGGTAGGGGCGCAGTACCATGCGGCGGCGGAAGGGCTCTCGGCCGCCGAGGAGATCTTCGCGGTCCTGGAGGCCGAGTCCCGGGCGGTGGGCACCGAGGACGTTCCGGACTCGACGCGCCTGGAATTGGAGGGTGTGACCGTGCGCCACGAGGGGCGTACCGACCCCTCGCTGGATGCCGTCTCGCTCACCGTCGAGCCGGGCGAGACCGTCGCCCTGGTCGGCCCGAGCGGCGTCGGCAAGTCCACCCTGCTGAACGTGGTCCTGGGGTTCGCCGTACCCGACGAGGGACATGTCCGGGTCGGCGGCCGGGACCTCGCCGGCGTGGACCTGGAGCGCTGGCGGCGCCGGATCGCCTGGGTCCCGCAGCGCCCGCACCTCTTCGCGGGCACCATCGCGGAGAACGTCCGGCTGGCCCGGCCCGACGCCGACGACGAGGCCGTGGCGGGGGCGTTGCGGGACGCGGGGGCGTACGACTTCGTCAGGGAGCTGCCCGACGGGGTGCGGACCCGGCTGGGCGAGGACGGCGCCGGGCTCTCCGCGGGCCAGCGCCAGCGCCTCGCGCTCGCCCGCGCGTTTCTGGCGGACCGGCCGCTGCTGCTGCTCGACGAGCCCACCGCGGGCCTGGACGGTGAGACGGAGGCGGGGATCGTCGACGCGGTACGGAGGCTGGCGGCGGGACGGACCGTGCTGCTGGTCGTCCACCGCCCGGCGCTGCTGGCGGTGGCGGACCGGGTGGTGACGCTGGAGCCACGGGGGGCCGACGGCGCCGAGCCCGTGGACACCTTCGCCGCGCCGGGCCTGCCCGTCCCGCAGCCGTTCGCGGGCGGCGAGCCGATGGACGCGCGCCGCCCCGGCGACGTACTGGAAGCCGCTGACCTGCTGGAGCCCGAGGACGTACGGGAACCCGAGGACGTACGGGAGCCCGAGGACGTACGGGAGACCGGGGGCGGTAGGGAAACCCGGAGCGGCACGGAGGCTCGGAGCGGCCGGGAGGCCGACGCGGCTTCCGCGACCGAAGGGGCGCGGGCGACCGACGCCCGCTCCGGGCGGGTGCTCGCCCGGGTCCGTGGGGCGGCGGGCGCGCAGCGCGGGCAGCTGGCCCTGGCGCTCCTGCTGGGCAGCCTCGCGGTGGGGTCGGCCGTGGGGCTGATGGCCGTCTCCGGCTGGCTGATCTCCCGCGCCTCCGAACAGCCTCCGGTGCTCTACCTGATGATGGCGGTCACCGCGACCCGCGCCTTCGGCATCGGCCGGGCGGTCTTCCGGTACGCGGAACGCCTGGTCTCCCATGACGCCGTGCTCAAGCTGCTCGCCGAACTCCGGGTGGCGGTCTACCGGGGCCTCGAACGCGTCGCGCCCGCCGGTCTGCGCACGGTGCGCCGGGGCGACCTGCTCTCCCGGCTCGTCGCCGACGTGGACGCGCTCCAGGACTACTGGCTGCGCTGGCGGCTGCCCGCCGGGACCGCGCTCACCGTCTCCGTGGCCGCCGCCGGGTTCACCGGCTGGCTGCTGCCCGAGGCGGGCGTGATCCTGGCGGTCGGGCTGCTGGTCGCCGGGGCCGGTGTGCCGCTGGTCAGCGGTGCCTGCGCCCGCCGTGCGGAGCGTCGGCTGGCCCCGGCGCGGGCCGCCCTGGCCACCCGGGTCACCGATCTCCTGGGCGGTACGGCCGAGCTGACCGTCGCCGGAGAGCTCCCGGCCCGGCAGGCCCACGTGCGGGCCGCCGACGGCCTGCTGACCCGGATCGCCTCCCGCGCCGCCACCGCGACGGCTCTCGGCGGCGGGCTCTCCGCCCTGGCCTGCGGGCTCACGGTGGTGGCCGCCGCACTCGTCGCCGTGCCCGCCGTGCAGGACGGCCGGCTGTCCGGGGTCGCGCTCGCGGTGGTGGTGCTCACCCCGCTCGCCGCCTTCGAGGCCGTCGCCGGAATGCCGCTCGCGGTGCAGTACCGCCAACGGGTCCTGAGGAGCGCGGAGCGGGTGTACGAGGTGCTCGACGCCCCCGTACCCGTACGGGAGCCCGCGACCCCGGCCGATGCGCCCGCCTCTCCGTTCCCGCTGGAGGTCCGGGGGCTGTCGGCCCGCTATCCGGGGGCGCGCCACGACGCCCTGGAGGCGCTCGACCTGACGCTGGTGCCCGGTCGCCGCATCGCGGTCGTCGGCCCTTCCGGCTCCGGGAAGACGACGCTCGCGCAGGTCCTGCTCCGCTTCCTGGACGCCTCCTCGGGGACGTACAGCCTCGGTGGTGTGGAGGCGGCCGACCTGGACGGCGACACCGTACGGCGGTCCGTCGGCCTGTGCGCCCAGGACGCCCATGTCTTCGACAGCTCGATCCGCGAGAACCTGCGCCTGGCCCGTACCGGCGCGACCGACGCCGATTTGTACGACGCGCTCGCCCGGGCCCGGCTGCTGGAGTGGGTCCGCTCCCTGCCCCGAGGGCTCGACACCCCGGTGGGCGAGCACGGTGCCCGGCTCTCCGGCGGCCAGTGCCAGCGCCTCGCCCTGGCAAGGGCGCTGCTGGCCGACTTCCCGGTCCTGGTCCTGGACGAGCCGGCCGAGCACCTCGACCTGGCGACCGCCGACGCGCTCACCGCCGACCTGCTGGCGGCGACCGAAGGGCGGACGACCGTGCTGATCACCCACCGGCTGGCCGGAGTCGAAGCGGTCGACGAGGTACTGGTGCTGGACGCGGGCCGGGTGGCGCAGCGCGGCCCGTACGCGGAACTCGCCGCCGAGGACGGTTTGCTGCGCCGGATGCTGGAGCGGGAGGTGGAGACGGTGGCGGCGGCCTGAGCCCCGTCCGGCACCAACAAAGAGAAAACCCGACTTTCCTCCCCAATCGCCACTAACTAGGCTCGGGTCATGGCAGAGCCGGACCCGCAGGACCCAGTCGACGCCGCCACCGAGGCCACCCGGGGCCTGCGCGGCCTCTCCACCGAACTCGCGGCCCGGATTCCGCAGCTCCTGGAAGCGATGCGTTCGGTGGGCACCGGGCTGGAACTGCACTCCACCCTCGACCGGATCTGTGCGACCGCGGCCGAGCTCGCCCACGCCCGGTACGCCGCCATCGGCGTCGTCGACGAGGCGGGCGACGGGCTCTGCGACTTCGTCACCCACGGGGTCCCGGCGGAGGTCGCCCGGGCGATCGGGCGCGGGCCCGACGGACACCGCGGCCTGCTCGGCGCGCTGATCCACCACCCCGAACCCGTACGGCTGGCCGACCTCACCGGCGATCCGCGGTCCGCCGGCTTCCCGCCCGGCCATCCCGGGATGCGCGGCTTCCTCGGGGTGCCGATCCGGGTCCAGGGGGAGACCTTCGGCAACCTCTACCTGACCGAGAAGCAAGGCGGCGGCGAGTTCAGCGACTACGACCTCCACATGGTGCGGGTGCTCGCCACCGAGGCCGGGATCGCCATCGGCAACGCCCGGTTGTACGAGGCGGCACGGCAGCGGGAGCGCTGGATCGACGGATCGGTGGCGGTGACCACCGCGCTCCTGTCGGGCGGGGACGCCGACGACGCGCTCTCCGTCGTCGCCGAGCAGGCCCGCCACCTCGCCGATTCCGCCGCCGGCATCGTGCTGCTGCCCTCCGGGGACGGTGGTCTGGAGATCGTCGCCGTCTCCGCCGACGATCCCTCGTCCTCGCTCGGGGTGATCATTCCGGCCCGCTCCACGGTGGTGGCGAAGCTGCTGGCGGGTGAGGCGGTCTTCATCGACGACTCGGCCGCCGACAGCCGCATGGTCACCAGGCTGGCCGGCCGGTTCGGGCCGAGCATGCTGCTGCCGCTGCAGAGCGGCGGCCGGGTGCTCGGCGCCCTGGCCACGCCCCGGGCGCGGGGTGCGCGCCCGTTCAGCCGGACCGAGCGGACGCTCGCCACCCAGTTCGCCTCGCAGGCCGCCCTCGCGCTGATGATGGCCGAGGCGCAGCGGGACCGGGAGCGGCTCGCGGTCTACGAGGACCGTGACCGGATCGCCCGGGACCTGCACGACCTGGTCATCCAGCGGCTGTTCGCCACCGGGATGATGCTGGAGAGCGCGCAGCGCCGGTCGGTGGTCCCCGAGGTGCGGACGGGGGTGGGCCGGGCGGTCGACGAGCTGGACGTGACCATCCAGGAGATCCGTACGGCCATCTTCGCGCTCCAGCAGGAACCGGCCGAAGCGCCCTCGGGGCTCCGCACCCGCGTCCTGCGGGAGATCAACATGGCGGCGGTCCCGCTCGGCTTCAAGCCCGCGCACCGCTTCCTCGGCGCCGTCGACTCGCTCGTCGGGGAGCTGACCGGCAAGAACCTCGTCGCCGCGCTGCGCGAGGCCCTGTCGAACGCCTTCCGGCACGCCGGGGCCTCGGTGATCGACGTGGTCGTCGACGCGACGGTGACCCTGCCGGACGGCCGGGCCGCGGTGCGTCTGTCGGTGGCTGACGACGGGGTGGGCATCCCGGAGGGCGGGCGCCGCAGCGGTCTGCGCAACCTGGCCCGGCGGGCGGAGTCGCTGGGCGGGGCGAGCTGGTTCGGCCCTGGCATCGGGGAGGACGGGGGAGGTACGACGGTGGTGTGGGAGGCGCCGCTGTGACCGCGCAGCACTCGTGCGGTGGGCCGGACGCCGCTCTGCGGAGGCGAGCTGAAGGGCGGTCAGCGGGCGGTGAGGATCCGCTCGATGACCACGGCCACACCGTCCTCCTCGTTGGTGAGGGTCCGCCCCGACGCGGCGGCCAGTGCGGCGGGGTGGGCGTTGCCCATGGCGTACGAGGTACCGGCCCAGCCGAGCATCTCGATGTCGTTGGGCATGTCGCCGAAGGCGACCACCTCGGCCGCGGAGATACCGCGCTCGGCGCAACAGGCGGCGAGCGTACTGGCCTTGGAGACGCCGAGGCCGCTGACCTCCAGGAGCGCGGAGGGGCTGGACCGGGTGATGGAGGCCCGTTCCCCGGCCGTCGTACGGGCTAGGGCGAGGAAGGCGTCGGGGGGCATCTCGGTGTGGTGGGCGAGGAGTTTGAGCAGGGGAGCGCCCTGACCCGGCACGTCCTCGTGCAGCAGCTTCTCGGCCATGGCGACCGTGGCGCCGGGGTCCAGGTGGAAGGGCGGATAGGACGGTTCGTAGTGGATGCCGGTGGTCAGCTCGACGGCGAAGGAGGTGCCGGGGGCGGCTTCGCGCAGAGTGTGCACGACATGCAGGGCGGCCTCGCGCTCCAGCGCCCGTACGGTGAGCAGCTCGCGGTCCGCCCGCAGATCGGTGACCACGGCGCCGTTGGCGCAAATCGCCAGCCCATGGCCCTGTACGTGGGCGCTGACGACGCCCATCCAGCGGGCCGGCCTGCCGGTCACGAAGAAGACCTCGATCCCGGCCTCCTCGGCCGCGGCGAGCGCGGCGACGGTGCGCGCGGAGAGCGTCTTGTCGTCGCGCAGCAGGGTTCCGTCGAGGTCGGTTGCGATCAGCCGGGTCACGGCGGGCAGAGGCGCATCGGTAGCGGAGGTCACCTCGCCATTCTCGCCCACCGGGGTGCACGTGCGTGCGGAGGGACGCACATGTGAGTGGTCACGTCGCTGATCTGCGAAACATTCCTCCGGCATATGTCAACGGTTCTCGGGTGGCCGGGCGAGTCCACCGGCGCATGCGGGGAAGACGGGCGGCATGGGAGAGATACGGGTCGGAACCTGCTCGTGGACGGACAAGGCGCTGGTGTCCAGCGGCTGGTATCCGAGGGGACGGCGCGACGCGGAGGGCAGGTTGCGCCACTATGCCGAGCAGTTCCCGGTGGCGGAGGTGGACTCCACCTATTACGGGCTGCCCAGCACCCGCAACAGCCTGCTGTGGGCCGACCGCACGCCCGAGGGCTTCCGGTTCGATGTGAAGGCATTCTCCCTGCTCACCGGGCATCCGACCCGGCCGGAAGCGCTCCCCGCCGACCTGCGGCCGGCCCTCGCTCGGCAGTCGGAGCGGGGCGGCATCGATCCCGGGCTGCTCGACGAGGTGTGGGACCGCTACAGCGGGGCCCTCGAACCGCTGCGCGCAGCCGGGCGGCTGGGGACGCTGGTGTTCCAGTTCCCGAACCGGCTCGTTCCCGGCCCGCCCGCGGTGGAGTTCCTGCGCCGGTGCCGCGAGCGCGCGGCGGGCTGGCCGATGGCCGTGGAGTTCCGGCACCCCGGGTGGTGGCGCGAGGAACACCTCGACGCGACGACCGCCCTGCTGACGGAGCTGGACGCGACCGCCGTGGCCGTGGACATGGTGCAGACGCTTCCCGCGTCCGTACCGCCGATCGTCCGGGTCACCACCCCGGAACTCGCCCTGGTCCGCTTCCACGGCCGCAACAGCGCCTGGGGGACCGGCACCAAGGAGGAGCGGTTCCGGCACGACTACACGCCGGAGGAACTCTCCGAGTGGGTCCCGCGCATCCGCGGGACGGCCGAGCAGGTGCGGGAGGTCCACGTCCTGTTCAACAACTGCTGCGGGGACGCCGCGGTCCGTGCCGCGGAGGCGATGCGCCACCTGCTCGACCTCTCGTAGGGTCGCCCTCATGCGACTGAGCACTGTGATTCTGCCGATCTACCGCTGGCACGACGGAGGCCGTGACACATGGCGGCGCGCCGAGGACCTGGGGTTCCACGCCGCCTACACCTATGACCACCTGTCCTGGCGGAGCTTCCGCGACCGGACGTGGTTCGGCGCGCTCCCCACGCTCACCGCCGCCGCGACGGCCACCCGGCGGCTGCGCCTGGGCACCCTGGTCACCTCGCCGAACTTCCGCCACCCCGTGACCCTGGCCAAGGAGCTGATCTCCCTGGACGACATCTCCGGCGGCCGGATCACCCTTGGCATCGGCGCCGGAGGCAGCGGGTTCGACGCCACCGCGCTGGGCCAGGACGCCTGGACCCCACGGGAGCGTGCCGACCGCTTCGGCGAGTTCCTCCCGCTCCTGGACCGTCTGCTCACCGAGGACGCGGTGACGGAGCACGGAACGCACTACTCCGCCGTGGAGGCCCGTAACATTCCGGGCTGCGTCCAGCGCCCGCGGCTTCCCTTCGCGGTGGCCGCGACCGGCCCGCGCGGTCTGCGGCTGGCCGCCCGCCACGGGCAGGCGTGGGTCACCACGGGCGACCCGAAGCTGTACGAGGAGGGGACGCCGGAGCAGTCGGTGGAGGCGATTCGGGACCAGACCAAGAGGCTCGCCGCGGCCTGCGAGGAGGTCGGCCGGGACGCCTCCGAGGTGGAGCGGATCCTGCTCGCCGGGTTCACACCCGACCGCAACACCCCGCTGGAGTCGGTGGACGCCTTCGTCGACTTCGCGGGCCGGCACGCGGAGCTCGGATTCACCGAGATCGCCATCCACGCCCCGATCCCGGACTCCGTCTTCGACACCGATCCGGCCGTCTACGAGCGCATCGTGACCGAGGCGCCCGCCCAGCTGGCCTGACAGCCCGGTTTCCCCCGGCGGCGGCTCATCCGGGCAGGCGCAGGAACCGAGGGGGTACGGCGTCGGCGAGCCAGACCCCGTTGGCGCTGACCCGGAACACATGGCCGGCGCGGTGCATGGCGCCGGCGTCCACGGTGAGCACCAGGGGGCGGCCGCGCCGGGCGCCGACCCGGGTGGCCGTCTCGCGGTCGGGGGAGAGGTGGACGTGGTGGCGGGCCATGGGGCGCAGCCCCTCGGCCCGGATCGCGTCCAGCACCCGGGGGACCGTGCCGTGGTAGAGGTACGCCGGCGGCTGTGCGGGCGGCAGGTCCAGGTCGACGGTGACGGTGTGACCCTGGTTGGCGCGGATGCGGTCGCCGTCCACCGTGAAGCGGCGCTTGTCGTTGACGGTGACGACGTGGTCGAGCTCGGTACGGGTGATGGTGAAGCCGTGCCGGGCCGCCGCGTGCAGCAACGTCTCGACGTCCACCCAGCCGTTGTCGTCGAGGGTGATGCCGAGGCGCTCCGGCTGGTGCCGCAGATGTTTCGAGAGGTACTTGGACACCTTGACGGTGCGACGTTCGTCCATCCCGCCAGAGTGCCGGTGAGCAGATCACCGGTGCATCCGGATTTCTGACAGGATTCTTTTCGGCTTTTCTCGTATCTATGTTTGATCCACAGCCAACTCCGGTTATCCACAGCCTGTTTGGCCATTCTGTGGACAACTGCTAGGCGATTTGGCCCCTTTAGTCAACTTTGTTGGCTATCGGAAGAGATGCGGCAAGCGTGTTCAAAGTGCGTGCCTGCACCTCGCGTTCGGCGGCTGCGGTCACGAACGCCGCCACCCGGTCCGCGCCGACCAGCGCCTCGACGGCCCGCGTTGTACGGGAGGGCAGCAGCACCGGACGGGTCTCGCTGTCCTCGACGGCGCTCTCCTGCGAACCGAGGTGGTGATGCAGGTGGCGCGTGGCGAATATCCGCATCGCCCGGGCCAGTTCGGCGTCCACCGTCTGCTGGGCGAGCGGCCGCAGCCGACGCACCAGGGACGCCGCCTCGGCCGCGTCGGAGTCGGTGGGCGGGCGGTGACCGAGATAGCGGGCGAAGACGTGCTCGGTGGTGAACTCCAGGAATCGGGACGCTATGTGCTCGACCTGGCCGCGAAGTTCCTTCAGATGACCGGAGATGGCGAGCAGCGGGACACCCGCCGCGTGCAACTCCACCGCCACCGCCAGCTCTTGCGGGCTGGGCACGAGGAACTCGTCGACCCGGCCCGGGACGCGCTCCAGCACCCCGAGCTCCACCGCCTCGGCGATCGCCTCGTCGTCCTGCGTTCCGCCGAACCTCGCGTCGAGCTCCTCACGGGTGACCCGGGCGGCCTCCTCGTGGGTCCAGGGCCCGCTCACCTCGGCTACCAGGCCCAGCACCCCGCCCAGTCCCCGCCCCGCGTCCCACGCCTCCAGCAGCTCCTTGATGCTGGCCAGGGTGTACCCGCGCTCCAGCAGGTCCGCGATCTGGAGCAGCCGGGCCAGATGGGCCTCCCCGTACACATTGGCCCGCCCGCGCCGCTCCGGCGTGGGCAGCAGCCCCCGGTCCTGGTACCCCCTGATCGTGCGCACCGTGACCCCGCTGGCGTGGGCCAGGCCCTCGATCCGGTATTCGGCGGCGCTCCGGCCCTCCGCCGCGGGGCCCGGTCCGGAGCCCGTGGCGGTCTGGCGCCCGCTCGGCGCTCCGGCCTCCCGCCCGCTCACAGCGGCGGCTTCAGCCGGGCGATTGCCCGCAGCGCCCCGGGGCTGACCCGGGAGAGCAGCCGGGCGCCGCGTGCCTCGGGGGTCACCGGCACCACGGCCTGGTTGCGGACGACCGCACGCAGGATCGCGTCGGCGACCCGCGTAGGCGGGTAGTTGCGCCGCCCGTAGAGCCGGGTGGTGCGCTTCCGCAGGCGCTGCTCCTCCGCCGCGTCGGCCCCGGCGAACCGGGCGGTGGCGGTGATGTTGGTGTTGACGATGCCGGGGCATATGGCGCTGACCCCGATCGACTTCTCCGCCAGCTCGGCCCGCAGGCACTCGCTGAGCATCAGCACGGCCGCCTTCGACGTGCCGTACGCCGGCAGGGCCCGGGAGGGCTGGAAGGCGGCGGCCGAGGCGGTGTTGACGATATGGCCGCCCTGGCCCCGGTCGGCCATCTGCTTGCCGAAGATCCGGCAGCCGTGGATGACGCCCCAGAGATTGACGTCGAGGACCTGCTTCCACTCCTGGCTCGTGGTCTCCAGGAAGGGGCCGGAGAGCCCGATCCCGGCGTTGTTGACCAGGACGTCGACGATGCCGTACTCGGCGGCGACCTTGTCGGCGAGCTTCTCCATCGCCGCCTCGTCACTGACGTCGACCGCCTCGCCCCAGGCCGCCGGAGCCCCGACCAGCCGGGCCAGCTCCGCCGTCCTGGCAGCCCCGTCCGCGTCGCGGTCCACGGCCACCACGCGGGCGCCCGCCTCGGCGAACGCGAAGGCGGTGGCCCGCCCGATCCCGGAGGCGGCACCCGTCACCAGCACCAGCAGGCCGCCGAACCGCTCCGCGTACGGCCCCTTCGCCGCGGGCTGCTGGGCCGTCGGCCCTTCCTGGCCGTCCACCTCGTGGGAGGCGGCGAACTCGCCTATCCACGCGGCCAGCTGGTCGGGCCGGGTACGCGGCCCCCAGTGCTTGGCCGGCAGCGACCGGCGCACCAGGCGGGGGGCCCAGTGCTCCAGGTCGTCGTAGAGCCGCTCGGAGAGGAAGGAGTCGCCGGTCGGCGTGATGAGTTGGACCGGTGCGTGGGCGTAGGCGTCGGCGCGCGGCCTGCCCAGCCGGGCGCGGACGTTGTCCCGGTAGAGCCAGGCCCCGTGCGCCGCGTCGTCCGGCAGGGAGGCGGTCGGGTAGTCGCCCGCGGGTACCTTCTCCAGCCGCTGGAGGATTCCGGGCCACCGCTTGCCGAGGGGGCCGCGCCAGGCCAGCTCCGGCAGCACCGGCGTATGGAGCAGGTACACGTACCAGGACTTGGCGCCCTGGCCCAGCAGCTGACCGACCCGGCGCGGGGTGGGCCGGGCCATCCGCCGTTTGATCCAGTGCCCGAAGTGGTCCAGGGACGGACCGGACATCGAGGTGAAGGAGGCGATCCGGCCCTCGGTCCGGCCGACCGTGACGAACTCCCAGGACTGCACGGACCCCCAGTCGTGCCCGACCACATGGACCGGCCGGTCCGGGCTGACGGCGTCGATCACCGCGAGGAAGTCGTCGGTCAGCTTCTTCAGGGTGAAGCCGCCGCGCAGCGGCTTCGGCGCCGTCGACCTGCCGTGTCCCCGGACGTCGTACAGCACGACGTGCCACCGCTCGGCCAGCCGCAGGGCGACCTCGGACCAGACCTCCTTGCTGTCCGGGTACCCGTGGACCAGCACCACCGTCGGCCGGTCCGCGTCCCCCAGCTCGGCGACACACAGCTCGATGCCGCCCGTTCGTATCCGGCGCTCGCGCGCTCCCGGCAGATTCACGCCGCCACCCTCTCCTCGGCCCAGCGCCGCACATGCGGCAGATCGTCGTCCAGCCAGAAGGCGCTCTGCTCGGGGTCCTCGGAGTCGGTGACGACCAGGATCTCCTCGAACTTCGCGCCGGTACCCCGGAATCCGAGGTGGGGTTCGACCGCCCACAGGCCGGGCCGCGGGGGGTGGTCGGAGAAGCGGTACGGGCTCCACAGCGGTGACCAGCCGTCCCGGTGACCGTGCACCGCGTCGCTCACCAGCCCCTTGAGGGCCCGCGTGCCGAACCCGAACACCTGCGGCGACCAACGCCGTTCGGCGACGCGGTCCACCTTGTGGGCGATCACGCCGAAGGGGTGGGCCCGGTGCCTGTTCGCATAGCCCTGCGCGGTCATGAGGCGCTCGACGTCCTCGTAGATCTCGCGGAGCGAGCGGCGCTCGCGCACCTCCCGCAGGATCAGCTCGCGGTGCGCCTCCAGGTCGGCCAGCAGCCTGTCGTGGAGGGGGTTGAGCCCGAGGCAGCCCGAGTAGCCGATGTCGGCGGTGCAGCCCCGGTACACCGGGGCCATGTCGAGGATGAACGGCATGCCCGGCTCCAGCTTCCGGTCGGTCGGGAAGAACTGCGGCGGCACCTTGAACCCGGCGAACGCCGTCCGGTCACCGAACCAGGCGAAGGGGAGGTGGAACCAGTCACTCACGCCCTGCTCCCGCAGCCACACGCGCTGCATCCGGGCCGCCTCACGCTCGGTGACCCCCGGTCTGAGCTGGCCGGCGACGGCTTCGGCGCAGGCGAAGGCGAGGCGCTGCACTTCTCTGAACCCCCGCAGTCCCGGGGCGTTTCCGTCCTGCGCTGCCGCGACCATGCCACCGTCCGTTCCCTGCTGTGAGCGGTACGTGCCCGTAACGTGACACTGATGAATGTGACAATGTCCGGCGGCTACGTCAAGGGGGGTGCACGGCCTGTGGACAACTCCGGGCCCGGCGCCGCTCCCCGCACCCGGAGGTCCGGTAGTCCTCCTTCGCGGGTCCCCCTACGGGGCCGTACGCCTGGAGTCTGATGCCGATCCAGCCGTCAGGGCTGACGATCCCTGTGGCCCGCGCCACTACCGTCGTATCCGTGACTGCCGTTATCGCCACCGAAGCCCTGAGCAAGCGGTTCCCCCGGGTGACCGCGCTCGACCGGCTCACGTTGGACATCGGACCAGGTGTGACCGGTCTGGTGGGTTCCAACGGAGCCGGCAAGTCCACGCTGATCAAGATCCTTCTGGGTCTCTCCCCCGCCACCGAGGGCCGGGCCGCGGTGCTCGGGCTCGACGTGGCGACCAGCGGCGCCGCCATCCGGGAACGGGTGGGGTACATGCCGGAGCACGACTGCCTCCCGCCCGACGTGTCGGCCACCGAATTCGTCGTGCACATGGCCCGCATGTCGGGGCTGCCGCCGACCGCCGCCCGCGAGCGCACCGCCGACACCCTGCGCCACGTCGGCCTCTACGAGGAGCGCTACCGCCCCATCGGCGGCTACTCGACCGGCATGAAGCAGCGGGTGAAGCTGGCCCAGGCCCTCGTCCACGACCCGCAGCTGGTCCTCCTCGACGAGCCGACCAACGGCCTGGACCCGGTCGGCCGTGACGAGATGCTCGGCCTGATCCGCCGCATCCACACCGACTTCGGCATCTCCGTCCTGGTGACCTCGCACCTGCTGGGCGAGCTGGAGCGCACCTGCGACCACGTCGTCGTCATCGACGGCGGCGCCCTGCTGCGCTCCAGCTCCACCAGCGACTTCACCCAGATCACCACCACCCTCGCGGTCGAGGTGACCGACAGCGACACCCACCCCGACGGCACCGACGCCCTGCGCCGGATCCTCACGAAGGCGGGGGTCACCCTGGTCGGCCACGACGGGCTCGACGCGGAAGGCCTGCCGGGCGCGGGCCACATCCTGCTGGTCGAGGCCACCGGCGAGGAGACGTACGACCTGGTCCGCGACAGCGTCGCCGGGCTCGGTCTCGGCCTCGTCCGCATGGAGCAGCGCCGCCACCACATCGCCGAGGTCTTCCGTACCGAGCAGGACGGGGCGCGCACCACCGCCGTCCCGGCCCAGGCCGCCACCGCCGGGGCCGTGCAGCAGGCCACCTCGGGGCCGTACCAGCAGAAGGGGAGCGGTCGCGATGAGCACTGAGACCGGGACCGCGGCCGGGCGCGACACCTCCCGGATCCACAACATCGGCTACCGCTCCTACGACGGCAGGCGGCTCGGCCGGGCCTACGCCCGCCGCTCGCTCTACTCGCAGACCCTGCGGGGCTCCTTCGGACTCGGCCGTTCCGCCAAGTCCAAGGTGCTGCCCATGCTGCTGTTCGGCGTGATGACCCTGGTCGCGGCGATCCTGGTGGCCGTCTCGATGGCCGCGCCGGACGCCACCAAACTCGTGGTCAAGTACACGTCGTACGCGATCTACCTGCAGGCGGTCATCGGCCTCTTCATCGCCGCACAGGCCCCGCAGGCGGTATCCAGGGACCTCCGCTTCAAGAGCGTCCCCCTGTACTTCTCGCGGCCGATCGAACGCGTCGACTACGTCGTCGCCAAGTTCGCCGCCACGGCGTCCGCGCTCTTCATCCTCACCGCTGCGCCGCTGCTCGTCCTCTATGTGGGTTCTCTGCTCGCGAAGTTCGACTTCGTCGACCAGACCAAGTGGTTCGGCCAGGGGCTGGTGTCGGTGGCGCTGTTGTCCGTGCTGTTCGCCGGGCTCGGCCTGGTGATGGCCGCTCTGACCCCGCGCCGGGGCTTCGGCGTCGCCGCGGTGATCGCGGTGCTGACCATCTCCTACGGTGCCGTCTCGACGGTCCAGGCCATCGCCTGGGAGACCGGTTCGCCGGGGGCCGTGGAGTGGCTCGGCCTCTTCTCGCCGATCACGCTGATCGACGGCGTACAGACCGCGTTCCTCGGCGCCACCTCCGCCTTCCCCGGAGGGGAAGGCCCGGGGGCCGGTACGGGAGTGGTCTACCTGTTCGTTGTTCTCGCGCTCGTCGCCGGCTCGTACGCCGTCCTGATGCGCCGCTACCGGAGGGTCGGGCTGTGACCACCATCGAGATCGACCACACCTCGCGCTGGTTCGGCAATGTGGTCGCCGTCAACGACGTCTCCATGAGGGTGGGCCCCGGCGTCACCGGACTGCTCGGCCCGAACGGCGCCGGGAAGTCCACGCTCATCAACATGATGGGCGGGTTCCTCGCCCCCTCGACGGGGAAGGTCACGCTCGACGGCCGGCCGATCTGGCGCAACGAGAGCGTCTACCGGGCGATCGGCATCGTCCCGGAACGGGAAGGGATGTACGACTTCCTGACCGGCAAGGAGTTCGTCGTCGCCAACGCCGAACTGCACGGCCTGGGGGGCGCGGAGGCGCGGCGGGCGCTGGCCACGGTCCAGATGGAGTATGCGCAGGACCGCAAGATCTCCACGTACAGCAAGGGCATGCGCCAGCGCGTGAAGATGGCGTCCGCGCTGGTCCACGAGCCCTCCGTGCTGCTGCTGGACGAGCCGTTCAACGGGATGGACCCGCGCCAGCGGATGCAGCTGATGGACCTGCTGCGGCGGATGGGGGCCGAGGGCCGCACAGTCCTGTTCTCCTCGCACATCCTCGAAGAGGTCGAGCAGTTGGCCTCGCACATCGAGGTGATCGTGGCGGGACGGCACGCCGCGTCCGGCGACTTCCGGAAGATCCGCCGCCTGATGACGGACCGGCCGCACCGCTACCTGATCCGCTCCAGCGACGACCGGGCGCTGGCGGCCGCGCTCATCGCCGACCCGTCGACGGCGGGCATCGAGGTCGACCTGACCGAGAAGGCCCTGCGCATCCAGGCCGTCGACTTCGGTCGCTTCACCGAACTGCTGCCGAAGGTCGCCCGGGAACACGGCATCCGGCTGCTGACCGTCTCACCGTCCGACGAATCCCTCGAATCGGTCTTTTCCTACCTCGTAGCGGCCTGAGTAGTGGCCTGAAAGGAGCTGTGCACCGTCATGTACGACCCCACAGTCGCCCGGCTCACCTACCGGGCCCTGCTCGGCCGGCGCCGGGCCGCCATCCTGTTCGTCCTTCCCGCCCTGCTGCTGGTCATCGCGGTGGCGGTCCGCATGTTCGCCGGAGCCGACGACCAGGTCGCCGCCAACGTCCTCGGCGGGTTCGCCATCGCCACGATGGTGCCGCTGATCGGGGTGATCGCCGGAACCGGTGCGATCGGCCCGGAGATCGACGACGGCTCGATCGTCTACCTGCTGGCCAAGCCGGTGAAGCGCCCCACGATCATCTTCACCAAGCTGATCGTCGCCATCGCGGTGACCATGGTCTTCTCCGCCCTGCCGACCCTGCTCGCCGGGCTCATCCTGAACGGCAACGGGCAGCAGATCGCGATCGCCTACACCATCGCGGCACTGGTCGCCTCGATCGCGTACAGCGCGCTCTTCCTGCTCCTGGGCACCATCAGCCGCCACGCGGTGGTCATCGGCCTGGTCTACGCACTGGTCTGGGAGGCGCTCTTCGGCAGCCTGGTGCCGGGCGCGCGGACGCTCAGCGTCCAGCAGTGGTCCCTCGCCGTCGCCGAGAAGGTGGCCGGACAGGGCATGGTCACCTCGGAGGTGGGGCTGCCGCTGGCGACGGTCCTGCTGGCCGCCGTCACCGTGGCCGCCGCCTGGTACGCGGGCCAGAAGCTGCGCGCGCTGAAGCTGGCCGGGGAGGAGTGATCCCGGCCGCTTGACGCCGGCCGCCTTCCCCGCAACCCCCGCCCCTCCTCGGGCGGGGGTTGTCGTATGACCAGGACAGATGTGCGCGTAACCGTACGTTTATCGGGTCGTTGAACAAGGTGCGTGGAGGGAACTGGAATCCGTGGCGTCGTAGCGTTCGTGAAATCGGGGAGTGCCGGACCCGGATGGGGCAGAGCCCACCGGTCCGGTCATCGAGTGAGTGGCAACCGTGAGCGTCCTCCACCCCTGCAGCCCTGGGTAAGGGCCATCCCTTGTCATTCCCTCGTACGGAAGGCATGCCCATGCCCACGGAAGTCGCCCTGCTCGAATCACGCGCGCTGCGCGTCGAGCAGATGGGGCGCGTCGACATCCTCGACAAGGTGAAGAGCCTTGTCATGCTCCCGGACGGAATTCACGTTCGCACAGAGGATGTGGCACGTTACTTCGAAGTATCCACAGAGGTCGTCAAGAAGGTGACCCAACGCCATCGAGAAGAGGTGACGGAGAACGGTCTCAGACTGATCCGAGGCTCTGAGCTGCAGATCTTCCATAGGGACATGTTGTCCCTATGGAAGGGTGAGGGAGGAGAAAGTTATCCACAGGCAGTCACTCAGCTGACGCTCTACACCCGCCGCACCGTCCTCAACGTCGCCATGCTTCTTCGCGACAGCGACATCGCCCGATGCGTCCGTACCTACCTCCTCGACGCCGAGGAGTCGCTGCGGGCCCAGTACGACTCGCTCGACGTGCGGGTCACCCGGATCGAGAGCTGCCTCGCCGACGTCGGCAGCGCACTCCAGGAACTGGGTCCGGTGCTCTGCCGGATGTCGGAGCGGCTGGACAGCCTGGACCGGAAGGTGGAGGCGACGCAGCAGGTGGTCGGCGCGATGAGCGTGCGGCTGTCGGACCTGTCGCAGGACGTCGTACGGATGGACGCCCGGTTCGACGCGCGCATGGAGGCCTTCGCGCACCAGCTGAAGGACCTGCGGCGCCGCACCGGGCGCCGCTGAGCCACGAGGGCCGGCGGCCGACCGAAAAGGCCCTGCCCGCCGCCACCGGGAATGCGGCGGCGGCGGGCAGGGCCGTCAGGTCGGTGTCAGTGCGGTACGGCCACGGCCTTGGTGCGGAGCAGCTCCTCCAGGACCACCGCGATGCCGTCGTGCTCGTTGGACGCGGTGATCTCGTGCGCCACGGCCTTCAGGGTGTCGTGGGCGTTGGCCATGGCCACACCGTGCTGCGCCCAGCCGAACATCGGGATGTCGTTAGGCATGTCCCCGAAGGCGATGGTGTCGGCGGCCTTCACACCGAGCCGGCGGGCGGCCAGCGAGAGGCCGGTGGCCTTGCTCAGCCCGAGCGGCAGGATCTCCACCACGCCGGGTCCCGCCATGACCACGTCGACCAGGTTGCCCACGGCCGCCCGCGCGGCGATGGCCAGGGCGTCGTCGTCGAGCTCCGGGTGCTGCAGGTAGACCTTGTTCAGCGGGGCGGTCCACATCTCGGCGGCGTCGTCCACGAACACGTACGGGAGCGGCCCCTCCTGCACCCGGTAACCCGGGCCGACCAGCACCTCGCCCTCCAGCCCGTCGCGGCTGGCGGCCAGCGCCAGCGGGCCGATCTCCGCCTCGACCTTGGACAGGGCGAGCCCGGCGAGCTGCCGGTCCAGGGTCAGCGAGGTCAGCAGCTTGTGCTCGCCCGCGTGGTAGACCTGCGCGCCCTGGCCGCAGACGGCGAGGCCGTCGTAACCCAGGTCGTCCAGGATGTGCCGGGTCCAGGGGACCGAGCGGCCGGTGACGATGATGTGCGCGGCACCGGCAGCCGTGGCGGCGCCCAGAGCTTCGCGGGTGCGCTCGGAGACCGTGTCATCCCCGCGCAGCAGTGTGCCGTCGAGGTCGGTGGCGACGAGCTTGTAGGGGAAGGTCACTTGGAGACCGGCTCCAGGACCTCGCGCCCGCCCAGGTACGGACGGAGCACCTCGGGCACCCGGACCGAACCGTCGGGCAGCTGGTGGTTCTCCAGGAGCGCCACGATGGTGCGCGGTACGGCGCAGAGGGTGCCGTTCAGGGTGGCCAGCGGCTGGACCTTCTTGCCCTCGCGCATCCGCACGGAGAGGCGGCGGGCCTGGAAGCTGTCGCAGTTGGACGCGGAGGTCAGCTCGCGGTACTTGCCCTGGGTGGGGATCCACGCCTCGCAGTCGAACTTGCGCGAGGCCGACGCGCCGAGGTCACCGGTGGCGACGTCGATGACCTGGAAGGGCAGTTCGAGTCCGGTGAGCCACTGCTTCTCCCACTCCAGGAGCCTGCGGTGCTCGGCCTCGGCGTCCGCCGGGTCGACGTACGAGAACATCTCGACCTTGTCGAACTGGTGCACCCGGAAGATGCCGCGGGTGTCCTTGCCGTACGTCCCGGCCTCGCGGCGGAAGCAGGGGGAGAAGCCCGCGTACCGCAGGGGCAGCTTGTCCGCCTCGACGATCTCGTCCATGTGGTACGCGGCGAGCGGCACCTCGGAGGTGCCGACGAGGTAGTAGTCGTCCTTCTCCAGGTGGTACACGTTCTCCGCGGCCTGGCCGAGGAAGCCGGTGCCCTCCATGGCGCGCGGGCGGACCAGCGCGGGGGTCAGCATCGGGACGAAGCCGGCCTCGGTGGCCTGGGCGATCGCCGCGTTGACGAGGGCGAGCTCCAGGAGGGCGCCGACGCCCGTCAGGTAGTAGAACCGCGAACCGGAGACCTTGGCGCCGCGCTCCATGTCGATGGCGCCGAGCGCCTCGCCGAGCTCCAGGTGGTCCTTGGGCTCGAAGCCCTCGGCGCCGAAGTCGCGGATGGTGCCGTGCGTCTCCAGGACGACGAAGTCCTCCTCACCGCCGACCGGCACGTCCTCGTGGACGATGTTGCCGAGCTGGAGGAGCAGCCGCTTGGCCTCGGCGTCGGCCTCGTCCTGGGCGGCGTCGGCCGCCTTGACGTCGGCCTTGAGCTGATCGGCCTTCTTCAGGAGCTCGGCACGCTCCTCGGGGGTGGCCTTGGGGATCAGCTTGCCGAGCTGCTTCTGCTCGGAGCGGAGTTCGTCGAAGCGGACGCCGGACGACCTGCGCAGCTCGTCGGCGGAGAGCAGGGCGTCGACGAGCGCGACGTCCTCTCCACGGGCGCGCTGGGAGGCGCGAACTCGGTCGGGGTCCTCACGGAGCAGGCGAAGGTCAATCACCCCTCCAGGCTACCGGTGCGCGGATCTCGCACTCGAACCGATATGGCCGAGCGTGTCACTTTGACCTAATTGCCGGAATTGATATTCCTGGGGCGAATCGCACGGTGTGGGGCGGTGATTCGGCCCCCTGTGCGTCCATCATGCGGCAATAACGGCGGTTAACTCCCCTGAACAGGGCAGAAGGCGCAGGCTCTCTTGACGTACGGGCCTTCGGTGGAAGGGGAGTTGAGGGTCCTTCCCCAGATGCACCCCTCGGTGTTGTCCACAGGGGCGGCTGATCCGGGATAGTTATCCACAGGCTGTGAAGAAGTTCTGTGGATGTCGGAACGGAATGCTCCGGAAGGTGGGAGTGGGCCTGACAATCCCCCTGCCCTCCCCGCTGAAACCCGCCCCGCACGCTCATTCGGGTGGTAATTCGTCGCTCTGGTGAGTTGATCAAGGGAATTCGCACGACCCGTGAGGGGTGGTGCCGAGTCGGCCCGCTGTGGGTGCGTCCAGGGTCGCTGCGTTGATATGTCGACCATGTCGCATGTGGGTGTCGACTTGTCCCCAGGCAAGGCTGCCAACCTGTGGATAACTCTGTGGGTGAATGACTATCTGTAGGTAGGACCACAGCGCAGCGCACAGAACGGCTCGGGAGCCGCGTCGGCAGCCCCGGCCGAGCCGCGGTGACCGCTGTCAGATCCGCCCGTCCTGGCTGCGCGCCAGCCAGTCGGAGGCCTCGGTGAAGGCGCTGTCCGAGGTACCCGCCTGCAGCGGCCGGACCTCGTCGGCGGAGACGCCCGCCCGCGGATACGAACCGAGGAACCGCACCTTCGGGCAGATCCGCTTCAGCCCCATCAGCGCCTCCCCCACCCGCCGGTCCGCGATGTGCCCCTCGGCGTCCACGGCGAAGCAGTAGTTGCCGATCCCCTCCCCGGTCGGGCGGGACTGGATCAGCATCAGGTTGACGCCGCGCACCGCGAACTCCTGGAGCAGTTCCAGCAGCGCGCCGGGGTGGTCGTCGCCCAGCCAGATCACGACGGACGTCTTGTCGGCCCCGGTCGGGGCGGACGGCCTGGCCGGGCGGCCCACCAGCACGAAGCGGGTCTGGGCGTTCTCCGCGTCGTGGATCTCCGTCACCAGCGGTTCGAGACCGTAGGTGGCGGCCGCGAACTCACCGGCGAACGCGGCGTCGTAGCGCCCCTCCCGCACCAGCCGGGCGCCGTCCGCGTTGGACGCCGACGACTCCCACACGGCCTGCGGGAGGTGGGCCGCCATCCAGTTGCGGACCTGCGGCTGGGCGGCCGGATGCGCGGTGACCGTCTTGATGTCCGACAGCTCGGTGCCCGGCCGGACGAGCAGCGCGAAGGTGATGGAGAGCAGCACCTCGCGGTAGATCATCAGCGGTTCGCCGCTGGTCAGTTCATCGAGCGTGGCCGTGATGCCGCCCTCGACGGAGTTCTCGATCGGCACGAGGGCTGCCGCCGCCTCCCCGCTGCGTACGGCGTCCAGGGCGGCCGGTACGGAGACCATCGGGTGGAGCTCGCGGGTGGCGGCTTCCGGGAGCGTGCGAAGGGCGACCTCGGTGAAGGTGCCTTCGGGGCCGAGATAGGCGTAGCGCGTGGCTGACATACGCTCACCCTATTGCGCCGTACGACGAGGGCCGGGCCGTCTCATCATCCGGTCCGGGCCGGGCATACGGGGGCCGTCGACCACGTCGGCGGTGCGACCCGGGCCAGAGAGCGGCAGCCTCAGGACTCCAGCAGCCGCTGCCCCACGTACTCGCCCTCCGCAGCCCCGCCCGGCACCGCGAACAGCCCGCTCGCCTCGTGCCGGATGAACGGCGACAGCGCGTCGCCCCGGTCGAGCTTGCGCTGCACCGGTACGAATCCCTTGAACGGGTCCGCCTGCCAGCAGACGAAGAGCAGCCCGGCGTCCGGAGTGCCGTCCGGCGAGATCCCGTCGTGGTACGAGAACGGGCGCCGCAGCATGGCGGCCCCGCCGTTCTTCTCGGGGGAGGAGATCCGGGCGTGGGCGTTGTCGGGGATCACGAGCCGGCCGTCCGGGCCCGCCTCGTCGAGGTCCATCGCGGTGGTCTCGCTCCCGCCGCTCAGTGGGGCCCCGTCCGCCTTGCGCCGCCCGATCACCCGCTCCTGCCGGTCCACCGGAAGCTTCTCCCAGTCGTCCAGCAGCATCCTGATCCGGCGGACGACGGCGTACGAACCACCCTCCAGCCAGGCGTGCGGGGTGCCGGGGGAGGCCGGCACGAAGATCCGCCGGTCGAAGTCCTCGTCGGCCGGCTTCGGGTTGCCGGTCCCGTCGATCTGCCCCATCAGGTTGCGGGCGGTCATCGGCCGGGACGTGGCCCCAGGGGTGCGGTTGAAGCCGTTCATCTGCCACCGCACCTTTACTGTTCCCGCGCTCTCCTTCTGTACGGCCCGCAGGGCGTGGAAGGCCACCAGGGCGTCGTCGGCGCCGATCTGCACCCACAGGTCGCCGTCGGAGCGCTTGGCGTCGAGCCGGTCGGAGGAGAACGCGGGCAGCGGGTCGAGCCCGGCGGGCAGCCGGGAGGTGAGGCCCGTACGCGCGAAGAACGTACGGCCGAAGCCGAAGGTGACGGTGAGCGAGGAGGGGCCCGCGTCCAGGGCGATCCCGGTGTCGTGGCCGGGCCCGTCCGCCGAGCCCGCCGCCGGGCGGCCCGCCATCAGCTCCCGCGCCACCGCCGACCAGCGCCGCATCAGGGCCACGGCCTCCCTGCGGCCCGCACCCGCCACCAGGTCGAAGGCGACGAGGTGGCCCCGGGCCTGAAGCGGAGTGGTGATCCCCCGTTGATGTTTCCCGTGAAACATCACCTCGGTGGAGCCGACGGTCGTCAGGGCGGTCGGCGCCTCGGGACGGGTCGTGGCGTACCCGGCCGCTCCGCCCGCCGCGCCCAGCACCAGACCGGTGGCGCCCGCCGCGCCCACGCCTCCCAGCAACCGCCGCCGCGAAACACCGGCGGGGCCGGGGCCCGGGGCCACGGCGCGAAGGGCGGCGGCGTCCGGGACCACGGCGCCAGGGGAGGCGCTGTCCGGGGTTACGGGCTCCGGGGAGCCGGTCGTACCGCTCCCGTTCGGGTTCTGCTTCCTGGTCCTGCTCACCGCACTCAGCCGATCTTCGCGTTCTCGTCGATGGTTACCTGGTCGATGTCCGACGTCCGTACCGTCACCTCGACCTTCCACTCCCCCGCCATCGGGATCTGGACGCCGCTCGCCGACCAGTGCCCCTCGGCGAGCCGATCGGGTACGACCGGCAGCGGGCCGATGTCCTGCGCCTCCAGGGTGAGGGCCACCTTCAGCTCGGGGACGTCCATCGGCTCGCCGTCGCTGCCGTCGACCCACACGTGCAGCTCGTTGGAGCCGGTGCGTCCGGGGTCGATGTCGATCCGGACGGTGCCCTTGCCGATCCGGCCGCCGGTGTCGAAGGGCATGCTCAGGGCGACGGGTCCCGCCGCGGGCGCGGTGACCGCGGTGGAGGCGCCCGCGGCCTCCTCCTCCGTACGGCCCGGTTCCGTCGACGTCAGCATGGTGGTGACGGCCAGCAGGACCGCGGCGACGGCCGCCTCGGCCAGGACCGAGCGGCGCAGCCCGGATCGCTCCGGGTCGGCGTCCCGTGTCCGCTTCTCCTTGGTCGCGGTCAGAGCGGCCCGCTGGCGGGCCAGTTGGGCGGCACGCCCGGGATCGACATCGTCCACGGGCTCCACCGCACCAGGTGCTTCCGGCCCGTCGGAGGACGACACCGCGGCATCCGTCAGCCGTCCCGTCCACCGCCGCGAGAACCACGCCACGGCGAGCAGGACCGCGATCAGCGCCACCTTGATGATCAGCAGCTGCCCGTACCGCGTGCCGGTCAGCGCCGACCAGGAGCCGACCTGCCGCCACGACTGGTAGATCCCGGTCGCCGCGAGGACGAGCACGCTGCCGAACGCGACCCGGGAGAACCGCCGTACGGCACCGCTCCCGATGTCCGGCGTCCGGTACAGCGCCACCAGGAGCGAGACGAGACCGCCGAGCCAGGCGGCGACGGCCAGCAGGTGAGCCACGTCCACCGGCATGGCGACCCCCGCCTGGAGGCCGGTGGAGGCGTGCTCGGACATGGCCCAGGTGGCGGCGATGCCCGCGGCGACGACCCCGCCGCCGACGGCCAGGCCGAAGGTGAGGTCCCTCTTCTCGACCGGGTCCTCGCGCCGGGCGTACGTACCGAACAGGACGGCGATGAACAGGGCGGCCGCGCCGAGCAGCAGCAGCCGCGAGACGAGGGCGGCGCCCGGCTTGGTGTCCAGGACGGCCTGGAGCCCGTCCAGGTCGAAGACGTCGGCGAACTTCCCGCTGCCGATGTACGGGTTGCGCAGCAGCAGCATGGCCAGGGTCGCCGCGGTCAGGATGATCCAGCCGCGCACCACCAGCCGCTGCATCGGCCGGGCGTTCGCCCCCCGGGGCCAGCAGCCCAGCACGAAGGCCGCGCCGCCCGCGAGCAGGATGAACCCGGTGTACGCGGCGTACCGCGCGATGTCGTAGACCGTGCCGACCGGGCCGCCGCCCGCCTCCTCGGAGGGCAGGGCCACGGTGGTCTCGGAGGGGGCGCCGATGGAGAACGTGAAGGCGCCGGAGATGGGGTGGCTGTCGGCCGAGATGGCCTGCCAGGCCACGGTGTAGGTGCCGTCCGGCAGGCCGGAGTGGAGCTCGACGCCGTACCGGACGGTGGAGCCCTCGGACAGGTCCTTCGGCTCGGCGCCGGTGTCGGCGCGCTTGCTGCTGGGGTCCAGGACCCGGATCGATCCGTCGCCGACGGCGATCGCCTCGGAGAAGGTGAGGGTGACCTCCTTAGGTGCGGTGGCGACCACCGCCCCGTCCTGCGGATCGCTCCCGGTGAGGGCGGCGTGCGCGGACGCCGGGCCGGCGCCGGCCACCATCAGCCCGAGGAGCAGGCTGACCAGGGCGGCGACGAGCGCGGCGGCGGCGAACGGCCGCCGTATCGGGGACGCTCCGAGGCGCGGGGCGGTGGCAGTCATGACGGTCGGTCCCTCACTGCTTCTTCGGGTTGTGGGTGGTTTCCTTCACCGGCAGGTCGACCGTGATGGGGTCGGCCTTCTCGAAGTGCAGCTCGACGGAGACCTTCTCGCCCTGCTTGGGCTTCTGCTTGAGCTTCATGAACATGATGTGGTTGCCGCCGCGTTCGAGGTCGAGCTCGCCGTTCGCCGGCACCTCGAACGACGCGACCTCGCGCATCTTCTGGTTCTTCGTCTCGTGGATGGTGACGTCGTCGGAGAGCGGGCTGGTCACCGAGGTGAGCCGGTCGGCGGACGACCCGCTGTTCTGTACGACGAGGAAACCGGCCGCCATGTCGCTGACGGGCTGCGGCATGAACGCGCCCACGACCTTCAGGTCGGGTTCGCTGTCCGTGGAGCACCCCGCCACCGCCAGCCCCGTGGTGAGGGCGAGGACGCCGGCGAGGGCCGTGCGGCGGTTCACGGGTTCTCCCCCCTGATCAGCTTGGGGAGGTCCTTGGCGTACTCCTCGGCGGTGGTGTTCTCGCCGTACAGCACGTATCCGCCGTCCGTCTTCGGGGAGAACGCGACGACCTGCGCCCCGTGCATCGAGACGACGGTGCCGTCCTTCTCCTTCGTCGGCGCCTCGATGCCGATGCCGATCTGCCGCGCCCCCGCCTGGATGGTGGGGAAGTCGCCGGTGAGGCCGGTGAAGGTGGGGTCCTGGGCCTTGAGCCACTTGCCGAGCGAGGCAGGCGTGTCCCGCTCGGGGTCGGTGGTGACGAAGACGACCTGGAGCTTGTCCCTGTCGGCCTTGGGCAGGTCCCGCTTGGCGATGGAGATGTTGCTCATGGTCAGCGGGCAGACGTCGGGGCAGTTGGTGTAGCCGAAGTAGATGAGCGTCGGCTTGCCCTTGGTCGCCTCGCGGAAGTCGTACTCCTTGCCGCCGGTGTCGGTGAGGACGAGGTCCGGCTTGGTGAACGGGTGGTCGAGAACGGTCGCGGCCTTGGTCTTGGGCGAGGCCTCGACATCGGCGACGGACGAGGAGCCCGCCTTGTCGTCGCCGCTGCGGCAGGCCGAGAGGGCCAGTGCGGCCGCGGCGGCGAACGCCACGGCCGTCACTGCTTTCCTGTTGCGCATGACTCGGTGTCCTGAATGTGGTGCGGGTGGTGGGACCGGCTGGTCAGGCCGTACGGCGACGGCCGGCGAGCACGCCGAACGCGACGCCCGCGATGCCGACGACGATGCCGATGATGCCCAGGGTGCGGGCCGTGGTGTCGCTGGAGGAGGAGGACGCGGCGTGCGTCTCCTTCTTCTCCCCCTCGGCCGAAGCGGCCGTGTCCTCGGCCTCGTGGTCGTCGTCGCCGCCCTTGTCGGCCGCGCCGCCGCCGTGGTGGTCCTCGGTCGCGGCGGACAGCTTCAGGACCGGGGCGGGGCTGTCGGGCTCCTCGCCGCCCGTGGGCTCCTCGATCCAGCGGACGACTTCCTTGTTGTCGTACGTCTGGATGGCCTTGAAGACCAGCTGGTCGGCGTCCTCGGGAAGCTGCCCGACGGAGACCGGGAACTGCTGGAAGTAGCCGGGCGCGATCTTGGAGCCGTCGGCGGTCCAGGTCACCTTGGTGACGGCCTCGGCGATCTTCTTGCCGTGCACCTCGAGGGGCTTGTCGAGCTTGCCCTTGGTGATGGCGATCTTCCAGCCCGGGATCGCCTCGGGGGTGACGGAGGAGAGCGGGTGGTCGGCCGGGAAGTTCACTTCGAGCTTGACCGTGGAGGCCTGGTCCCGCTCGTTGGGCACCTTGAAGTTGAGGGTGGCGTAACCGCCCTTGGCGGCCTCGCCCTGCGGCTGGACGCTGACGTGCGCGGCGGCGGGCCCGGCGAGCAGCAGGACGGTGGAGGCGGCGACGCCGGTGGCGATGGCGATGCGGGAGACGTTGAGGGCGTTCATGGCAGGAATCACTCCACAGGGCAAGAGGAACACGGTGGTCCGGCGCGCGGGTGCGCGACGGCAGCACGACACCTCGTCCGGTCCGTGAGGGATCCGGGCACGGCCGCCGAAGAGCCGCTGCACGCGCGGTCCAGGAGAAGGACAGACGTCGTGAACGGTGGTCCGTACGGGTCCGTACTGGTCTGTAAGGGTCTGCGCAGGTCCGTACTGGTCCATGCAGGCCCGTGCGGGTCTGTACAGGTCCGTACTGGTCCATGCAGGCCCGTGCAGATCTGTACAGGTCCGTGCGGAACTGGGCGCGGGTGTCGTGTCAGGCTGCGAGGGCGTACGGGGCCGGAGGCCCGCGCCTGACCACCAGGTGCTGCAGAGGGTCCCCGGTAGCCGGTGCCGGGTCGTCGTCGGCGGTACGCGGGGCGCGCGGGCCGCACACGAGCTGCTCGCGCGCTCCGGCGCGCAGGACCCGTACGAGCGCGAGCGCGGCGCGCAGCGAGCGCAGCCGTGCCCCGGCCGCGAGCTCCTGGGCGCCGTGCGCCGAGAGCCGGGCCAGTCGGAAGAGGGCGGCCTCACCGCGCCGCAGCAGCCAGCCGGCGGCGAGCGCGGCCAGCAGGTGCGCCAGGAACATCGGCAGGCCCGGCAGCAGCGCGGCCACCGCGGCGTACGCCGACGCCAGGCCCGATCCGCCGTCCAGGGCCGCCGTGGCGGCGGCTTCCGAAGCGAGGTGACCGTGGCCCTGGGAAAGCGTCGCGGGGTCTATGCCCGCCGTGGTGACGATGCGGTGGGCGTCGGCGGCGTCGATCTGCCCCGGCCCTCCCCCGCACACCAGTCCGGCGGCGAAACGGATCACGGGGTTCTCGCCGCTGCCCCGGGGCGCGGTGGCGGCGACGGCCTGCGCGCTGCCGTGGCTGCCGTACGCGAAGAGGACGTGCAGGGCGACCTGCCCGCCCGCCAGCGCGCCCGCGATCGACGGCAGGGAGCGTTCCCGTCCGGCGAGGGCCGCGGCCACGGCGAGGACGCCGAGGAATCCGGCGAGCAGGGTCCACGCGGGGACGGGCGCGCCGGCGGCGAACGCGTGCCCCGCCGCGGACAGCACGACGCAGACCGCGGTGAACAGCGCGGCCCTCATGAGCCGCAGACCGGCTCCGGCGTGTGCGACAGGCGTGGACATGGCCGGGACATCATCGCACTGCGCACCCGTCCGCGGTACGGCAGGTCCGGAACATCAGCCTCCGTCCGCAAGCGCGCTTGTTGTGGCTGTTGGCGGGGGATGTACGGACTGTGGACTCGCCGCTTCCGGAACCCGCTCCGGCCCCCGCCGCGACTCGCCCCGGCCTCCGCCGGGGTACCGCCCGGCGTGCCATACACCGGCGCGCGGAATATCCGCATCCGCCGAAAGAGGGCTCTGTCGGCCGATCCGCGCTTACGAAGTGCCTTGTGCGGCAATACGTATCGGTACGTCGAGCCGCAGCCAGGAGGCTGGAGCATGAGCATCTGGTGGTCACTCCATTTGCGGCGCGAAGCTGCGAGCGTTCCGCTCGCCCGGCGTTTTCTGCTCGGCACCATGGAGACCGCGGGAGTGGATCCCGATATCTCCTTCGACCTGTCGGTCGCGCTCAGTGAGGCCTGCGCCAACGCCGTCGAACACGGCGGCGACCGGTCGGGCCTCGCGGAGTACGGGGACGGCGGAGCCGGGGAAGCCTCGGCGGACTCCGGGCAGTACCGGGTCACGGCCTACCTGGACGGCGAGAAGTGCCGTATCGAGGTCGCCGACTCGGGGCCGGGCTTTCCCGCCCGCCGCGCGCTTCGCCCAGCCGCGCACACCGAACACGCGGAGCACGTCGACCGCACGGAGCACGTCGACCGCGTGGAGCACATCGAACGTACGGAGCACGTCGACCGCGTGGAGCCCATCGACCGCGTGGAGCACATCGAACGCGTGGAGCACGTCGAACGCGTGGAGCCCATCGACCGCGTGGAGCACATCGAACGCGTGGAGCACGTCGACCGCACGGAGCACCCCGAGCCCGTCGGTGCGCAGCCCGCGTTCGTCGCGTACATCCCCTGCGTCGCCGAGAGCGGCCGCGGGCTGGACCTCATCGAGCAGCTCGCCGACCACGTCCAGTTCGGCAACCGGCCGGGCCGGGGTGCGGTGGTGAGCTTCGACAAGGTCCTGAAATGGCGGGAGGGCGCGCTGCTCATGGTGTGAGCGGCGCGCCCTTCGCCGGAGGGCCGGACGGTCAGCCCTTCAACTGCGCCATCCAGGCCTCGACCTCGTCGGCCCGGCGAGGCAGCTTGTCGGACAGGTTCCGGTTGCCGTCCTCGGTGACGAGGATGTCGTCCTCGATCCGGACGCCGATGCCCCGGTACTCCTCGGGCACGGTCAGGTCGTCGGCCTGGAAGTACAGGCCCGGCTCCACGGTCAGGCAGACGCCCGGCTCCAGGATGCCGTCGACGTACGCCTCGGTGCGCGCGACGGCGCAGTCATGGACGTCCATGCCGAGCATGTGGCCGGTGCCGTGCAGGGTCCAGCGGCGCTGAAGCCCCAGCTCCAGGACCTTCTCCACCGAAAGGTCCCCGAGCAGCCCCCACGCGACGAGCTTCTCGGCGAGCACCCGCTGCGAGGCGTCGTGGAAGTCGCGGAAGGTGGCACCGGGCTTCACCGCGGCGATGCCCGCCTCTTGGGCCTCGTACACCGCGTCGTAGATCATGCGCTGGAGCGGCGAGAACGTGCCGTTGATCGGCAGGGTGCGCGTCACGTCGGCGGTGTAGAGCTCGTCGGTCTCCACACCGGCGTCCAGGAGCAGCAGCTCGCCGGCGCGGACCGCACCGTCGTTGCGGACCCAGTGCAGGGTGGTCGCGTGCGGGCCGGCGGCGCAGATCGAGCCGTAGCCGATGTCGTTGCCCTCGATGCGGGCGCGCAGGAAGAACGTGCCCTCGATGAAGCGCTCGCTGGTCGCCTCGGCCTTGTCCAGGCTCTTCACGACGTCCTCGAAGCCGCGCGCGGTGGCGTCGCACGCCTTCTGCAGCTCGGCGATCTCGAAGGCGTCCTTCACCAGGCGGGCCTCGGAGAGGAAGACGCGCAGCTCCTCGTCGCGCTCGGCGGTGACCTTGTCGGTGAGGGCGGCTTCGATGGAGACGTCGTGGCCGCGCACGTTACGGACCGGGCCGGTGGCCTCCGCCAGCGCGCCGGCGAGCTCGCGGACGTCCTTCGCGGGGATGCCCAGCCGCTGCTCGGCCTCGGCGAGGGAGTGCCGGCGGCCGACCCACAGCTCGCCCTGGCCGTCGAGCCAGAACTCGCCGTTCTCCCGGTTGGAGCGGGGCAGCAGGTAGACGGTGGCCTCGTGGCCCTCGCCGGACGGCTCCAGGACGAGGACGCCGTCCTGGGTCCGGTCGCCGGTGAGGTACGCGTACTCGGTGGACGCGCGGAAGGCGTACTCGGTGTCGTTGGAGCGGGTCTTCAGGTTGCCCGCGGGGATGACCAGGCGCTCGCCGGGGAAGCGGGCGGAGAGCGCGGCGCGCCGGGAGGCGGTGTGCTCGGCCTGGGCGATCGGTTCGAGCTCGTGCAGCTCGGTGTCGGCCCAGCCGGACTTCATGTTCTCGGCAAGCTCGTCGGAGACACCCGGGTACAGGCCGTTCTTCCGCTGCTTGATGGGCTTCGCCGCTTCGTTCTCTTCGGTCTCCTGCTCCGGGTTTTCCGGGATGAGCTCCTCAGACACGATTTGTCTCTCCTTGATACGACACTGGACCACCACCCATCGTACGGGCGTACGGAAGGGGGCTCAGGGCCCAAGGACCTCATACTCAGGAGGACTCGTTACTCAGGAGGGCTCGGTTACTCAGGAGGTCCCAGAGACGCAGAGGGTCTCAGAGACGCAGAGGGTCCCAGAGGTGCAGGAGGTCCCAGAGATGCAGGAGGCCCCAGAGGTACAGGAGGTCCCAGAGACGCGGGGGACTCAGTCGAAGTGCGCGGCGAGGATCACCACGTCTTCGGTGGTGTCGCTGCGGTCGAGCCCGTCAGGCAGCATCGTGCGCAGTACGTGATCGGCGACGGCGGCCGGATCGGGTCGGCCCGCCTTCGGCACGGAGGCGGCGGCCGAGTGCAGCCGGGCGAAGGCGCGGTCCATCGCGTCACCGGTGCGGCGCAGCAGGCCGTCGGTGTAGAGGAGCACCGTCTCGCCGGGCGCCGGGCTGAACTCCACGCTCGGCGCCTCCCAGCAGGAGAGCATGCCCAGCGGGGCGGAGAGCGTGGTCTCGACGAACTCGCAGCGGCTCTCGCCGAGGACCAGCGGCGGGGTGTGCCCGGCCCCGGCGAGCACGACCTTGCGCGCGGCGGGCTCGCAGTAGGCGAAGAGGGCGGTGGCGGTGCGCGCGGGCTCGGTCAGCTGCAGCAGGAGTTCGAGATCGGACAGTACGGCGACGGGGTCCTCGCCCTCCATCACGGCATACGCCCGCAGGCTGGCGCGCAGCCGGCCCATGGCGGCCATCGCGCTCGGCCCCGATCCGCCCACGGAGCCGACCGCGAGCCCGAGCGCGTGGTCGGGCAGCGGCAGCGCGTCGTACCAGTCGCCGCCGCCTCGGGGCCCGGTCCGGTGCCGGGCGGCCAGCCGTACGCCCGGGATGCGGGGTAGCCGGCTGGGCAGCAGCTCCCCGGCGACGGTGGCGAGGTCGGCCCGGGCGCGTTCCAGCTCGATCAGGCGGGCGAGGTGCTCGGTGGCGTACCGGGCGTAGAGGCCGACGAGATGGCGCTGCTTCTCCGAGGGCTCCCCGGGTTCGTCGTAGAGCCACGCGGCGCCGCCGAGCCGTCCGGCCGCCTCGGAGGCGAGCGGCAGGGCGTAACTGGCGGCGTAGCCGAGCCGGGTGGCGACCTCGCGGTGGCGGGGGTCCAGGTTCTTGTCGCCGAGCAGGTCGGGGCTGGTGATCCCGTCCGCGGTGGCCGGGTGGCCGTCGAGGAGGCGGCCCAGTGCGGTGACGGAGCGCGGCACGGTCTCGATGTGCCCGAGGTCGGCGGGGGTGAGCCCGAGGCCGAGGGTGGTGGACGGTGCACCGGCGTACGCCGGTTCCAGTACGAGGAGCCCGCGGCGGGCGCCGACGAGGGCGGCTCCGGCGTGCAGCAGCTCGTCGAGGGCGGCGTCGAGGGTGGTGGTCCCGGCCAGTCGCTCGGTGAGTTCGTGCAGCGTCGTGAGATCCGAGACCCAGCCCGCGAGCCGGTCCTGGATGAAGGCGCCGGGCGCTGCCGGAACCTCTCTCAGGGGAGCGGAAGTATGCGTTGAAACCGGAACGTCTGGATCGATTCCAGCCACTTTCGGAAGGTGTGGGGCGCTCATGGCAGCCAGCTTTCCGGCCAGTGCGATTCGTCGAATAGCATCGCAAACCCCCATGTGATTCTGCGCCACTATCAATGCATCCACATGTACACGCACAAGTAACCCGATGTCCAGCATTGTCCCCTGGAGGCTCGCCGGACTCGCGCCTTTCCAGTGTCAGTCAACTTGGCTGAAAAATGCACCATCCGGGAGCTGTTTGCTGTCGACTGGGGCAGCTCGACAAGGCTCAACCAGGGGTGCTCCGGGGTGAAGTCCCAGGGGCGGCGTCATTCCGGGCAGGCCGGGTACGTAATCGACGACGTCCAGGGCAGACGCTCAGGGGCACGTGCTCAGGCAGACGCTCAGGACAGGTGCCCGGGCAGACGCTCAAGGGTGGACATGATCGCCCAGGAACCTGACAGCGAGTCCGGACGTCCTTACCCGTGACGGCCGCGATCAGTGACGGTCGCGCCTCCGCCCCTCGCGGCGGGGTTCGGGCCCGGCCGACAGGCACGAGGCGCCCGTGGTGGGCGCCCCAGGCTCCACGCAGCTCGGCACCACCCCAGATCGGTTCCACTCGGATCGGTTCCACTCGGCTCGGCTCGGCTCACGCTCGGTACCGAAGGCACGCCCGTACCGCAGAACCTGATGAGCACGTACGCACAGCGAAGAGACGTACACGCGGTGTCCCTCACGCGTGGCGTCATGTGGACTCGGCGTTCAACGGAAAGGAACGAGCGCTCATGCGCGAGATCCTCGGAAGGCGACGCAGGCTCCGGCTCCGGCGCAAGGAGGGTGCCGCCCGGCTTGACGCGGCCCTGACCTTCGCCACCGCATGGCAGTGGCCCGTGCTCCCCGGTGCCGGGACCGCGTCGGCCGCCCTGCGCGACGGGCGCGGCCTCGGCTGCGCCTGCCCCGACCCCGACTGCGCCGTTCCCGGCGCGCACCCCCTCGACCCCGGACTGCTGGCGGCCACCACGGACGAGCGCATGGTGCGCTGGTGGTGGGGCAACCGCCCCACCGCCCCGGTGATGCTGGCCACCGGCGGGCGCGCCCCCTGTGCGGTGAGCCTGCCCGCCCTGGCCGGGGCGAAGGCTCTGGTCGCCCTCGACCACATGGGCATGCGGCTGGGCCCCGTCGTCGCCACGCCCACCCGGTGGTCGCTGCTGGTGGCCCCGTACACGCTGGAGCGGCTCGGCGAGCTGCTGTACAGCAAGGACTGGGTGCCTAGTTCGCTCCGGTTCCACGGGGAGGGCGGGTACCTCGTCCTGCCGCCGTCCGAGATCGGCGCGGGCCAGGTGCGCTGGGAGCGGGCTCCGTCGCCGCTGGTGGACCCCGCTCCGGCGGGCCCGGTGCTCCGCCGAGTCACGAAGGGTGGCGGCGCCGCGGTGAAGGCGAGCCCCTGGCTCCCGGACGTCGAGGCGGTCCTGGACGCCCTGGTCGAGGCGAGCACCAGCGCCCCGGACGGCGGCAGCCGACTCGCGTACTGACGGACGGACGGCCCGGCTCTCACTCGTACGGGTGTGAGCCGGGCCGTATGCGCGGTGAACGGGTGCCGGACGGCCCGGCCGCCGGTCCCACGTCGATATCGTCGCTCCCCATATACCCGATATACCCGCGATTGCCGCGCGGTCGGCAAGGGGGCCACCATGAATCTCCGCATGACCGGTCTCACGGCTGTCGTGATGTCCGCGTGCCTGATTCCGATCGTCGCTTCCGCAGATCCCGGAGGATCTCCGGATGCCCTGCCGACCGGTGACAAATCTGCGGACAGGCCATCAGAAATCCATGAAAAAAAGCTTTCTGATGACCTGTCCGCAGAAGCGACGGAATCCTCTTCACCGGCACGGCCGAAATCGTCGTCGAGAATGAGTGCTGAGAGCGCGGACGCCTCCGACGGTGCGGCATGGTGCGGTCCCGAGCTGGTCTCACCGGAGGGCGTCGAGGCGCAGACCTGTGTCATGACCGGGGGCGGCGAGACCTGGGCGCGTGCCTACTACCGCAACACCTCCGGCGCGGAACTTCGTTCCGTACTCACGCTGATGGGGCCGGGCGGGCGGACGGTGGAGCTGCACTGCGTCCTGGCGCCCCACGACGAGCCGGGCAGCTGCGAGACGCCACGAGGACCCTCGACGGGCGCTCCGGGTGCCTACACGGCGGTGGCGGAGTACGCCGGCCCGGGGCCGGTGGAGGAGGCGCCGCTGCTGCTGCGGGCCGGATCCGAGCGGGCACCGGGCACATCGGACTGAGCCGACGGAGGCGAAACGAAAACGCCCGGTCGCTGGCGACGGGGGATGCACCAGCGACCGGGCTTCTAGAACGGTAACAAGAGATCTGCCGTTCGCAAATTCGATCTCGCTTACAGGGACAGCGATTTACTTGTGAGTACGGGGAGTTGTGACGCGGGTCACCGACTCGCGCGGAGGTGCCGGCAGCGTCAGCTGAGGGTCACCTGGCGGTTGGTGAGGCCGCCGCGGGCCCGGCGCTCCTCGGCGGTGAGCGGGGCGTCGGAGGCGAGCGCCGTCGCCAGCCGCTCGGCGAACGCGACAGCCGGCTTCTCGCACGCCTCGGCGCCCATCGTGCTCGGCAGGTCCCAGACCGGGACGACCAGACCGTGGGCCCGGAACGAGCCGACCAGCCGGGTGTCGTCGCCGAGCGAGGAGGTGCCGGCGGCGTGCAGCCGGGCGAGCGCGTCGAGGAGCTGCTCCTCGGGGTGCGGCATGACCCAGCGCAGGTGGTTCTTCTCGGGGGTCTCGCACCAGTACGCGGCGTCGACGCCGGAGAGCAGCGTCGTCGGGATCGCGGCGGCGTTCGCGCGCTCCAGGGAGGCGGACACCTCGGGGGTGGCGTTCTCCGCGTCGGGCACCCAGAACTCGAACCCGGTGTGGACGACCGGCTCGAACGCGGCGTCCGGGTCGAGCAGATCCTGCAGGCGCGGCCCGTCGGCCGGCACGCGGCGGGCGGCGACCGGGGTGCCGGGCTCGACCTCCAGCGCGCGCTGGAGGGTGTCCGCGAGGTCGCGGCTGAGGTCGCCGGAGGAGGTGTCGTTCTGCAGGGCGAGGAGGACGGAACCGTCGTCGCGGCGCAGGGCCGGCCACGCCATCGGCAGAACGGTGGCGAGCGTCACCGACGGGACGCCCTCGGGCAGCCCGCCCTTAAGCGTCAGCTCGACCGTGGCGGCGGGCACCAGCTCGCGCAGGGCGACCCAGTCGCACTCGCCGGCCAGTCCCTCGAACGGGCGGTGGACGAGCTCGGTCACGGCCTGGGCGGCGGCGCGTCCGTGACACGCCTTGTAGCGACGGCCCGAACCGCACGGGCAGGGCTCACGGGCCCCGACGACCGGGATCTCACCGTCCTTGAGCTGCTGCTTCCCGGCCTTGGTCTGAGGGCGCTTCTTGGCCATGGTGGGCATTCTCCCGATTGCGACAGTGCGGTCTCGGCGCGAGCCTAGCGGCCCGCGGGGCCACCGCCGTACACGTGCCTGCGGCGGCCCTCCCGAGCTCGTGCGTCGGGACTGCCGCTGAACTCGTGCGTCGGGCTGCCGCCTCGACGTGCCGCGCGGGTCTCGGTGTCAGCTCGGGTCTCGGTGTCAGCTCGGGCGGCGGTGTCAGCTCGGGTCTCGGTGTCAGCTCGGGCGGCGGTGTCAGCTCGGGGCGCGGCGTCAGCTCGCGTCGTCGAGGACGTCGGAGAAGTCGAGCCCCTCGAACCCGGTCAGCCCGCCGACCGCACCCGACGCGTCCCTGCCCGGTCCGCCGCCGTGCAGCCCGGGTGGCTTCTGGCAGGAGACGAGGGCCCAGACGGTGACCTCACCCGACGAGTCGTCCCGTACACCCCACTCCTGTGCCAAGGCGCTGATGATGTTCAGCCCCCGGCCGCCGCGTGCCGTCACCGAGGGGGTGGCCGGAACCGGGCGGGTGGGCCCGCCCCCGTCCGTGACCTCCACGGTCAGACCGCCGCCCGACTCCACGCGCCAGGCGGCAAGGACGTCGCCGTCACCGACATCCGTGTGCCGTCCCAGCGGCCTGCCGTGCCGGCAGGCGTTGCTGAGCAGTTCGGAAAGAATGAGAACAGCGTCGTCCACGACCGCGTCCGACACCCCGTTGCTGCGCAACTGCTCACGCATCCGGTGCCGTGCCTGCCCCACGCCCGCAGGGCCGTGGGGAACAGCCATGCTCGACGACGCAGGCACCTCTTGTGCCACCACCAACGCCACCCCCGAGACCTCCTTTGCCCCACGCCACGGGTTGGATGCCCCAGTGAGCTGCACCGGAAACCGGCCAAGGGTCTGCCGGTGACGCACTCGACACATCTGAACGCGCGCTGAATGCGCCGGTGTACTCCCCGTCATGGTGGTGCTGGGGGGTTGTTCACGCGCTGGATGCGGGCTGCGTGTGCTAAACGCGGCCCAGTTGGGACAGAACCTGCTTCGGGCGGTTGGTGATGATCGCTTCGACGCCGAGTTCGGCGCAGAGCTCCACGTCGCCGGGTTCGTTCACGGTCCACACGTGGACCCGGTGGCCCGCCCGGTGCAGCCGGTCGATGTACCCGGGGTGATTGCGTACGATCCGCATGCCGGGGCCGGCGATCCGGGAACCGGCGGGCAGGCGCCCGTCACGCAGCCGGGGTGAGACGAACTGCATCAGGTAGACCGTGGGCAGCGAGGGCGCGGCGGCCTGGACGCGGTACAGGGAACGGCCGGAGAAGCTCATGATCCGGATGGGTGCGGGCTCGTCGGCCGGCGGCTCGGCCAGGCCGAAGCGGTCCAGCAGGTGCAGGAGCCGCTCCTCGACCTGTCCGGCCCAGCGCGTGGGGTGCTTCGTCTCGATGGCCAGCTGCAGCGGTCGCCCGGTGGCCCGTACCTCGGTGAAGAGTTCGAGGAGGCGTTCCAGGGTGAGTACGGAGGTGAGCTCGCCCGGCACCGGATCCCAGTCGGGCGACTCCTCGCGGTCCTTCCAGGAGCCGAAGTCGAGGGCGGCGAGATCGGCGAGTTCCAGGGCGGAGACGGCACCGCGCCCGTTGGACGTACGGTTCACCCGGCGGTCGTGCACGCAGACGAGGTGGCCGTCGGCGGTCAGCCGGACGTCGCACTCCAGGGCGTCGGCACCGTCCTCGATCGCCTTGCGGTAGGCGGCCAGGGTGTGTTCGGGGGCGTCGTCGGAGGCCCCGCGATGGGCGACGACCTGGATCGAGTTGTGCGGGGTGCGCTGCCGGGCGTGGGTCACCCGGGCCATGGTGTCACCGCTGTGGGGGTAGGCGAGCACATGTCAGCCTGGAGGACCTTTTTGTCTGATGTAAAGATTGGTGTGCGGATGCACAGGTCCTGCTTACAGTGGCCCGACGTGTTGTGGGAAAAGCTGACCGCAGACACGTGCACAGCGGATTTCTTGCCTGAAGCCGACTGGATGCCGAGTGGAACCGAGGAGTAAAGAGCTGTGAGCACCGAGAACGAGGGCACCGAGGGCAACGCGGTACCGGCCGTGCCGTCCGTTCCGCCCGCACCTCCCGTGCCGGCCACCACTCCCGAACCGACGACGGACGGGGCCGCGGCTCCGGCGGATGCCGTACGTCCGGCGGCTCCGGCGGCGGACGGCGTACGCGACGGCGCCACGGATGGCTCCGGTACGGAGGCGACGCCGCCGACCGCCCCGGCCACGCCTCCGACCGCGCCCCCGACACCGGCGTACGCCGAAGCACCGCGCCACACCCCCACGCACCAGGGCGCGCCGGCGCACGCGGCCACCCACCAGGACCCTCCGGCGCACCCCGACCCGACCGCGTCCCACTCGCACCACTCGCCCCACACCCCCCAGCAGCCCCAGCACTCCCCGTACGGGACGGCGCCCGAACCCCCCGCGGGCGCCGCCTCCTGGCCCCCGCCCCCGCCGGCGGTTCCCTCGTACGCGGGTGGCGGCGCGGCCCACACGCCCGGCGGCGGTCCCGGTGACGGCGGCGGCAACGGCCCGGTCTGGGGCGCCCCGGCCCCCCAGCCCGGCCACGACCCCTCCCACGGCCCCTCCCACGGCCCGTCCCACGGCAACGGGAAGCGCCGGGGCGCGGGCGGGCTGGTCGCGGCCGTCGCGTTGGCGGCACTCGTGGCGGGCGGCGTCGGCGGCGCACTCGGCTTCTGGGCGGCCGACCGCAACGACAACGGCTCCTCCGGCAGTTCGACCACCGTCTCGGCGTCGGACACCCCGAGGGACATCAAGCGCCCGGCGGGCACCGTGGCCGGGGTCGCGGCGAAGGCGCTCCCCAGCGTGGTCACGATCGACGCGCAGGGCGGCGAAGGTGAGGGCGGCACGGGTACGGGCTTCGTGTACGACAAGGAGGGCCACATCCTCACGAACAACCACGTGGTGGCGTCCGCGGCGGAGTCCGGCGACCTGTCGGCGACGTTCTCCGACGGCAAGAAGTATGCGGCCGAGGTGGTCGGCCGGGCACAGGGCTACGACGTGGCCGTGCTGAAGCTGAAGAACCCGCCGCCGGGTCTGGCACCCCTCCCCCTCGGCAACTCGGAGAGCGTCGCGGTCGGCGACTCGACGATCGCGATCGGCGCCCCCTTCGGCCTGTCCAACACGGTCACGACGGGCATCATCAGCGCGAAGAACCGCCCGGTCGCCTCCGGGGACGGCTCCAGCAACAAGAACTCGTACATGAGCGCCTTGCAGACCGACGCCTCGATCAACCCGGGCAACTCGGGCGGTCCGCTGCTGGACGCGACGGGCGCGGTCATCGGCATCAACTCCGCGATCCAGTCGACGGGCGGCGGCCTCGGCCAGTCCCAGGCCGGCTCGATCGGCCTCGGCTTCGCCATCCCGGTCAACCAGGCGAAGAACGTCGCCGAGCAGCTGATCAAGACGGGCAAGCCGGTCTACCCGGTGATCGGCGCGACGGTGACGATGGAGGAGAAGACCGGCGGCGCCGCGATCTCCGCCAAGGGCGCGGACGGCACCCCCGCCGTCACCCCGAACGGCCCGGCGGCCAAGGCGGGCCTGAAGGCGGGCGACGTGATCACGAAGTTCAACGACACCGTGATCGACAGCGGCCCGACCCTGATCGGCGAGATCTGGACCCGCAAGCCCGGCGAGAAGGTGACCATCACCTACGAGCGTGACGGAAAGACGGCAACGGCCGAAGTCACCCTGGGCCAGCGCCAGGGCGACAGCTGACCGGCTAGGCTGTCCCAAGCGTCGAACCGGCCCCACGGGTCCCTGACGGCCCCTCGGCCATCACGGCTTGCGGGCCGCCGACGCGGGGTGGGTTGCCCGAGCGGCCTAAGGGAACGGTCTTGAAAACCGTCGTGGCGAGAGTCACCGTGGGTTCAAATCCCACACCCACCGCCACAGGTCAGAGAACGTACTGATCAGAAGGGGTGTCCCGACCAGGGGCACCCCTTCGTCATGTGGTCCTGTCTCACCCTGACCCGCTCGTGTACCGCTTTGGATCATGGTGTGTGGACCAGGTGTGGACCACGGTCCGTGGACGGATCAGCCGGCGCACACGCCCGAACAGCAGCGCTGCGAGCAATCCCCTGGCACACTCACCGCGTGATCCCACTCAACCTGGCAGTACAGCGGGACAACATAGCCTCGCTTCCGGCGGCGGCGCTCGTCGCTACATGTGCCCTGGTCTTCACCGTGGCTTCGTTCTGATGGCTCAATGCTCGACAAGGGCGTCTGAAGACCTGGGAGCCGCATTCGTTCGCCATCGTGGCAGATACAGCGAAGGCGCGGCCCCGGTTTCCGCTGGTGCTCCACAACACTGGAGCGAAGCCAATCATTGTGCTTGGCCTTCGCCTGTCATTTCCCGACGAGTCATCGACCGTCCTCCCACTGCCATGGACCAGCACCAGGGATCGCCTGCGGCCGGAAACAGAAGATGCTCTTCGTCTGCCTGCGTGCTTCGCGGTTGATGGCCGAGACGCGGAGCAACAATTCACGCCCATACCTAGCGGCCGAAGCGGCCCAGGGATGAGCTGTCCAAAGTTTCTTTACTGGATCAAGGCGGCCCGCTGGCGCGGGCCGCGCGGCGCGGCGGCCCCAGGCCGCCGCTGGCTCCATGTCTCCGCCACCGCCCGCGACGGCCCCGCCCACTCGCGCCGCAAATCCGGGGAAGCGGGTCGTCGTTACCCGGAGGAACTCCGGAGCTGTCCGAGGGCGAGCACGGCCGACAGCAACGGGGCGCACGCCAAGCCCGCACAGGTCACCGCGGATTGCTGTCCACCCACATGTGGTCGGGGCCGGCGGCCTCCGCGGCTTTACCCACCTGTTCGACTCGGGGCCCGCGTCGGGCAAGTCCAGGGGGCCACTCGATCAAATTCCGGGCAGGATCAAAGCCTGCCCGAGTTGCCGGACAGCGTAAGGCCCCCTGAACATGCCCGACCCCAACCCGAACAGGACACCGGCCAAAGCCGCTCCGGCCACCGGCGTGGGAGAGTGGCCGGCCGATGCAGGTAACGGTCAACCCGCTGACGGTAGTTGGTGTGCGAACGCAAGGCCGCCGGAGTGGCTACGCCTGTGTGGTGTGGCTGAAGCCAAGGGAGATCAGTCCTTCGGCTTGGCACAGCCTGTCCGATGGGCCGCCGACCTCGGTCTGGAGGAGCTGGTAGGCGGCGCCATGGGACTGGCCCCAGTGCATCGCGGACCGCCACAGGGTGCGGCCCAGGCCCTGCCCTCGCGCCTTGGGCAGGACGGCGAAGTACTGGGGCATGAGCTGGGGGCATCCGATCGCGTCGGGCCGTACTTCCATCGGGCCAATCGCGCCCACGATTCGGTCCTCGACGGCGGCGGCGAGGACTGGGCCGCACCGGCCGGCCTGCATTTGGGCGTGGAGGAAGGCCAGGCCATCAGCGGCCATGGCGGTGGCGAACGGGGCGAAGGTCTTCTGCACGGCGGTCGGCCAGTCGGTGACGGGGCGGACCGCGGCGCCGGGGTCGGGGCACGGGCGGGCGGTGAAGTCCTGGAGCTGGATTCGCGTGCCACGCGGGAACCCTGTCTCGGGGCCAAGCGGGCGCACGACCCGGGCATTGCCTGCGTTGTGCACAGCGGCGAGCTTCGCGGCCAATTCGGCGGCTTCATCCACGACGCTGCCACGGTGCCCGTAGGCGAAGACCTTGACGGTGTCGGGTCCGCGCCGGGTCAGTGTGGGGATGAGGGTGTGGTCAGGCTGATGCACCACGTCGCCGCGGAGGACCATTTCGTCCTTCTCGCTGCTCCAGCGTCGGTCCTTGTCGTAGTGAAGGAAGGACCGGTCGGTGACGGCCGCGCGCAGTGTGTCCTCGAAGAGGTCCACAGTGAGGACGTGGGGGTGGACGGGGCCGAGAGTCGGCACGATCGGCGCGGTCAGTACCGGCCGCAGCCAGTCCCAGCGGAAGAGCATGAGCGGCACCCTAGCGGTCGGCAAGTCAGGGCTCAGGCCCCGACGCGAACACGCCAGGGCCTGAGCGGAACCGACTGGATCTGTCGGTCAGTGGGGGTTGTCGTCGCCGGCGTCGCAGGAGCACTCCGCGCTCTCCACGACGTCGTCCAGGTCCAGGACGGCGGTCACCGTGAGAGCTGCGACGGGCGGCGCCGCGCGGCGGGCCGAGGTTGGCGGTCCGGGCAGAAGGTCCACCAGTACGGGCGGTGTCATGATGCGTTCTCCTTGTCGCCGTGTTGGCAGTAGCTGTGCAGCGGCGCCTTGGCTTCCTGGTAGTGCTTGGCCAGGGGGCGGCAGACCCGGCAGGTGCCGGACAGGGCGCAGCCCTCGCACCCTCCGGTGCGAAGCATGAGGCGGTCGGCGATCGCGCCGAGCCGGGTGAGGCCGTCGACGCCTTCAGCCATGAGGTCGATCTGGTCGTCCCGGCCGACCTTGCAGATCGACACCTTGGCGTGCGGGTCGGCGTGGAAGAAGGTGTGTCCCGCGTTGCAGCCGGCGAACGGCTTGCGCTGCCGCAGATGGGCGGCGGACTGGGCGAGCAGCGGCTCGCCGCCGCCGTAGATCGTGGGCGTCATGTTCGTGTAGGCGTGGTTCTCGACGTTCCACTCATCGGCGAGGGCGGCCATCTCGTCCGCTTCGGAGGCGTTGTCCTCCGTCACCACGACGTTGATGCGCAGAGGCAGGCCCGCTTCGCGTGCAGCGTCCATGCCGCGCCGGAACGCCTTCCACGCACCACGGCGCTGGGTGAGCGTGTCGAAGGACTCCTCGCTCGCCCCGTACATGCTGACGACCAGCCGGTAGGGCGGGCAGTCCCGGAAGAGCTTGAGGAGGTCCGGCCGCCAGAGCAACGAGCCGTTGGTGGAAATGGTGAGCATCATCCCGGCCTGCCAGGCGTACCGGTAAGCGCCCTGGAAGTCCGGGTCCATGGTGGGCTCGCCGCCAGTGATCTGGAGCCAGAGGACACCAGCCTCGCGCATGATGTCCAGCAGCCGCACTTTGTCCTCCCAGCCGAGGCCGGAGAAAGGGCGCTCACCGAGGTAGCAATGCTTGCAGCCGAAGTTGCAGCCGAGGTTGATCTCCCAGGAGGCGCGGCAGTAGCCGTACGGGGACGGCTCACGCACCAGCACTGTGCCTTGCGCGCGTCGGCCGATGAGATCCAGGCCCCACAACTCGGCGGCGGTCTGCACCGTCCATGCGGGCAGCGCCTCGCCATCGGCTGCGGCTGTCCGCAGCTCCCTGTAGTCGGCTGCGGGGATCCGGGCCCCGGACCGAGCTCCGGGCTTGAGGAGTAGATGCCCGTCGAGGAACGGGGAAGCGATCAGAGCGTGGGCCATCAGTGCCCTTCCTTCCAGATCACGGAACATGACGGCACGCGCAAGCCCTGACGGCCAGCGCGGCAGTAGATCTCGCCGAGTCCGTTGCACGTGCCGCAGCTCCGGCCGGACGAGTCGGCACCACTGCCTCCGCAGTCCCCGCAGCTCTCGTTGCGAGGGGGGCGAAGGCGCTGGGACGGGGCGAGGGGTGCGCTTTCCACGTAGGAACTCCATACAGAAGAAAGGGCCAGGTAGGTGGGGCATCCACCACTTGCGGGTGGTGCATCCACCCCGGACGCGCTCAGGAAGCGCGAGCCGGAGATCTGAGGGTCAGTAGCCGGGATCTCCAGCGAGGGCCAGGACGACCACCACGACGCTCACGCCGACGAAGTAGAGCAATACAGCGAGCTGTTGGCGCCAACCCCGCGGGTGACGGCGGCTCCGTCGTGCTTGCTGTAAGGCATCCACTACGACGCCCCCGGCTTGACGTCCGCCGGGCTGAGTACACGGGCGGATACCGGTTGGCCGCCACAGCGCGGGCACTCGCACGGCGGGTAGCGGCCCGGGTCCGAGAGGATGACATACGGGTCACCCGACTGGACACGCGTCGTCTGAGACCACGTACGACCGGAGTCGCGGGACACCCGAAGCGTCATGAGGAGGCGAGGCTTCGCAACGAGGTCGAGAGGCCGAGATAGCCGTTCGTGGACGTGTCCCTCAGCGCCGTTCTGCGTTGCCATATCCGCACCCTTCCGCTGCCTCATGCCCGGTCCGTTCGCGACAACTCCCAGGAAACCGCTGGAAGTCGACAGACTCCACGGCATACATGCCGCATTCTTGGATCAGATCCGTGCACGGGTTCCGCAGGCTTCGAAGTCGCGGGAAGGGGGCCTCATGGGGCTAGCCGAACGGCGCAAGACCCTGGGCTACAGTCAGGAGAAATTGGCCGGGTTACTCGGCGTGGACCGCACGACGGTCGGACGCTGGGAGAGCGGCAGGATCCAACCGCAGCCACCCCAGCGGCGAGGCTTGGCCATCGCCCTCGAAGTCAGCCTCCAAGAGCTTGACGCCCTCCTGACAGAGCTACGAGCCGCAGGGCAGGAGGCCACAGGGCAGCAGTCCAGTGACCACCCGAGCGCGGGAGACCCCGACGAAATGATCCGCCGTGAATTCCTCCGCATCCTCACCGTCAGCGGGGCCCTGACGGCCCTGCCGGTCGACGAGGCCGAAGCCCTCACCGACGGGGTGCTGAGGGGGATGCCCGCCGACTTCGAGCGGATGAACAGCCACCTATGGCAGGTCTACCAACTGGCACGTTCCAAAGGCTCGGTCTACCCCGTCATCCGTGACCAGTTGACGACTCTGAACGAAGCACTGGCCGCCAGTCGAGGCAGTTCCCGCCCCCTCCTGAGCGCGGCGGCCGACCTCTTCCAGATGGCCGGCGAAGTCGCCTTCGACGGCAACCGGTACACCGACGCCGCAGCCTCGTACTCTCTCGCGGCCTCGGTCAGCAAAGACGCGGGCGCGTACGACCTGTGGGCCTGTGCCCTCGTACGCCACGCCTACGTGGACATGTCCGAGCAGCGCTACCGCCAGGCGGCGCAGATGCTGGGTGCGGCCGAACGGCTGGCCGGTCGAGGGGACAACGACCTATCGACGCGGCATTGGGTCGCGTCGGTCCAAGCGGAGGCGTACGCCGGCCTTGGAGACCTCACAGCGTGCGAACGCGCACTGGACCAGGCCGAGCAAGTTAGGGACCTCACCGCGGACAGCACGAACGGCGGATGGCTCCGGTTCGACGGCACCCGCCTGGCCGAGGAACGCGGAGCGCGGTATGTGCAGCTCGGACGCCTGGACCTGGCGGAGACGACGTTGAAGACCGCACTGGCGCAGACGGCCCTTGCGTCGGGCCAGTCGTATCGGCGCCGGGGCGCAGTGCTGACCAGCCTGGCCGCCATCGGCGCGAAGCGGCGTGACCCCGATCAGGTTCTTGCGTACGGGCGGGAAGCCATCGGCCTGGCCCGAGCCTCAGCCTCCGGGTACGTCGCCCGTAGACTCCAAGCCCTGTGCGACGAGTTCGGCCCCTTGAGCCGCGACCACCGCGTAGCGGAGCTGGGGGCGGAGATCGCCACGCTGAGCACGCCGTGACGAGAGGGGTAGGCATGTCGCAGACCGAAGGTGCACGACTGTTCCGGGAGACCTGGATCGCGGGAGTGCACCAGCACTTCCACGGGGAGCCGAAGGCCGGCTACGTCACCCCGTGGGAAGACACCCCGCAGTGGGAGCGCGAGGCCGCAGGCTCGGTCTACGACCAGGTCCGACAGTTCATCGAGATCAGCGGTGGCCACACGTCGAGGTTGTCCCGCGAGCAGAAGAGCCGGTTCGTCGCGACGTGCTGGACGGCACAGATGTTCAAGCACTTCGAGGAGCCGAAGCCGGGCTACGTGGCGGACTGGCCTGACCTGCCGTCCTGGCAGCAGGAGACCGACGCCGACATCTTCGAGGCCATCGAGAAGGCGTGCAGCTGATCATCGCTAGATGTGAGTGGGGGAAGAGCACCCGCTAATTGACCTACGCGCGCACGCCCCCGAGTCTGATGTGGACCGGGGGTGTGCATTCTATGTATGCCGCAGTTGCCAGAGTGTCAGAATGGAATTTCTGTTTCCAGTTCCAGCAATCTTTGAGCCTCGGGCTGCATTCCGGCGTCGTTGAGCATGCGAGAGAAATCCGCATGCTTGCCCTTGGGTACCGCTGCCAGTAGATATTCCAGTGTCGTGTGCGATTCGATTCCCGGAATCTCCTCTGTTTTCAGACAGTCGATCAACCTCAAGAGTCGATGCGGTCCACCCTGTGATCCTGCATGTAGGATGAGCTCTCGATCCCCGAGAAAGGCTTCAGGGATAGCTCCGGCGGTCGCCAATGTTATTCTGGGCCATGCGTGCAGCCCGATATCCTCTGCGAGTTTATCGGCGTCGTCCTTCAGTGTGGCCGCGCGCAGCGCTTTCAGGACCTCGGCCAGATCTGGCCTGGTGCCCCCTAGCCAGTCGCCTTTGCCGAGAATGGCGTCAACGAAATTATGTGCGTACCAGAAGCTCAGCTCCCCTTCGGACCGGCGAAGTGCGACTAGAAGCTTGGGTATTTCGGAGGGGTGCTGAGTCAGCAGGCAGGTCTGAAAGTATCGGTTGCCGATATTTTCGGGACCGTCCTCGGCGATCGATTCGAGGATTTCCACTATCTGGCCAGGTGGTGCATGGGCGGCCAAGTTGAGGAAACCTTGGTAATCCATATGTGCGTGGCCGAGTGCAACAACGACAGCTGGCAGCCATGTTTCTAGGGGTTGGCCTGCCCCCTGTCTTACGAGATTTGCAATATCGTCCATGCCTGCGTTGATGAGGGGCGGGATTAGTGCCTCTAGATCAGATGGGTCGCCGGTCTTCTGATCCAGGGATTCCTGGGGGTCCGTCTCGTGTGGCGGCTCAACGGCATGCCGATTTTTGGGCGCAGTGGGGTGTGCTGTCTTTTCTTGCCAAACTTGTTCGTCGGTATCTTCAGGCGGAAGTGGAGCGCCGATCGAATGCGCGTAGTCGGCGCATGCTCGAACCAGAGCCAGCACCTGGACCATTTTCAGACCACTAGTTCCGGAGAACTTATCCTGGATAGAGGCCCGGCTCATCCTTCTGCCTTGGCGATCGGTGAGCTTCTCCAGGTCTCGCAGCGAGGGGTTGCCAGCCCGGACACGCAAGCGGCCCAGCTGTTTCGCCAGGGAGTCATCCATCGCCCCGCCCCGTCTCATGGTTCGTTGCCGCCGCCTGTCCAGAGTCGTCCAGCATCGGCCACAACTGTCCAGCTCAGTTCCGTTCAGACTAGGGCGCGGTGAGCCGACTGTCCGGAGTTCAGCAGGAACGTCCGAGGGGCTGGTGGACAGCTGGGACGCACAGCTTCCCTTGGAGCGTGTCCCCATCAACGGACGCGTTGTCAGACGGTGAGAGGAGCATGGAACCAGTGGATGTGACCATCACGCTCTGGGTTCTGGCCGGCTCGGGCGTGGCGAGCGTTGCATTGTTCGCTGCCAAGGGCCTGCTTGATCAACTACCTGGAGTCTTCGACTCTTGGCGTGCTGCGCAACGCGCGTGGCGAGGAGACCCGCCACCAGCACCGGAGCTCCACTCCTGCCAAGGCGCCTGCGCGCTGGATCACCCAGACGCTCGCCCCGTCTGAGCACCTGCCTAGAGGTATCTGATGGGCTAGTGGACCAGGTGTGGACCGCCAGCGGCGGTGAGTGACCCGGAGGTGGGGGAACGTGCAGGTCATGCACGACGAAGTCGCTGCTCGCAGCACTCTCTTGAAAACCGTCGTGGCAGCGATGTCACCGTGGGTTCAAATCCCACACCCACCGCAGATGAACGGCCCCTGACCAGGTGGATCGGTCGGGGGCCGTTCTCTTGCCGCCGTCCTCGGTAAGCGCGGCCGCCCGAACCCCGTCAGCCCCGCCCCCGTGTCAGCCGCTCCGCCGAGGCGATCGCCGCGCGGGCCTCCTGTTCCGTGAGGCCGGTGCGGATCGCCGCGGCGGTGAGGGCGTCGGCCAGGGCGTCGCCGAAGCCGTGTTCGTAGGCGCGGCAGGCCGCCCAGAACAGGCGGGTGTTGCGCTGGCCCTCGTGGGCGGCCAGGACGAACTGGATCAAGCCCTCGCCCCGGCGGCCCGGAGCCTCCGTCGGGCCCGTGGCGCCGGTGGCCGTGGTCGGGCGGCGTGGTGGGGTGAGCAGGCGGAGCAGGGCGCGGGGGCAGGGGGCCGGGGTGAGGTGGGCGGTGCCGGGGGCCAGGCGGTAGTGGCCGTGGGCGGTGACCGAGCCCGGGCCGACCAGGTAGCCGCCGGTGCCGCGGATGTCGATGCCCGGGGCGAGGCGGCCGGCGGAGTTGGGGACCGTCACGTCGGCGGGGCCGGTGAGCCAGAGGTGGCGGCCGCCGCTCGGGGTGAGCACCGTGACCGTCGGCGGGATGGTGAACAGGTGCTGGAGGGCCAGCTGCCGGAGCGCGCCCACCGAGTCGTTGCCGTACGCGGTGTCGATGTCCAGGTCGACGCCGATGAGGCGATGCGGGGCGCGGCCGCAGGCGATGCCGTAGCCGGTGGCCCGGGGCGCGGCGGCGAAGAGGGCGCGCACGGCCGCCGGGTCGGTGGTGGCGTCGTGCACCCCGTGGCCCGGCAGACCGCATTCGCCCCGGCAGCGCGTCGGCGGCTGCTCGCCCCGGTGCGGGGAGCGCAGGGCCGGGAGCTTGCCGGCGGACAGGGGAAAGACGGGGAGCCCGCGCCCGGCGGCGGAGAGGGCGTTAGCGAGGGCCAGGGTGGCGGTCTGCCGGTCGATGATGGCCATGGCTCTATTCTCGTACACGCGTTCGAATAAGGGAAGTGGGGCCGAGCGCCGCCGGGCCGGGCTGCGTAGCCTTCGTCGTAAGGAGAGGGAAGGAGTTCCGCATGACTCCCCAGCAGCCCAGGACCGAGCTCGACTCCCGATACAGCTCCGCGCTCAACCCGCGCCCCGGCGCGGAGAACGTCACCGCCACCGACTGGGCAGAGGCCCAGAGCCGGCTGCGGGCCGCCGAGGTCTTCTGGGTCACCACCGTCCGGCCGGACGGCCGACTGCGCGTCACGCCGCTGATGGCCGCCTGGCACGACGGAACGCTGTACTTCAGCACCGGGCCGGGCGAGCAGAAGGCCAAGAACCTGGCCGGCAACGCCCACTGCGCACTCACCACCGGGCACGGCTCGCTCGCCGGAGGTCTCGACATCGTGGTCGAGGGCACGGCGGAGCAGGTGACGGATCCGGCGCGGCAGGGCGAGGCCATCGCCGCGTTCGAAACGCAGTACGGGGACCACATCACCTCGTCGGAGGGGGCCTTCTTCGGCTTCGGCGACAGCATCCGCGAGGGCGGAGACCTGCTGTTCGCGGTGGCACCCGTCACGGCGTACGGCTTCGGGCACGACGGCAGGGTGTTCAGTCACACCCGGTACACCTTCTAGCGGGCCCCCTGCTCGCAGAAGCCATGCGGAGGGGGTCGACGGGAGCAGGTGGCGGAACGCTTCTTCCTTTGCGGGGCAAGGGGTGAGGCGAGCGCGGCGGGTGGCCGGGCCTGCTCCGGTGCGTAGGAGGTTTAGCGCGCCTTCCTCATTCGTGCGAGGGAATCAGGCGGCCCGGCACGGTTCGCCGGGGAGTGCTGGGCAACTCTGCTCACGCGACGTCGTGACCAGCACCGGAGCGGTCGGCCAACTCTCCGGAACCAGCCGCACATGAACCTATGAAGCCGGCACTTCCCGCTCCTGGAGGAACTCACCTGGCAAGCATCCGTACCGCTCGTGTTCTCGCCGCAGTCGCCGCCCTGTCCCTGACCGTCGCCCTCTGCGGCGGGGTGGCCCTGGCGGACAACGGCTCCTTCGCGAACGACGGATCGAACGCGGCCGTGGCGACGATCGGCGGCAGTGGGGTCGGCGGCGACAACGCCGGCAACAACGCGACGACCCAGCAGCAGGCCGTCGGCTCGGGAGCGTCGAACCAGAACACCTCGGCCCAGGTGAGCGGCTCGGCCTTCACCGCCATCGACCAGTCGGACCACAGCGTCGACGTGAACTTCACCCCGTTCTTCTGGTGATGAACCCGCAGGTGACGCCTCCTCGGCGACGCCTCCTCGGCGACGCCTCCTTCGTGAAACCTCTTCCGTGACGCCCCTTCCGTGACATCTCTTCGGTGATCAGGCGTCCGGGACCTCCCGGGGGGTGGGTTCCGGTCGTCCGAACAGCAGCCCGTGCGGCGGCACTCCGGTGCTCCGTGCGGGCTGTCCGCGTTGCTCTTGACAGGGGCGATGAATCTGACGGGCAGTCAGAAACCGTTCGGTTGCCGTGATCCGTCCCCCTGGAGGCCCGCCGTGCACCTCGCCCCGACGGAGCGCCGACAGCGGCTGCGTACCGAACTGCGCGCCTACTTCGCGGCCGTGCTGCCCGAAGGGGGAGGCCGGCAGGACGACCCGGCGGAACAGCGCAGGCTGCTGCGCCGGATCGGTGCCGACTCCCTGCTCGGCCTCGGCCGGCCCGTCGCGTACGGAGGACAGGGCCGGGGGCCCGACGAGCAGTTCGTCTTCTTCGACGAGGCGTACCGGGCCGGCGCTCCCGTCTCCATGGTCACCCTCAACACCGTCGGCCCGACCCTGATGAAGTACGGCACCGAGGAGCAGAAGGCGTACTTCCTGCCCCAAATCCTGAGCGGCGACCTCGTCTTCGCCATCGGATACAGCGAACCGGAAGCCGGCACGGACCTGGCGGCCCTGCGCACCCGCGCCCTGCGCACCCGCGCCCTGCGCGACGGCGACGACTGGGTGATCGACGGCCAGCAGGTCTTCACCAGCAACGCCCAGCAGGCGGACTGGATCTGGTTCGCCTGCCGTACGGACCCTGACGCTCCCAGGTACCGCGGTATCTCGATCATCCTCGTGCCCACCGACGATCCCGGCTTCTCCTGGACGCCCGTCGAGACGGTGGGCGGGCTGACGACGACCGCCACGTATGACGACGGCGTACGCGTCCCCGCCCCGAACCTCGTCGGTGCGGAGAACGACGGGTGGGGGCTCATCACCAACCAGCTCAACCACGAACGCGTCGCCCAGGCCGCCATCGGCATGCAGGCCGAGGACTTCTCCGAGGAGGCCCTCGCCCACGCCCGTACCCCCGACCCCGCCACGGGGCGCCGCCGGATCGACGAGCCGTGGGTACGCGCCCGGCTCGCGGAGGCGTACGTCCGGCTCGCGGCGACCCGGCTGCTGAACTGGCGCCTGGTCGGCGCCGTGGGGGCGGGCGCTCCGGCCCCCGGGGAGGCGAGCGGCGTGAAGTTCGCGGGGACCGAGAGCGCCGTCGAGGTCTACCGGATGTGCCAGGAGGTGGTGGGGGAGGCCGCGTTCCTCCGGGGCGGGTCGCCCGGGTGCTCGGGCGCCGACGGCGGCGGTGGTGGTGCGGGTGGTGGTGGTGAGCTGGAGCGGATGAACCGGGCCGCGCAGATCAACACCTTCGGCGGCGGCGTGAGCGAAGTGCGGCGCGAGATGGTCGCAACGATGCGGCTCGGGATGACGCGGGGCCGGCGATGAGTGGCCCGCAGGACACCCAGGGGGCGCGGGCCGACGCCCCGGACCCCCTGTACGACCGGCTCACCGGCTACGCGGGCCGCCCCGCCGCCACCGCCGGCACCGGCAGGGACCCGTCAACGCGCCCATGATCCGCCACTGGTGCGAGGCCATGGGCGACACCTCGGCCGCCTACCGGGGCCCCGACGCCGTCGCCCCGCCGACCATGCTCCAGGCCTGGACGATGCGCGGCCTCTCCAAGGACTCGGAGTCGGACGACGGCACGGGCCGCTCGACGGCGTACGACGACATGCTCGGCCTGCTCGACGGCGCCGGGTACACCTCCGTCGTGGCGACCGACTGCGAGCAGGAGTACCTGCGGCCGCTGCGGCCCGGCGACCGGATCACCTTCGACGCGGTGATCGAGTCCGTCTCCCGGCGCAAGACGACCAAGCTCGGCACCGGGTACTTCGTCACCACCCGCATGAACGTTCGCGCCAACGGCGAACCGGCCGGGACCCACCGCTTCCGCGTCCTCACGTACCGGCCCGCGCAGCGGAAGAAGGAGCCGCCCCTGCGCCCCCGGCCCGTCATCAACCGCGACAGCGCCGGATTCTGGGCCGGGGTCGCCGAGCACCGCCTCCTCATCCAGCGCTGCACCAGCTGCACCGCCCTCCGCTTCCCCTGGCTCCCCGGCTGCAACGCCTGCGCCGGACTGGAGTGGGACACGGTCGAGGCGAGCGGCGAGGGCACGGTGTTCAGCCATGTCGTGATGCACCACCCGCGTTTCCCCGCCTTCGACCCGTCGGGCGAGGGCGGCCCGTACGCCGTCGCGCTCATCGAGCTGGCCGAGGGCGTCCGCGTCGTCGGCAACGTGACCGGGGTGCCGTACGACAAGGTCAGCGTCGGCCTGCCCGTACGGCTGGAGTTCCTCCGTACCGACCCCGGCCTGGAACTACCGGTCTTCCGGGCGAGCGAAGGCGGCTGAGATGGACTTCACCCCGAGCGAGGAGCAGGCCGCGGCGCAGGGTCTGGCCGCGCGGATCTCCGGCGATCTGTCGACGCACGAGCGGCTGGTGGCCGCCGGGACGGGGACGGACGCCGGGCTGTGGAAGGAGCTGTGCACGGCCGGGCTGCCCGGCGCGGTGGAGGACATCGGGCTCCTCGGTCCGGTCCTGCTCCTGGAGGAACAGGGCCGTACCACCGCCCAGGTCCCACTGGCGGCGACCTGTGTGTACGGGCTCCTCGCGGTCGCCGAGCACGGTACGGCGGAGCAGCGGGAGCGCCTGCTGCCCGCGCTGCGCGACGGTACGGCGGTGGCGACGGGCGCCTTTCCGGCGCGGGGCGGAGTGACGGCGGTGGACGGGGCGCTGTCCGGGTCCGTGCCCTGGGTGCCGTGGCTACGGGACACCACCCATGTGGTGGTCGCGGACGCCGAGCGGGATGTGTGGGTCGTCGAGGTGGGGGCGCCGGGGGTGACCGTGGCGCCCGTGGAGACGACCGCGCCCTGGTCGGCGGGGCGGCTCGGCCTCGACGGCGTACGGGAAGAGTCCCTCGGTACGGGCCCGGGGGCCTGTTCCGCGGTGCTCGCCGCGAGCCGCATCGCCTTCGCCGGGCTCCAGGCGGGCGTCTGTGCGGGCTCCCTCGCCCGGGCCGTCCGGCACACCACCACCCGGGAGCAGTTCGGGCGCCCGCTCTCCACCCACCAGGGCGTCCTGCTCCGTGCCGCCGACGCCCCCATGGACGCCGAGGCCATCCGGGTCACGTCGTACGAGGCGGCCTGGCGGCGTGACCAGCACATGGCGTACGCGGCGCAGGCGTTGACGGCCGCCCGGTGGGCGTCGGAGGCGGGCCGGCGGGTCGTGCACACCGGCCAGCACCTGCACGGCGGCACCGGGGCCGACCTGGACCACCCGGTGCACCGGCACTTCCTCTGGGGCCGCCAGCTCGACGCGTACCTCGGCTCGGGGGGCGAAGTCCACCAGGAGCTTGGCCTGTTGATCGGGAGCGACCGGATGGAGGGCGCGTCATGACGGAGGCGTACCGCGTCGGCGACGAGCTGCCGCCCCTGGAGATCCCCGTCACCCGCACCCTCATCGTCGCGGGCGCCATCGCCTCCCGCGACTACCAGGACGTGCATCACGACGCCGAACTGGCCCGGGAGAAGGGCTCACCGGACATCTTATGAACATCCTCACCACCAACGGGCTCGTCGGCCGCTACATCACCGACCACTTCGGGCCCACCGCCGGCCTCCGGAAGGTGGTCATCCGGCTAGGGGCCCCCAACTACCCCGGCGACGTCATGCGGTTGACCGGCCGCATCGTGGCTCTGGACGGCGAAAAGCACGCCCTCATAGAGGTCGCGGTCGCCGGCGACAACCGTATGGGGCGACACGTCACCGGAAAGGTCACCGTGGCGATCACCAGGGAGGCCGGCGCATGAGCGTCCGCAGGCCCGACACCCTCGGCGGGAAAGCGGCCATCGTCGGCATCGGGGCCACCGAGTTCTCCAAGGACTCCGGCCGCAGCGAACTGAAGCTCGTCGTCGAGGCCGTGGGCGCCGCCCTCGACGACGCGGGCCTCACCCCCGCCGACGTCGACGGCCTCGTCACCTTCACCATGGACACCAGCCCGGAGATCACCGTCGCCCAGGCGGCCGGGATCGGGGAGCTGTCCTTCTTCTCCCGCATCCACTACGGGGGCGGCGCGGCCTGCGCGACCGTCCAGCAGGCCGCCCTCGCGGTGGCGAGCGGGGTGGCCGACGTCGTCGTCTGCTACCGGGCGTTCAACGAGCGCTCCGGCCGCCGCTTCGGCTCCGGCGTCCAGCGACGCGAGCCCACCGCCGAGGGCGCGGCGCTCGGCTGGAACCTGCCGTCCGGGCTGCTCACCCCCGCCTCCTGGGTGGCGATGGCGGCCCAGCGCTATCTGTACGCGTACGGCCTGGGACCGGAGGTCTTCGGGCATGTGGCGGTCCTCGACCGGAGGCACGCGGCGCGGAACCCGGCGGCGTACTTCTACGGGAAACCGATCACGTCGGCCGACCACGCCGCCTCGCGCTGGATCGTCGAGCCGCTGCGGCTGCTCGACTGCTGCCAGGAGACGGACGGCGGCCAGGCCCTCGTCGTCACCAGCGTGGAGTGCGCTCGCGATCTGCCCCGGCCGCCCGCCGTCGTCGTGGCGGCGGCACAGGGTGCGGGCCGGTCGCAGGAGCAGATGACGAGCTTCTACCGGGACGGGCTGACCGGTCTGCCGGAGAGCGGTGTGGTCGCCCGGCAGCTCTGGCGGAGCTCGGGACTCGGCCCGGCCGATATCGACGTGGGCATCCTCTACGACCACTTCACCCCGTTCGTCCTGATGCAGCTGGAGGAGTTCGGCTTCTGCGGCCCGGGGGAGGGCGGGGCGTTCGTCGCCGCGGACGTACTGCCCCTGAACACCCATGGGGGTCAGCTGGGGGAGGCGTACCTCCACGGGATGAACGGCATCGCGGAGGCCGTCCGGCAGATCCGCGGTACGTCGGTGAACCAGGTGGCGGGGGCGGCGAGGCCCCTGGTCACGGCCGGTACGGGGGTCCCGACGTCCGGGCTGGTCCTCGGCGCGGACGGCTGAACCGCCCCGGCCGGAGTCGGGGACGGACCCTGACGGCGGGGCGCGGGCCCGTCCACCTTCAGGAGGTGGAGGGCGCGCCGCCCCTACAACCTGAGGCGGACGGCGCTTCGGGACCTGGGGCCGATCCCCCGGACGGGCCCCGCTCCTAGCGTGGGTTGCATGACCACGCCAGTCTGCACGGGCGCCTCCAGAGCGGCCTCCGCCACCGCCGCCGGCCACCACCACCCGCACCCGCCCTACGCGTCGTTCTCGTCGTACGTACGGGCCCGGGGACCGGTCCTGCTGCGCACCGCGCGCTCGCTCACCGCGAACCCGTGCGACGCGGAGGACCTGCTGCAGACCGCGCTAGCCAAGACGTACGTCGCGTGGGAGCGGATCGAGGACCACCGCGCGCTGGACGGGTACGTACGCCGGGCCCTGCTGAACACGCGGACCTCGCAGTGGCGCAAGCGCAAGGTCGACGAGTTCGCCTGCGAGGAGCTGCCCGAGCAGGGCGGCATCCCGGCGCCCGACCCTGCCGAGCAGCAGACGCTGCACGACGCGATGTGGCGCGCGGTGCTCAAGCTCCCGGACCGCCAGCGCGCGATGGTCGTCCTGCGGTACTACGAGGACCTCAGCGAGGCACAGACGGCCGAGGTGCTGGGCGTGTCGATCGGTACGGTCAAGAGCGCCGTCTCCCGCGCTCTCGGCAAGCTCCGCGAGGACCCGGAGCTGACGCCGATCCGCTGATCGGGATCACTCAGTACGCTCCCCCACACGGGCCCCGGACAGGAATTTTTTCCGCGAGTAGTGACATACCGTGTGGTATGTGCGCAGAATCAGCGCAACCTTACTGCCGCGTAGCGCCCACCGGGAGGACGCCGTGCTGAGCACCATGCAGGACGTACCGCTGACTGTCACCCGCATCCTGCACCACGGGATGACGATTCATGGGAAGTCGCAGGTCACGACCTGGACCGGCGAACCCGAGCCGCACCGACGCACCTTCGCCGAGATCGGCATCCGCGCGACCCAGCTGGCCAACGCGCTCCGCGACGAGCTTGGCATCGACGGCGACCAGAGGGTGGCGACCCTCATGTGGAACAACGCCGTCCATGTGGAGGCGTACCTGGCCATCCCCTCCATGGGGGCCGTGCTCCACACCCTTAACCTCCGGCTGCCGCCGGAACAGCTCGCCTGGATCGTCAACCACGCGGACGACAAGGTGGTGATCGCGGACGGCTCGGTGCTGCCGCTCCTCGTGCCGCTGCTGCCCCACCTGCCGAGTATCGAGCACGTGGTCGTGTCCGGCCCCGGTGACCGCTCGGCGCTCGCCGGGGTCGCGCCGCGGGTGCACGAGTACGAGGAGCTGATCGCGGGCCGTCCGACCACGTACGACTGGCCTGAGCTGGACGAACGCCAGGCCGCCGCGATGTGTTACACCTCCGGTACGACCGGGGACCCCAAGGGCGTCGTCTACTCCCACCGCTCCATCTACCTGCACTCCATGCAGGTCAACATGTCCGAGTCGATGGGGCTGACCGACCGGGACACCACGCTGGTGGTCGTCCCGCAGTTCCATGTGAACGCGTGGGGGCTGCCTCACTCCACGTTCATGAGCGGCGTCAACATGCTCATGCCGGACCGCTTCCTCCAGCCCGCCCCGCTCGCCGAGATGATCGAGCGCGAGCGCCCCACCCACGCCGCCGCGGTTCCCACCATCTGGCAGGGCCTCCTCGCCGAGGTCACCGCCAACCCGCGCGACCTCACCTCCATGGCCAACGTGACCATCGGCGGCGCGGCCTGCCCGCCCTCCCTGATGGAGGCGTACGACAAGCTCGGCGTCCGGCTCTGCCATGCCTGGGGCATGACGGAGACCTCCCCGCTGGGCACCATGGCCCACCCGCCCGCCGGGCTGAGTGCCGAGGAGGAGTGGCCGTACCGCGTCACCCAGGGCCGTTTCCCGGCCGGTGTGGAGGCCCGGCTGGTCGGCCCGGCGGGCGAGCACCTGCGGTGGGACGGCGAGTCGGCCGGTGAGCTGGAGGTCCGCGGCGCCTGGATCGCCGCCGCGTACTACGGCGGGGCTGACAGCGAGCACCTGCGCCCCGAGGACAAGTTCAGTGCGGACGGCTGGCTGAAGACCGGCGACGTCGGCGTGATCAGCACCGACGGCTACCTCACCCTCACCGACCGGGCCAAGGACGTCATCAAGTCCGGTGGCGAGTGGATCTCCAGCGTCGAGCTGGAGAACGCGCTGATGGCCCACCCGGACGTCGCGGAGGCGGCCGTCGTCGCCGTACCGGACGAGAAGTGGGGCGAGCGGCCGCTGGCGACGGTGGTGCTCAAGGAGGGTGCCACGGAGACCGACTACGAGGCGCTGAAGACGTTCCTCGCCGAGTCGGGCATCGCCAAGTGGCAGCTGCCGGAGCGCTGGTCGGTGATCCCGGCCGTGCCGAAGACGAGCGTCGGCAAGTTCGACAAGAAGGTGATCCGGAAGCAGTACGCGGCCGGGGAGCTGGACGTCACGCAGCTCTGAGGCCTTGCCTCGCCTGTTTCACGTGAAACCTCACCTGTTTCACGTGCAACAGGGCGGGGCGGCCGGGGGACAGAGCCGGGGACGTCAGACAGGGCGGGGGCGGTACGGGAACTCCGTACCGCCCCCGCCCTGTTGTGTATGCGCCCTCGGTGTCCCGGTCGGTCTAGTTGGTGCCTATCTTCGCCAGCAGGTCGACGATCCGGGACTGCACCTCGTCGCTGGTGGACCGCTCCGCCAGGAAGAGAACGGTTTCCCCGGAGGCGAGCCGGGGCAGTTCCGATGGGTCCATCCCGGCCGAGGTGTAGACGACCAGCGGGGTGCGGTTCAGCTGCCCGTTGGCCCGCAGCCAGTCGATGATTCCGGCGCGCCGACGGCGTACCTGCATCAGGTCCATGACCACCAGGTTCGGCCGCATCCGGCCCGCCAGGTCGACGGCCTCGCTGTCGGTCGCCGCCCGGGCGACCTGCATACCGCGCCGCTCCAGGGTCTGGGCCAGCGCCGCCGCGATCTCCTCGTGCTCCTCGATCAGGAGGACGCGAGGCGGGTGCTGCTCGCTGTCGCGGGGGGCGAGCGCCTTGAGGAGGACGGCCGGGTCGGCCCCGTACGCGGCCTCCCGGGTCGCCTGCCCCAGCCCCGCCGTGACCAGCACCGGAACCTCGGCGGCGACGGCGGCCTGGCGCAGCGACTGCAACGCCGTACGGGTGATGGGCCCGGTCAGCGGGTCGACGAAGAGCGCGGCGGGGAACGCGGCGATCTGGGCGTCGACCTCCTCGCGGGAGTTGACGATCACCGGACGGTAGCCACGGTCGCTGAGCGCCTGCTGGGTCGGGACGTCGGGGGCGGGCCAGACGAGCAGCCGGCGCGGGTTGTCCAGCGGCTCGGGCGGCAGTTCGTCGTCGAGGGGGCGGGGCTGCGGACGGTTGGCCACCTCGACCGCGCCGCCGGGCCCGTCCAGCGGCTCCGGACCCTCGGCGCCCTCGTCGGGCGCCCCTATGGCGTACGCACGCCCCTCGGCCACCGCGGGCGCTAGCAACTGTCCCGAGCCATGAGCGGTGGCGGAGGACCCTTGGGCCTCCGGGTGCTGGGGTGACTGGGGTGCAGGGGGCTGCTGGGCGCCGTGGGGCTGTTGGCCGTGCGACCGGCCCTGCGGTCCCGGCTCGCCCTGCTGCTGCCCCTGCTGCCCCGGCCGGCCCTGCGAGCCCTGAACGGGGGCGGCGAGGTCCGTTCCGGTGGCGGGGGGCTGTGCCGTGGGGCGTTCGCCCTCCGGCGGGGCGGCGAGCTTACGGCGCCGGCCGGCACCGCCGAGGCTCTGGTGCTGCTGGTGGGGGGGAGCGGGCTGGTTGGGCTGGGCGGGCTGGTTCTGCTGGTGGGTGAGGTGCTGGGCGAACGGCACGCCCTGACCCAGCGTCCGCACGCTGAACGCGCGCCCCTGGGTGGAGTCCGGGTTTCCGCCCGGCATCGGCTCCTCGGCGGGCAGCGACTGCCGCCGCGCGTCCGGCACCGGATCGCCGGTGGCGTCGTCGGCCGGGTGCGCCGCGGGGACGGCCGCGGTGCCGGTGGCGTGGGTGGTCTGCCCGTTACCGCCCCGGGAACGGTCGTCCGGGGCGGGGCGGGGGCCGTTCGGGGAGGCCGCGTCCGGAGTCCGCGGCGCGGGGGCCCAGGGCTGCTCGTCCGGCGCCGCGTTCGGGCCGAAGGGCGGTACGCCGTCACCCGGGTCCTGGGCCGGGGCGCCGGACCAGTCGCCGCGGGGGGCGTGCGGTGCCCCGGGGTGGGCCGGCGGGGGCGCGTGAGCGGCCTCGGGGGCGGTGCGCTCGTGGTGGCTCTCGTCGCCGGGCGGGGGTACGGGGGTGGCGCCCGGTGCCCGTACGGACTCGGGGGCCTGCCCCGGGGCGACCGGCGCCCGGTCCGCGTCGGCGGGCGGCAGGGCGAAGGCGGTACGCGGACCGGCCTCGGCGGCGGTGCGCTCCTGGGCGGCGGCCAGCGCTCGGCGGGCCCGGCGCCCACCGGGCTGCTGAGCCGGGGGCTGCCCCTGGGCCGGCGCCTGGCTCAGCGCGAGGGCCTCCTCCTGGGCTTGGTTCCGGTCGTCGTGGCCGCTCCGGCCCGCCTCCGAGCCCGTGCTGCCGTGACCGGCCGCGAGGGCGGGGAGCGCCGGGCGGTGTTCCCCCTCGCGCCGCGCCCGCCGCCCGGTGGGGGGCACCGGCTGCTGCGGGTCCACCGGCACGCCCTGCGGCGGCACGGTCTGCCCGCGCTGCGGACGCCCACCGGCGCCCTGGGCACCCTCGGCCGCGGTGACGACGGAACCTTCGGAGGGGGCGGCGGAGGTCAGCGCGAGAGCCTGGCGCTGCGGTTGCTGCGGTTGCTGCTGTGCCTGCCGCTGGGCGCCCCCTTGCCCGCCGCCCGGCATTCCGGTTCCGGTCGGGGGAACCGGAGTCGGCCCGACCGAGGGCGAACCGACCGGAGACGTGCCGACCGAAGCAGGCCCGACCGAGGGCGGAGCGATCTCCACGGGCCCGTTGCTGACAGGCCCGTTGCCCGCCGCCCCGTTCCCCGCCGTCCCGCTGCCTGCCGTCCCGCTGCCTACCGCCCCACTCCCCATCGCACCCGTCTCCGCCGGGCTGGGCCGCCCGCGCCGGCGCCCCGATCCCTCGCTCTGCTGGGCCGGGATCAGCTCGGGAGCCGCCTGCTCCTCGGGGGCCGCCGGGTCCCGGCGCGCCCGGCGCCGCCCGGTCGGCTCGGCGACGGGACCGTCGCCCCGGTACCCCGCGTCCGCGCCGTCGGCCTCGGGCGCACCGCCCGGGCTGCCCAGGAACGCGTCGGTCGACGACCGGCGCGCCCGGCGCCGCCCGCCACTGGTGACGCCCGGCGCCCCGACACCCTCGGACGGCGAGGGCTGCGAGGTCTGCGGGGGCGGAGTCAGGGACGGCTCCACCGGCACGTCAGGGGGCGCGACGGTGCCCGAGCCGGCGCCGATCGGGATGTCGAGCACGTACGCGCTTCCGCTCATCCCCGGCATCTCGTGGGTCTGGAGCACCCCGCCGTGCGCCTCGACGATGCCGCGCACGATCGGCTCGTGCACCGGGTCCCCCCCGGGGAACGGCCCGCGCACCTCGATCCGGACGACGTCACCGCGCTGGGCGGCGGCCACGACGACGGTGGAATCGACGTATCCGCCCCCGGAGACGGCCCGGGTCTTGCCGGTCGAATCGACACCGCAGACGTCCGCGACGAGATGGGCGAGAGCGGTGGCGAGCTGACGCGCGTCGACCTCGGCCTCGATCGGCGGGGCGTGCACGGCGAACTGGGCGCGCCCGGGCCCGATCAGCTCCACCGCCCCGTCGATACCGCCCGTCACGATCCCGTCGACCATCGCGGGGGCCTTGTGCAGCCCCTCCACACCCGCGTCGAGGCGCTGGTAGCCCAGCACATTGTCGACCAGGGTGGTCATCCGGGCGTACCCGGCGGCGAGGTGGTGCAGGATCTGGTTGGCCTCGGGCCACAGCTGCCCGGCGGGGTCCGCGGCGAGCATGGACAGCTCCCCGCGCAGCTCCTCCAGGGGCCCGCGCAGCGAGCCGCCGAGGACGGCGGTGAGCTGGGAGTGCCGGCCACCGAGGGCGGCGAGGCGCTCGGCCTGCTCCTCCAGCTCGGCGGCGAACCGCTCGGTCCGGTCGGCCAGCTCGGTGGCGTGCGCTTCCGTCAGCGCCTCCAGCTCGGCCGCGTGCGCTTCCTTGAGCGCGGTGACCTCGTCGGAGTGGCTCGTGGTCAGCTCGGCGACGACGTTCTTGTGCTGGGCGGAGAGTTCCTCGTACGGCCTGCGGTCGGTGAAGGTCATCACGGCGCCGACGAGCTGGTCCCCGTCGCGTACCGGCGCGGTCGTCAGGTCCACGGGCACCTGCGCACCGCTCTTGGACCAGAGCACCTGACTCCGCACACGGTGCTTGCGCCCGGACTTGAGGGTGTCGGCGAGCGGCGACTCCTCGTACGGGAACGGCTCGCCCTCCGCCCGCGAGTGCAGGATCAGCGGGTGCAGCTCCTGGCCGCCGAGGTCGCTGGCCCGGAAGCCGAGGATCTGTGCGGCGGCGGGGTTGACGAGGACGACGCGCCCGTCGGTGTCGGTGCCCACGACGCCCTCGGAGGCGGCGCGCAGGATCATCTCGGTCTGGCGCTGCGAACGGGCCAGCTCGGCCTCGGTGTCGACGGTGCCGGAGAGGTCCCGTACGACGATCATGAGGAGCTCGTCGCCGGTGTAGCTGGAGTGGATGTCGTTGTACGCGGCCTGACCGCTGTCCAGGCTGGCGCTGGTGACCTCGACGGGGTATTCGTGCCGGTCGGTGCGGCGCGCGATCATGCGCGTCGGCTTGGTCCTGCCCTGCTCGTCCGCAGCCTCGGGCCGGCGCATCGATCCCGGGATCAGCTTGGAGTCGAACTCCGGCAGCAGATCGAGCAGTCCGCGACCGACGAGCGCGGTGCCCGGGGTCTCGAACATCTCAAGGGCGATGGCGTTGGCGTTGACGACCGTGCCGTTGCAATTGACGAGCAGAAGCCCGTCCGGGAGGGCATCGAGTATGGCTGCGAGGCGAGCAGTGCCTCGGGATGGCCTGCTGCTCACGACGACGCTTCCTCCCTGGTTACCGCACCTTGCCGACAGCGGGCCCCATCTTGCCCCTCGGGCCGCAGACTGTCACTGGAGGAGTCTAAGGCCAGGGGAGGGTCCGGGGGCGGCGGATGAGGGGGAGCTCTCACCAAGGTTCTGTGCACGCGGTGTACGCCATGGGCCTATGACGTGAGCGTCCGCGCACTCTGTGACGTGCGCGGACGCTCAGCGGAGGAGCCCGGAGAGGGGCCCGGAGAGGGTGCTATCGGAGGTCGGGGAGCACCGGCACGAGGTTGTTCCAGCGCGCGATCTCGCAGCCGTCACCCCGGGTCACGGTGGTGTCCACGGCCCGGCCCTCCCAGGTGCCGACGATCCGGGCGGAGGCGTCGCCGCCGTAGATCATGGTGCACATGGTGCCCTCCGGCGCGGGCCGGAACAGCTCCTGCCCCGCCCGCGTGGCCCCGACCTCCGCGAGCCGGTCACAGGCGGCCTGCCGCTGCGGGTGGGTGCCCCCGGTCGGCCCGCAGGTCAGCTCGAACGTCCCGTCGGCCCCGGCGACCCCGGAACGCTCCACGGTCACGGTGAGCCGGGTCCGCGCGGCGGGCTCGTCCTTCCCCGCGCCGCCGCCGTCCAGGAACGAGGGCAGCGGCGGAAGGGGCACGGGCAGCGGCCCGAGGGCGGGGTGGGCGGTGGAGAGGGGCCCGGAGGTGGGCAGGGCCGAGGGCAGCGGACCGGACGCGGTCGCGGCGGGTACGGCGGTGGACAGCGCGGCGAGCGATACGACGGTGGTGAGGGCGAGACGGCGCAGCATGCGGGCTCCTGTATCTCTGCATCGCGGACGGTCGCCCACAGGAGGGCCGCGGGGCGCTCACGGACGCTCAGTGAGACCGCTGACGATCACGGAAGCTCACTGGCTGCCCGTAGCTACCCCTGACGACCGCTGATGATCACGGACCATTACGGACCATCACGGACCACCACGGACGACCGCGGATGCGACGGATGACGGACGACGAACGGCGGGGTGGTGGGCAGCGGGCCGACCGCTCCCGGCCGTCCCCGACCGACGGAGGCCGAAGCCCCCACGCCTCTCTAACGCGCCTGGCGCCCGGACGTTGCGCCACCACGCCGAAGTGCTTTGCCCTGCCCCCCGCATGGCTAGTAACGTGGGCGGCGATTGGTGACACGACGTTCGACTGTGTCATCATCTGCACGCACCACTCGCGTCCGCGCGAGGTGTGTGGAGGAGGCGTCGCCTAGTCCGGTCTATGGCGCCGCACTGCTAATGCGGTTTGGGTCTTAAAGCCCATCGAGGGTTCAAATCCCTCCGCCTCCGCTCCACCCCGAAGCCCCGTGCCCCTGGCACGGGGCTTCGGTCGTTCCCGGCCGGGGAGCTGCTTGCGCAGGACGGTCAACGGGGCAGCCAGGATCTGCCCCAGAAGGGTGTTTATGCAGGTCAGGGGCGGTGTGGCTAATGGATTTCGCGTCACGGCGCAGGTCATGTAATGTTGTTCCCGCAACGCCGACCAGGCAGAAAAGCCCGGAACGCCAAGCACTCGTAGCTTAACGGATAGAGCATCTGACTACGGATCAGAAGGTTGCAGGTTCGAATCCTGCCGAGTGCACAGCAGGCCAGAGGCCCCCAGGAGAAATCCCGGGGGCCTCTCGCGTATGGAGTCGCGTATGGAGCCCACCGCATCTCACCGGACCCTCGGTGCGGGGCGAGGATCCGGTGGCGGGGGCCTCAAGCGGCTTCGGTTACCGCTCCCGTCGGCGCCTGGGCGGTGATGCCGCGTCGGCGGGTCGGCATCCCCAGGGTCGGGTTGGCGACGCCCCAGGCCGCGCCCTTGCAGACCACCTCCTTGTAGAGGGCGGCGGTCCGGCCCGTGAGGGCGGCGGGGCGGGCGCGGTCGTCGGCGGTGACGTACTGGATCAGGGCCTCCTTGCGGCCCAGCGAGATGCACTGGTTGAAGTAGCGCAGCGGCGTGGCCGTGGGCTTCGTGCCGGTCAGGCGGGAGGCGATGGAGTCGGCGGCCTGCCAGGCGGTGGGGACGCCCGAGGCGCACGACATGCGCAGCGGCTTGTCGTTGGGGCCCATCACCAGGGCCGCGTCGCCGATGGCGTACACGTCCGGGTGCGAGACCGAGCGCATGGTGCCGTCGACCACGATCTGCCCCGCTCCGCCGACCTCCAGAGTGGTCGCCCGCGCGATCGGGTGGACCGCGAAGCCGGTGGTCCACACCGTGACCGCGGCGGGGATGGCGGAGCCGGCGGTGATGACGCGGTCGGCCTCCACGGCGGTGACGTCCGTGTGTTCGTGCACGGTGATGCCGAGCTTGCCGCAGACCTTCCGCACATGGCGGCGGCCCCTGGGGGAGAGCCAGTCGCCGAGCCCGCCCCGGGCGGCGAGGGCCACGTCGAGGTCCGGGCGGGCCTCGGCGATCTCGGTCGCGGCCTCCAGGCCGGTGAGGCCGCCGCCGACGACGACCACGGGCTGCCCGGCGGCCAGGCCGGCCAGGCGCTCGCGCAGTCGAAGCGCTCCGGGGCGGCCGGCGATGTCGTGGGCGTGCTCGGCGGTGCCGGGGACGCCGTGGGTGTTCCAGGCACTGCCGAGGGCGTACACGAGAGTGTCGTACGTCAGCTCTTCGACGCCGTTCGCGCCGGTGACGGCGACGGTCCCGCGGTCGACGTCCACGGCCGTGACCCGCGCGAGCCGCAGTTCGACGCCGGTGCCGGCGAACATCTCGCTGAAGGGGCGGGCGGTGAGCTCCTGGCCGACCGCCAGCTGGTGCAGCCTGACCCGCTCGACGAAGTCGGGCTCGGCGTTGACGAGGGTGATGGATACGTCCTCGCGGCGCAGCCTCCTGGCGAGGCGCCCGGCGGCGATCGCTCCGGCGTATCCGGCTCCGATGACGATGATGCGGTGCTGCATGTCCTGACTCCTGTCTCGCGCGGATTCGCCCCTTGAACCGGGCAGCCCGTCGATTCCTGACAGGTGTGCGAAGTGATGCGCGTCACAGAGTGGTCAGAGGCGGAACAGGGGCTCCCCGTGGCCGGTGGCCGCCCACTGCCGGGTCGCCCGTTCGAGCTTGTCGGGGTTGACCTGGTTGCGGAACGCGGCGATGCCGTCGTCGGTGACCTCCAGGCACATGACGCCGGCGACCCGGCCGCCGACGACCACCACGATGGCGGGGGCGCCGTTGGCGGTCGTGGCGTGGATCTCGGCGGTGCCGCCGATGAGGTCGCGCTTGGCCTTGCTGGGCTTGAACAGGCCCCGCATGAACTTGGCGACCGCCAGGGACCCCTCGAACGCCTCGGCGCGGGCCGGTACCTTCCCGCCGCCGTCGCCGATCGTGATGGCGTCCGCGGCCAGGAGCCGTACGAGCGGCTCGGTCCGCCCGCTGGTGGCGGCGGCGAGGAACTCCTCGACGATCCGCCGGGCGGCTACCTCGTCGATCTCCTTACGGGCCTTGCCCTCCGCGACATGCTTCTTGGCGCGGTGGTAGAGCTGCTGGCAGGAGGCCTCGGTGATGTCGAGGATCTCCGCGATCCTCCGGTGCGGGTAGTCGAACGCCTCCCGCAGCACGTACACCACCCGCTCGTCGGGGGAGAGGCGCTCCATGAGGGTGAGGACCGCGTACGAGACCGACTCGCGCTGTTCGGCGGTCTCGGCGGGGCCGAGCATCGGGTCCCCGGCGAGCAGCGGCTCGGGCAGCCACTGGCCCACGTACGACTCGCGCCGGGCGCGGGCCGAAGTGAGCTGGTTGAGGCAGAGGTTGGTGAGGACCTTCGTCAGCCAGGCCTCGGGGACCTCGATGCGGTCGATGTCAGCGGCCTGCCAGCGCAGGAACGTGTCCTGCACGGCGTCCTCGGCGTCGCTCGCCGAACCGAGCAGACGGTAGGCGATGGCCTTCAGACGGGGCATGGAGGCCTCGAACCGGTCCATGTGGGTCCCCGTCGGAGTCATGATCCGGATCCTAGCCCTCGGGCGCGCCGGGGGGTCGGGGCAACCGCGCGTTCCGAGCGCGCGGCGCCGGCCGCATCAGTGCCGGGTGCCGGGGTAGCCGGAAGGGCACGGGGTGTGATGGGCGCGCCCGGGCGGAGGTTACCGATGGGGTCGCAGGCGCACGGCCAGGTCCAGGTACAGCGGTGGCACGACCAGTGGTGGGCCATCGGGCTGCTGGTACTGGTCATCTGGGTCGGTATCCGGCTGGCCTTCGACGGGTGGTCGGGGTGGCCGGGGATCATCGTCGGCGGGTTCCTCTACGCCGGCTTCCTGACGTGGTACCTGATGCGGCGCCGGCGGCGGGACGCGCGGGCGGTGGGGACCGAGGCCGCGCGGGTGCCGGAGCTGGAGCGGCGTATCGCCAGGAACGGCGAACTGCCCGAGGACCCTGCCGAGCAGGCCGTCATGATCCGGCTGATCCGGCGCCGGGAGGAGAAGCTGGCGCGCAATCAGTGGTGGGCCTTCCCGCTGCTGGGCCTGGTCGTCTTCGGGACCCCGATGCTCTGGTTCGCCGCCGGGAACGTGGCGGCGGGCCTGTGGGGGCTGGCGTTCGGTGCGGCGTTCCTGGGGTGGATGGTCTGGTTCAACCGGCGCTTCGTGCGGCGTATGGCCGGGATGCGGCAGCGGATCGAGGGTGTCGGGGGCGGCGGCGCGGCGGCGGGCGCGGTCGGTGGCGTGGGTGGCGTGGGTGGCGCACCAGGCGGCGCGGGCGGGTTCCCTCAAGAGGCCCGCTAGCCTTCGCTGAGGCGTGGGGCCGGGGCTCGTTCCTGGGTGTGGTGGAGGCGTGGGGCCGGGGTTCCTTCCTGGGTTTGGTGGAGGCGTGGGGCCGGGGCTCGTTCTACGGTTTCGTGGAGGCGTGAGGTCCAGGGCTCGTTCTTCGGGCCGGCCCGGTTCGGGCGTGGTGGAGAGAGCGGAGTTCGGGTGGCCTTGGGGTGGCGGTGTACCGGGGTCGGGTGGCCGGGGGACGCGCCGGAGCTGGGTTGGCGCAGGGGCCGGGACCGGCGGGTGAGTGTGCTCGCGTACGGGGCCGGGCTCGGGTTCCGCGCGGTGGGGGAGCGGCACTGCGTGGGGGCACGGGGGAACGTGTGCCCTCTGGGAGCCGTGGTGTCCGTGCGCAGTACCGGGGCGCGGTGCCCGGAGTGTGCGCGGCTGGACCGGGCCCACTCGGTCGCCGCCGACACGTTGCTGGACGACCCGCGCACGTACCGCGTCTATCTCGCCTGGTTCGGGCCCGGCCTGGTCAAGGTCGGGATCACCCGGGAGGAGCGGGGCGGTGCGCGGCTGCGGGAGCAGGGGGCCGTGGCCTTCAGCTGGCTCGGGCGCGGGCCCCTGATGGCCGCCCGGCGGACCGAGGAGGTGCTGCGGGCGGCGCTCGGGGTGCCGGATCGGATCCCGTACGCCAGGAAGCGGGTGGTTCGCGGGCAACTCCCGGGTGTGGAGGAGCGGTTCGCCGAGGTGGCGGAGTTGTACGGGCGGGTCGTGGAGCTGGAAGGGCGTGGCTGGCCCGAGTCGTTGGAGCGGGTTCCTCTCGAAGTCGTCGATCACGGCGCGGCCTTCGGACTGGATCGTTCGGCGGCCGCCACGCGGTCGGTGGGTGAACTGGTCGACGGCGGCGTCGTCGCGGGACGGTTGGTGGCCGCAGCCGGGCCCGACCTGCACCTGGAGGGGGCCGGCGGCGGTGTGGTCGTGCTGGACACGCGGTTGATCACCGGGTGGGAGCTGGTGGCCGTCGCGGCGGACGGGACCGGCGATGTACGTGTGCCCCTCATCGACATCGGGGGCGGCGGCGTGCAGGGTGGGTTGTTCTGACCCCGCCCCCTGTTCTGCCCCCACCCCCGCAAGGAGTCCGCGCGTGGAAGCCGAGAGCCATGACGTCGTGCGGTTCTGGGAGCGGCTCGGGCTCCCCGGCATCATCGACGTGCACACCCACTTCATGCCCGAGCAGGTCCTGCGCAAGGTGTGGGCCTACTTCGACTCCGCCGGGCCGCTGACCGGCCTGGAGTGGCCGATCACCTATCGGTACGAGGAGGAGCAACGGCTGTCCCTGCTCCGGTCGTTCGGGGTGCTCCGCTTCACCTCCATGCTCTACCCGCACAAGCCCGGCATGGCCCGCTGGCTGAACGGCTGGGCCGCCGGCTTCGCCGCCCGGGTGCCCGACTGCCTGCACACCGCGACCCTCTTCCCCGAGGAGGGCGTGGAGGCGTACGTGAAGGAAGCCGTGGAGAGTGGGGCGCGGGTCTTCAAGTCGCACCTCCAGGTCGGCGCGTACGACGCCAACGATCCGCTGCTGGAACCGGTGTGGGGGCTGCTCGCGGAGGCCCGGGTCCCGGTCGTGATGCACTGCGGGTCCGGGCCCGCGCCGGGGAGGTTCACCGGGCCCGAGCCGATCGGACGGCTCCTCGCGCGCCACCCCCGGCTGCGGCTGATCGTCGCGCACCTGGGGATGCCGGAGTACGCGGAGTTCCTGGCGCTGGCGCAGGCGTACCCGGAGGTGCGGCTCGACACGACGATGGCCTTCACCGACTTCAGCGAGGGGTTCACGCCGTTTCCGGTCCACGAGCGCGGGCGGCTCGCCGATCTCGGGGACCGGATCCTGCTGGGGACCGACTTCCCGAACATCCCCTACCCGTACGTCCACCAACTGGAGGCGCTGGAGCGGCTGGGGCTGGGGGACGCGTGGTTGCGGGCGGTCTGTCACGGCAACGCGGAGGTGTTGTTCGGGGGACGCTCGTAGACCCGCGCCGCTTTCTCAGGACTTTCACAGGAACGGGTCAGGCTTCTTTCACCGGCGCCGCACAGGCTGGCCCCATGACGACGACGACCGCGCCCCAGGGGCGTGCCGAACTGCTCAGGCCGGACCGTACGCCCGTGCGCGTCCTGGTCGTGGACGACGAGGCTCCGCTCGCCGAGCTGCTCTCGATGGCCCTGCGCTATGAGGGCTGGGACGTGCGCAGCGCCGGTGACGGGGCCGGGGCCGTGCGCGCCGCCCGGGACTTCCGGCCGGACGCGGTGGTCCTGGACGTGACGCTTCCGGACATGGATGGACTCGCCGTGCTGGGCCGGCTCCGCCGCGAGTACTCCGACGTGCCGGTCCTCTTCCTGACCGCCCGGGACGCCGTGGAGGACCGGATCGCCGGGCTCACGGCGGGCGGCGACGACTACGTGACCAAGCCGTTCAGCCTGGAGGAGGTGGTGGCCCGGCTGCGCGGGCTGATCCGCCGGTCCGGCACGGCGCTCGCGGCCGGGCGGAGCGGGTCGACACTGGCCGTCGGGGACCTGCTGCTCGACGAGGACAGCCGCGAGGTGAGCCGGGGCGGGGACGCGATCCACCTGACCGCCACGGAGTTCGAGCTGCTGCGGTTCCTGATGCGCAACCCGCGCCGGGTGCTCAGCAAGGCGCAGATCCTGGACCGGGTCTGGAGCTACGACTTCGGCGGCCAGGCCAACGTCGTCGAGCTGTACATCTCCTACCTCCGCAAGAAGATCGACGCCGGACGGACGCCGATGATCCACACCCGGCGAGGAGCGGGGTACCTGATCAAGCCCGGTGAGTAGCCCGGTGAGCGGTGCGCTGAACCCCCTGATCGTCGTCGAGGTGTGCGTCACCGCCGCCGGGCTGACCGCCGCAGTCGTCGGCGCGCGGATCTCCTCCTGGGTGACGGAGAACTTCACCGCGGTCGCCGTTGGCGGCGCCACCTTCTACGGCCTGACGCAGCCTGCCGGTTGACGGCGGGGGCGTACGCGGCCTGGACGACGGGGGCGTACCCGGCCTGGACGACGGGGGCGTACCCGGCCTTGACGGCGGGGGCGTACGCGGGCGGGCTCAGAACCCGGCCGCGTACGTCCAGAAGTCCCGCATCACCCGGGGCGCGGCGGGTCCGGCCAGCTCCATCTGGGTGAGCAGGACGGCGACCGTGCCGGTGGAGGGGGTGATGTGGGCCGTGGTGCCGGTGCCCCCGATCCAGCCGTAGCGGCCGGGTACGTGCCACGGGGCGGCGATCTCGATGTCCACCGAGCCGCCGAACCCCCAGCCCTGGCCCTCCGTGAAGAAGGCGTTGTCGGCGCGCTGGGCCGGGGTCAGGTGGTCGCTGATCATCTGACGCACCGACTCGGCGGCCAGCACCCGTCGGCCGTCGTCCGCCAGGCCTCCGGCGAGCAGCATCCGGCCGAAGGTCCACCAGTCATCGGGCGGTCGAGACCAGGCCGCCCGCCCCGGACGGGAACGCCGGCGGGCTGCTCCACTGCCCGTCGGGGGCGTCGACCAGCTCGGGCCTGCCCGCCGCCCCCGCCCGGTAGTAGCTCGTGAACCGGTCCAGCGCGCCGGGCTCCACGGCGAACCCGGTGTCCGTCATCCCGAGGGGCTCGAACAGCCGCTCCGCCAGGTACGCGGGCAGCGAGCGGTCGGCGACCCGGGCGATCAGGACCCCGAGGATGTCGGAGCACGTGTCGTACAGCCAGCCGTCGCCCGGCTGGTGGAGCAGCGGGATACGGGAGAGCGCGGCCATCCAGGTGTCCGGCGCGGGCACGGCCTGCGGCTGCGGCGGGCCCTGTTTCAGCTCGGCGAACAGGGGGGCGAGGGCCGGGAGGGAGAAGTCGGCCGGGAAGCCGTAGCCGGCCCGGGAGGTCAGCAGGTCCAGGAGGATGATCGGGCGGACCGCCGACACCACGTCGTCGACCGGGCTCCGCGGGGTCCGTACGACCAGTGGGGAGGCCAGCTCGGGCAGCCATGCGGCGACCGGGTCGGCGGGGGCGATCAGTCCGTCCTCGACCAGGGTCATGGCGGCCGCCGCGACGATCGGCTTGGTGATCGAGGCGATGCGAAAAGAGGGTGTCCCGCCGCATGGGCGACGCGGACGTTCCGGTTCCGTCCGCGCCCGCGACCCCGGCCCGGCCGGCCGTTCCATCCGCGACCGTGCCCGCGACCCCGGCCGGGCAGGCAGTTCCGTCCGCGCCCGCGACCCCGGCCCGGCCGGCCGAACCGGCCGAGGCCACCTCGACCCGCTCGCCCCGGGCGACCAAGGCCACCGCGCCCGGCATCGATCCCTCGGCGATATGGGCGTCCAGCAGTTCCTGTAGTCCGTTCGGGGGCAGTCCGTTCGGAGGCAGTCCGTTCGGGGACAGTCCGTTCGCGGGCAGTCCGTTCGGGGTGCTCATGGTCGGCCTTTCCGGTACCGCGTGCTCGGTCATGAGCCCGGTCTCCCTGGTACGTCCCCCCGTGGGCGGCGGTCCGTGGGTGGTGCTCGGGCTGTAAGACGTCCTCGGGCTGTAAGACGTCCTCGGGTGCCAAGAGGAAGCTTCGAGGGCGTCACACCGCACGAAGCCTCCGGAGCGTGAAGCCGTAGCAGGAGACTGCCGAGCCTCCGCGAACTCATCGCCCCCGCAGCACCAGGTCCGCCACGACCGCCCGGTGGTCGGAGGCGACGCTCTCCGGCACCCACGCTCCCCGTACGGAGATTCCGCCGTGCGGGCCGCCGCTCCTGGACACCGCCACGTAGTCGATCCGCTTGACCGGGCCCCGCGCCGGGAAGGTCGGGCCCCCCGGGTCGGCGTCCGCCAGCTCCGTCCACAGCGGGGCCAGTTCCGGGGCGCCGGGTTCCGCGTTCAAGTCGCCGAGCAGGACCTTCGGGCCCCGGTCCTCGGCCATGATCCGCCGGGTGTCGGCGACCTGGGCGATCCGTACGGCGGGGTCCGGGCGGTAGTCGAGGTGCGTCACGTACACGTGCACGGGCTGCCCCTTCACCCGTACGACGGCCTCGCCGAACCCGGGGGCGGGGGCAGGCACCGGAGAGGGGTCCTGGGTCGAGAGCCGGGTGATCTCGTGGTTCTCGGCGCTCACGATCCGGTACCGCGACAGCACCGCCACCCCGTACTCCGCTCGTGGCCCGCCCGGCTCGGCGGGGTCCAGGCTGTAGATCGGGGCGAAGAACACGTACATGCCCAGCCGCTCGGCCAGCTCGCCCGCGAGGTCGCGCCAGTCACTGCGCGCGCCCCAGTGCCGGTCGACCTCCTGAAGGCCGATCACATCCGCGCGCAACGAGCGCAGTTCAGTCGTCTGGCGGTCGAGATCGAAGACGTTGTCCACGCCCGCACCGGCGTGGATGTTGTACGTGACCACCCGCAGCGGTACAGCACGGGGGCTTGCGGCAGCGGAGGTGGCGGGCGATCCGAGTAACGCGCCCGACAGGGCTGCGGCGAGGAGAAGCCGCAGGAGACGGATACGGCGAGGCAGTGGCATGGCTCTCCAGTCAGCGGGGGTCGTACAGCGAGTCGTACAGCGTAAATCGACTTGTACGCCGTACAGGGATGTCCTACGGTGTACGACGTTCCTGTCCTATACACCGTAGAACCACTCAACCGTCGAGGTGTCAAGCCGCGCCGGAGACCGAGGAGCCCGCATGACGGCATCCGCCGCACCGCGACCCGACCTCGCCCCGCAGGGGCACCCGCAGCGCTGGCTGATCCTCGGGGTGATCTGCCTCGCCCAGCTCACCGTGCTGCTCGACAACACCGTCCTCAACGTCGCCATCCCGTCCCTCACCACCGAGCTGAACGCCTCCACCTCCGACATCCAGTGGATGATCAACGCCTACTCGCTCGTCCAGTCGGGCCTGCTGCTCACCGCGGGCAGCTCCGCCGACCGCTACGGGCGCAAAAAGATGCTGGTCGTGGGCCTCGCCCTGTTCGGTATCGGTTCGCTGGTGGCCGGGCTCGCACAGTCCTCCGGCCAGCTCATCGCGGCCCGCGCCGGGATGGGTGTCGGGGGCGCGCTGCTGCTCACCACCACGCTCGCCGTCGTCGTCCAGATCTTCGACGACACCGAGCGGGTCAAGGCCATCGGCATCTGGTCGACCGTGAGCTCCCTCGGTTTCGCGGCGGGGCCGCTGTTCGGCGGGTTCGTCCTCGACCACTTCTGGTGGGGCGCGATCTTCCTCATCAACATCCCGGTCGCCCTGGTCGGCCTGGTCGCCGTCGCCCGGCTCGTACCGGAGTCCAGGAACGCGCAGGGGGAGCGGCCCGACCTGCTGGGGGCGCTCCTCTCCACGATCGGCATGACCGCGGTCGTGTTCGCGATCATCTCCGGCCCCGAGCACGGCTGGGCGTCGGGCCGGGTGCTGCTGACGGCGTTCGCCGGGGTCGCGGTGCTCGCCGGGTTCGTCCTGTGGGAGCTGCACATCCCGTACCCGATGCTCGACATGCACTTCTTCCGGAACCAGAAGTTCATCGGCGCGGTGGCGGGCGCGATCCTGGTCGCGTTCGGGATGGGCGGTTCCCTCTTTCTGCTCACGCAGCACCTTCAGTTTGTTCTCGGGTACGGGCCGTTGGAGGCGGGTCTGCGTACGGCGCCGATGGCGCTCACCGTGGTCGCCCTCAACCTCACCGGCGTGGGCGCCCGGATCGTCGTGAAGATGGGGACGCCCGCCACGATCGCGGCGGGCATGGGCGGCCTGGCGGCCGGTCTCGCGGCCATCGCCGTGCTGGGGCGGGACGGGTACGGCGGGATGCTGTTCGGCCTGATCGTCATGGGCGCCGGGATCGCGCTGGCCATGCCCGCGATGGCCAACGCCATCATGAGCGCCATCCCGCCGGAGAAGGCCGGGGTGGGCGCGGGGGTCAACGGCACGCTCGCGGAGTTCGGCCACGGGCTCGGGGTCGCGGTGCTCGGTGCGGTCCTGAACTCGCGGTTCGCCGCCCTCGTACCGGCGGCCGTGGGGGCCGCCTCGCTGCCCGCCGCCGTGGCCGCCGCCGACGGTCCGGCCGAACGCGCCCGCATCGAGGACGCCTTCGCCTCGGGCCTGGAGCTCAGCCAGCTGGTCGGCGCGGCCGCGGTGCTGGCGGGCGGCCTGCTCGCGGCGCTGCTGTTGCGCCGTGCCGAACGGGTGGAGGCGGCCGGGAAGGCCGGGGCGGCCAGGAAGGCCGAGGTGCCTGAGAGGGCCGAGGTGCCTGAGAGGGCCGAGGTGTGGGCGGAGGCGCCTGGGAAGGCCGAGGTGCCTGAGAGGGCCGAGGCGCGGGCGGAGGTGCCTGGGAAGGTCGAGGTGCCTGGGAAGGTCGAGGTGCCTGGGAAGGTCGAGGTGCCTGGGAAGGTCGAGGTGCCTGAGACGGCCGGAGACCGGGCAGACTCGACGGGACCGGCGGCATAGCATCGGAGGGGACGCGCGTACCGGACCGTGGGTCGTTCGGTACGCCGGCCTTCCGGCAGGTCAGGTGGCGGAACAGGTACGACAGGGCGGGCCCGTACCGGCGGGGGGCGGTCCCCGCAAGAGGAGGAGAGTGCGCCATGGTGTCCGCGTCCGACCGTGCGAAGAACCCCGCGCGGACCAGCGTGTGGCTGGACCGGAACACGCCCTCGCGCTCCCGCAGGACCGAGTCCCCCGCGGGCCTGGACCGGAACAGGATCACCGAGGCGTCGGTACGCCTGCTGGACGCCGAGGGCCTCGCCAAGTTCTCCATGCGCCGGCTCGCCGCCGAACTGGACGTCACCGCGATGTCCCTCTACTGGTACGTCGACACCAAGGACGACCTCCTGGAGCTGGCGCTCGACTCGGTGTACGCCGAGATCGCCCCGCCCCCCGAGGATGCCGACTGGCGGGTGCGGCTGCGCGCGTTCGCCCGGAGCTTCCGCGAACTGATCGTCCGCCACATCTGGATCTCCCCGCTGGCCGGGACCTTCCTCAACATCGGCCCCAACGCGATGCTGTTCGCCTACGCCGTCCAGGACATCGTCCGGGCCACCGGCCTCCCGCTGGAGCGGCAGACGGGCGCGCTCTCGGCGGTCTTCCAGTTCGTGTACGGCTTCGGCACCGTCGAGGGCCACTTCAAGGCGCGGTGCGACGCGGCCGGGCTCACCCAGGACGAGTTCCACCGGCACGCGATGGGCACGATCCGGGCCCAGCCGAACCTGCGGAAGATCGTCGAGTCCTCCGACGACCTCATGACGGCCCGGGGCGGCGACACGGTCGAGGAGATGCGCGAGCGGGACTTCGTCTTCGCGCTGGACCTGCTGATCGCGGGCATCGAGGCGATGCGCGACCGGACGGCCTCCCCGACGACGGCCCGGTAGCCCGCCCGTCGGTCACCCGCGAACGGGCCCTCTCAGCCACTCCGCCCGCGGGTCCCTCGGCCACTCCGCTCGCGGGCCCCTCAGTAGCCCCACCAGCAGCCTCCCAGCCACCCCGCCCGCAGGCCCCTCAGTCAGCCCACCAGCAGGCCCCCCCTCAGTAGCCCCGACCCGTGTCCACGGCCAGCTCCGGCCGTCGGCCCGCCGCCACGGCCTCCCAGCACGCGGCGAAGTCCGCGGCCACGTCCTCGTCGGCGGTGATCCCCGCGGAGTGCGAGGTGATCACCGTACGGGGCAGCCGCCAGACCGGGTCGCCGGGTGCTGCCGGCTCCTCCGCCAGCACGTCCAGCACCGCGCGCCGCACCCCACCGCCCCGCAGCGCGGCCTCCAGCGCCCCCATGTCCACCGTCGCGCCCCGCCCCACGTTGACGAACGTCGCCCCCCGCACCGCAGCGAACCGGTCCGCCCCGAAGAAGCCTTCCGTCGCTTCGGTCAACGGCAGGGCGGCGACCACCCACCGGGCGCCCGCCAGCTCCCCGGCGTCCTCGTCCGCCCCGATCACCCGGTCGAAGCCCGGCGGGGGCGGCCCGGTCCGTGCGGTGCGGGCCACGCCCACCGTCCGCACGCCACAGCCGCGCAGCAGTCCGGCGACGGCCCCGCCGATGCGCCCGGTGCCGTAGACGAGGGCGGTCCGCCCGGCGACGAGCTCGGTGGGGAGGCGGCGCCACTCGGCGCGGGCGTGCTGGGCGGCGAACTCGGGGACGGCCTGGCACTCGGCGAGCACCCAGGCCAGGACGTACTGGGCGATCCGCTCGCCCATCCGCCCCACGGTCCGGGTCAGCAGCGCCCCGGCGGGCCAGGGACCGGCGGCGAGCAGCGGGTCCGTCCCGGCGTTGACGCTGTGGAACCAGAGCAGCCGGTCCGCCGCCGCCCGCAGCGCCCCGGGCAGCGCGGCCCCCACGCAGAGGAGGGGCTGACCCCCGAGGGGCTCACCCCCCAGGGGCTCGGCGACCCGTCCGGAGATCCGTTCCAACTCCCGTACGAGCCCGGCGCTCAGCTCAGGCGCGACCAGCAGCCGGGCCCGCGCGAGCAGTTCCACGGCAGGCACCACCCCCGGCACCCCCGGCGTCCCAGCCGCTCCCGCCGCCCCCGGCACCGCGCGTATCACCGGCCCGGCGCCAGACGGGCCGGGAAGCCCCCCGTGGCGACGGGTCCCCAGCGCTCCGGTGTGACCCGGATGATCGACTTGCCCTGCTTCACCATGGCGGCCCGGTACTCGTCCCGGTCCGGGTGCTCACCGGAGATGTTCCGGAAGTACTCGACGAGCGGCTCGACCGAATCCGGGGCGTCGAGCACCTCCGCCACGCCGTCGACCTGCACCCACGGCCCGTCCCACGCGTCGGAGAGGACGATCACGCTGACCCGCTCGTCGCGCTTGGCGTTACGGGCCTTGGCGCGCTCCGGGTACGTCGACTTGACGATCCGGCCGGCGTCGTCGACCCCGCAGGTCAGCGGGGAGCCCTGGGGACGGCCGTCGGCCCGGGCGGTCAGCAGGATCGCCCGGTGCCGGGGCCGTACGAACGCCGGCAACCCATCGAGGTCCACGGCGGTGGTGGTAGCGATGTCGGGAGCCATGGCGACCACCCTACGACCGGGCGGGCGCCCGGCCGTGGCGGCGAACCACGCTCCCGGCGGTCACTGCCCGGGCAGCGCCTCGCCCTGGACCGCCTGGATGTCCAGCTCCACGCGCAGGGTCGTCCCGATCGCGGAGATGCCCGCCTGGACGACCTGGTTGTAGTTCATGGCGAAGTCGTCGCGGCGCAGCTCGGCCGTGGCGTGGAAGGCGGCGCGCACCCCGCCCCACGGGTCGGGCCCGGTGCCGAGGTAGGTCAGGTCCAGGTCGACCGGGCGGGCGACGCCGTGCATGGCCAGTTCGCCGTGGACGGTCCAGCGGTCCGGGCCGGCCGGGGTGAGGCCGGTGGAGCGGTAGGTGATCTCCGGGTACCGGTCCACGTCCAGGAAGTCGGGTGAGCGCAGGTGCTTGTCCCGCATGCCGTTGCCGGTGTCGATGCTGGCCGCGCCGATCACCGCGTCGACCCGGGAGCGGGAGACGTCCTCGGCGATCTCGATCCGGCCGCCGAAGTCGGTGAACCGGCCGTGCACGCTGGAGATCCCCAGGTGCTGGGCGACCGTGCCGACCGAGGAGTGGACCGGGTCCAGCGACCAGGCACCCGGCGGCGGGAGCTCCAGCCCGCCCTGGCGGGCCAGCACGATCTGCCCGCCCTCGATCCGGCCGCTCGCCGTGACGAGGGCGGTGGAGGCGGCGGGGGCGTACCCGACCGCCGTGACGATCACCGTGTACGCGCCGGCCGGCAGGGACCCGTCCGTGCGGACGGCCCCGTCCTCGTCGACCGCGGCCCGCAGCACCTGGGTGCCGGTCATGTCGGTGACCGTCACGACGGCGTGCTGGACCGCCCAGCCGTCCCGCGTCCGTACCTGTGCGCGAAGTCCCATCCGTATCTCTCTCCTAGCTCGATGACCCGCGGGCGGCACGTCCGCCGCCGAGGGGCACATGAGTCGGGCCCCGGGGCGGGCCCGGCAGGCCGTCCCCTGCCTGCCGTACCCACCACCGGGGCCCATTTCCACCCGGTTGCGACAGCCTCTCCGCAGGAAGTGCCGTCCGACCAGGGGTCTTTGCGATCCCTTCACGTGTTCACGCGCATCCCTCTCAGCGCACGCGCGCACCTACTAGGGGCCCGCACGGAGGGGACACGCACGGAGGGGACACGTACGGAAGGGATCAGTCACTCACCCGGGTGGGCGAGTTCGATGTCGTGCCCGTCGACTCCCTGACCGCTCACGGTGAGGGCTCCGGCCACCGGCGGGTAGCCGGTGGCGATGACCGAGTACTCACCCGCGTCCAGGTCGGTGAAGGCATACGCGCCGTCCTCGCCGGTCGTCGCGGTGGCTACCACGTTGCCGGCCGCGTCGATCAGCGTGACCCGGGCGTCGGCCAGCGGCCTGAGGGCGGACCCGGCCCGTACGACGCCCTGGACCAGCGCACCGGACCGCAGCGCGGCCTCGACGCGGGTGACACCCTGGCCGCCGATCTCCACCGGCAGCGCCAGTGGGCGGAACCCGGCCGCGTTGACCGCGACGGTCACGGAGCCCGGGATCAGCTCACCGAAGGCGAACTCCCCACTCGCGCCGGACGTCCCCGTGGCCAGCACGTCGCCGCGCACGTCGGTCACGATGACCATCGCGCCCTCGACCGGCGCACCGGACTCGGCGGCCCGTACGGCCCCGGCCAGTCCGCTCGTACCGGAGAGCAGGATGTCGAAGGCCAGCGGCTCCGCACCGACGACCACCGTGGACGCCTGCGGCTGGAAACCGTCGGCGGAGGCGATCAGGACGTAGCTGCCGGAGCCCGGCGCGTCCAGGGCGTAGCCGCCGTCGCCGCGGGCGACGGAACGCCCCAGCTGACGGCCGCCCAGCGAGATCAGGGTGACGGCCGCACGGGCCACCGGAGCGCCCTCGGCGCCGCGCACCACACCGCGGACGGGCGTGCCCTGGACGGTGTCGTACGAGGGGGTGGCGTCGGCCGTGTCGACCGACGTGACCCCCGCCGCGCCCTCCGAGACGAGCCCGGCGGCACCCACGGCGGCCGGAACCTCCGCCTCCGCGACGGCCGGCACTGCGACCGTCTCGTCGGGAGCGGTCCCGTCCTGCGGGCTGTCGTTCCCGGCGCTGGTCTTCAGAGCGACCTCCTTGATGAAGAGCGTCACGATGAAGGCGATCAGCGCGCACGGAGCGGCGTAGAGGAAGACGTCGCCGACGCCGTGGCCGTACGCGGCCTCCATGACCATGCGGAAGGGCTCGGGCAGCTTGTCCAGGTCGGGGATGCCACCGCCGCCCGTACCGCCGTGGCCGAAGGCCGCGCCCTCGGGGCCGAGGTCGGCGAGGCCGTCCTTCACGTAGTGGGTGACCCGGTTGCCGAGGACGGCACCGAGCGCCGAGACGCCGATCGCGCCGCCGAGGGACCGGAAGAAGGTGACGACGGAGCTCGCGGAACCGAGGTCCTCCGGAGCGACCTGGTTCTGTGTCGCGAGGACCAGGTTCTGCATCATCATGCCGATGCCCAGACCCATGACGAACATGTAGATCGCCACGTGCCAGTACTCGGTGTCGTACCGGATCGTGCCGAGCAGTCCCAGCCCGGCCGTGACCAGGAAGCCGCCGCTGACCAGCCACGCCTTCCAGCGGCCCGTCTTGGTGATGACCTGGCCGGAGATCGTCGAGGAGAGGAAGAGGCCCGCGATCATCGGGATGGTCATGACGCCGGACATCGTCGGCGACTTGCCCCGCGCGAGCTGGAAGTACTGGCTGAAGAAGACCGTGCCCGCGAACATGGCGATGCCGACGAAGAGCGAGGCGATCGAGGCCAGCGTGATGGTGCGGTTGCGGAAGAGGCGCAGCGGGATGATCGGCTCCGCGGCCCGCGACTCGGTGAAGACGAAGATCAGGCCGAGCAGGACCGAGCCCGCGACCATCACGTAGGTCTGCCACGACAGCCAGTCGTACTTGTCACCCGCGAAGGTGACCCACACCAGGAGCAGGGAGACGGCGGCGCTGATGAAGAACGCGCCGGTCCAGTCGACCTTGACGCCCTCCCGCTTGACCACCGGGAGCTTCAGGGTCTTCTGGAGCACGACGAGGGCGATGACCGCGAACGGCACACCCACGTAGAAGCACCAGCGCCAGCCCATCCAACTGGTGTCGGTGATGACACCGCCGAGCAGCGGGCCGCCGACGGTGGCGACGGCGAAGACCGCGCCCAGGTAGCCGCTGTAGCGGCCGCGCTCGCGCGGAGCGATCATCGCGGCCATCACGATCTGCGCGAGGGCGGAGAGGCCGCCGACGCCGATGCCCTGGACGACCCGGCAGGCGATGAGCATGCCGCTGCTGGTCGACAGACCGGCGACGACCGATCCCAGGACGTAGATGATCAGGGCTATCTGGACCAGCAGCTTCTTGCTGAAGAGGTCCGAGAGCTTGCCCCACAGGGGGGTGGTGGCGGTCATGGCCAGCAGCGAGGCCGTGACGACCCAGGTGTAGGCGCTCTGTCCGCCGCCGAGGTCGGAGATGATCTCGGGGAGGGCGTTGGAAACGACCGTCGACGACAGAATCGCGACGAACATGCCGAGCAGCAGCCCGGTCAGCGCTTCCATGATCTGCCGGTGTGTCATCGGCGTGCCGTCGGGGGCGCCGGAGCCGCTGTGGCCTCCGTGCCCTCCGTGCTTGGCGTGGCCGCCCCGCACACCGGTCGGTGTGGTCGTAGCCATTGAGTTCCTTATCCGTGCGTATTTGCTTCTGTTACATAGGTGTACGGGTGTACGCGTCGTCGCCGAGCCCGTTCCGGCACTCCCCGGAGTGGCTTCCGGGGGCACAGCCACCGGTTCCGCGACAGGCGAAGCTGTCCCGCAGCCGGGACAGCAGCGCATTGAGCCGGCCGACGTCCTCGTCGGACCAGTCGACGAGATTGCGGGCGAACATCTCGGTGATGCGCCGCGTCAGCTCGTCGAGCTGCGCGTGACCGCCGGGGGTCAACCGCAGGATGCGGGACCGCTTGTCCGCCGGGTCCGGGGACCGTTCGATCCAGCCGTGCTCGGCCACATGGGCCACGTGGCGACTGGTCACCGACAGGTCCACGGCCATCAGCTCGGCGAGTCTGCTGATGCGCATCTCGCCGTGCCGGTCCAGGAGCGTCAGCACGGCGGCGGAGCCACCGGGACACTCGGGGGGCAGTACGCGGGCGAGTCCCCGCTTGACGGCCCCGACGGCGCTGAGCTGCCGGGCCAGTTCCTCGTACCGACTCCGTGCGGCCACGGGACCCCCCAACGCACTGATTGGCTGTGTTCACTATGTTGTTGCTTAGGGCAACCATAGAAGCTGTTGGTTGCTACAGGCAAACGAAAATCGGCTTGCAGAAGTAAAGGAACGCAAAAGCCTCCGTAGGCTCCGGGTCAAGCCCGTTCTCCGTATCCGCAACCGCCGGTCGGACGGGGTGCCCGGCGGCCCGGGGGTTGGGCGGAAGGCCCGAGTTCGCTAGGGTCCTGCCCCATGGCACACAACCCCCACGCCCCTCAGCCGGGCCCCGAGGGCACCCCTGATCCGGCGGGCAGCACGCAGATGTTCCGCGCCTTCGTCGACGAGGGCGAGCCGCAGCGCCGGCAGCAGCCGGCGGCGACCTCGTCCGGGCCGAGAGCCGGGGTGATCGCGCTCGTCGTCGCGGTCGTCGTCGTCCTCGGCGCGGTGGCGTGGCTCGCACTGAGCTGACGCACCGGCCCACCGAACGACGTATGACGACCTGAACGCCCGTGGGGCGGACGGCGGAACCGCGACCGCGCGGCCGCCGCTCCGCCCCACGGGCGTTCACCTCCACGCCTCACTGCCACACGGCGGAGACGTCCTGCGTCTCGACGCGCATTCCCAGGGGGACGCGCCAGGACGCCACGCACACGCTGTACGTCTCCGAACGCGTCGCACCGGCCGCGATGGGTGCGGGTAGCGGCCGGCTCGACCTGATGGTGGCCCAGTCGACGCCCAGGGCTCCGATGACGTGCGTGGCGAAGGTGACCGTTCCCGAGCGGGCCGGGGAGCCGCCGGTGTTGCGGAAGTCCACGGTGACCTTCTCGTACCACCGCTTGTCCGCCGGCGCACGCTGGGGGGCGCCGAGCTTCAGTGCGGCGGGGGTCGGGGGCGGGGCGGGTCTGCCGGGGGAAGGGCCGGCGGTGCCGTCTCCGCCACCGGGTCCGGGGCTGCCCGGGTCCGGGGGCGTGGACCCGCCTCCGGGGGGCTTGGCGGGTCCGCCGGGCTTGGGGCCGGTGCCGAGCCCGTACCGGAGCCCGTACCGGAGCCCGTACCGGAGCCCGTGCCGGTGGTGGCCCCCGGGCCGGTTCCGGCCCCGTCGGACGCCCCCGTACGCCCTCCGCTCCCACCACCCCTGCCGCCGCCCCCCGGGCCTGGGTCCGCGGACTGTGCCGCAGTACCTTCCGTACGCCCTTGAGTGGCGTCAGCGCCTACCGGGTCATAGCCGGGCGGCGAGGGGACTCCCGGGCTCCGGCGGCCGCCACCGCCCCCCGCCCCGGCCCCGCCCTCCTCCGCGCCGCCGTCCAACGGGACCAGTGTCACCTTCCCGGAAGGCCCTCCGGTCCCGCCCGCGGACCGCTCGGGCCCGCTGCCGGCCGCGCCCACCGCCACATAACCGTCGTCCGGACCGCCCCCGCAGCCGACCAGGAAGCCGCCGCCCAGACACAATGCGGCCGCCGAGGCGGCGATCACGATGCCTCGGCGGCCGTTGGGTCCGCATGCCTGACGCGCCTGAGGTGCCTGAAGTGCCTGAGGTGTCTGGCGGGTCTGCAAGTGCCTGGCGTGTCCGACGGGTCCGGCGGGTCTGTCGGGGTCGGCGGATTCCAGGGGTCTGACGCTTCTGACGTCGCATCGCGCCAGTGTGTCTGACGCACCGTCAAATCAGAACCCTCGTGCACGGGGTGACGATGTGCAGGGGCTTCCGCCCGGCCTCAGTCGGAGATGAGTCCTTCCCTGAGCTGGGCGAGGGTACGGGTGAGCAGCCGCGAGACGTGCATCTGGGAGATGCCGACCTCTTCGCCGATCTGCGACTGGGTCATGTTGGCGAAGAACCGCAGCATGATGATCTGGCGCTCGCGCGGGGCGAGTCTGGCCAGCAGGGGCTTCAGCGACTCGCGGTACTCGACGCCCTCCAGCGCCGCGTCCTCGTACCCGAGGCGGTCGGCGAGGGAGCCTTCGCCGCCGTCGTCCTCGGGCGAGGGGGAGTCGAGCGAGGAGGCGGTGTACGCGTTGCCAACGGCGAGACCGTCGACCACGTCCTCCTCGGAGACCCCGAGCGCCTTGGCGAGCTCCGGCACGGTCGGGGAGCGGTCGAGCTTCTGGGACAGCTCGTCGCTGGTCTTCGTCAGCGCGAGGCGCAGCTCCTGGAGGCGCCGGGGCACCCGTACGGACCAGGAGGTGTCGCGGAAGAACCGTTTGATCTCGCCGACGACCGTGGGCATGGCGAACGTCGGGAACTCCACGCCCCGTTCGCAGTCGAACCGGTCGATCGCCTTGATCAGGCCGATCGTGCCGACCTGGACGATGTCCTCCATCGGCTCGTTGCGGCTCCGGAACCGCGCCGCGGCGTACCGCACCAGCGGGAGGTTGAGCTCGATGAGTGTGTCCCGCACATAGGTCCGCTCCGGACTGTCCGTTCCCTCGGGACCCGAGGCGGGGCCGAGCGCGGCGAGCCGCAGGAACAGGGAGCGGGACAGAGTGCGGGTGTCGATGGCTTCCGGCGAGCTGGTGAGCACGGCGGGTGCCGGCACGCTCTTCGTGAGCGTGAGCACCTTCGAGCTGCCCTGTTCTGCGGACATGCCACCCCCTTGAGGTCGCGGACGGTCGCGGTGGCCGCGACCATCGGAGGAACGCAGCCTCCACCTGAATACCGGAGGCGGGGCTGCGGCAAACGCGCTTCGAGCAGAATGTCACATGTCGGCAACACGCTGTAGTGACATGTCGACAAGTCAGCGACGAATCCGCCCTGGAAACAGGGGGTGTAGGGCTTTTATGCCGTCAGAACCGTTCTCTGGAGGGTCTACCCGTTCCGGTTACGCCTCGATCCTGTTTGCGGACCTCAATCGGGCGAAACTTCTGGCCAGGAGCCTTGACACATGCATCTGGGAGACGCCTAGTTCCGCGCTGATCTGAGACTGGGTCAAGTTGCTGTAGTAGCGCAGAAGGAGGATGCGCTGCTCGCGCTCGGGGAGCTGGACGAGGAGATGGCGTACGAGGTCGCGGTGCTCGACACCGGCGAGCGCGGGGTCCTCGTAACCGAGCCGGTCCAGCAGTCCGGGCAGCCCGTCGCCCTCCTGTGCCGCTTCCAGGGAGGTGGCGTGGTACGAGCGTCCGGCCTCGATGCAGGCGAGCACCTCGTCCTCGGAGATCTTCAGCCGCTCGGCGATCTCCGCGGTGGTGGGGGAGCGCCCGTGAGCGGTCGTCAGGTCCTCGGTGGCGCCGGTGACTTGGACCCAGAGCTCGTGCAGCCGGCGGGGGACGTGGACGGTGCGGACGTTGTCGCGGAAGTAGCGCTTGATCTCGCCGACGACGGTGGGCATGGCGAACGTCGGGAACTGGACGCCGCGTTCCGGGTCGAAGCGGTCGATGGCGTTGATCAGACCGATGGTGCCGACCTGGACGACGTCCTCCATCGGCTCGTTGCGGCTGCGGAAGCGGGCGGCGGCGTACCGGACGAGCGGGAGGTTCGCCTCGATGAGGGCGGCCCGGACGCGGCCGTGTTCCGGGGTGCCGGGTTCCAGGTCCTTGAGCTGCCCGAAGAGCACCTGGGTGAGGGCTCTGGTGTCCGCCCCACGGGTTCTGGCGGGCGGGGTGGTCGGGTCCGGGGTCTCGGTCTGGATCTCCTCGGCCGGAGCGGCCTGGGACGCCTGAGGGGTCTGAGGGGTCTGCGGGGCCTGGGAGGCTTGGGGGGCGGCCTGGGAGGCTGCCTGGGGCGGCTGGACGGACTGGGGAGGCACTTGAGGCGCTGTACTGGCCGGCACGGTGACGCCACCCCTTCGCGGTCAACTACGGTCAACTCATCCGTCAAAAGCGGTCATAGCATCACAAGACATGCCCACTGTGTGCAAGCACCGCAAAGTGCCGTGTTGAGGTCATAAGGGTTTAAACGGAACGAGGAAACCCCTCGCCTGAACGGCGAGGGGTCGGGTGGAGCCGGTCCTGCCTCCGCGGCGGGAGGGATCAGAAGGGGTAGTCCGCGATCACCCAAGTGGCGAATGCACGCCACTGGCCCGCGGCGGCCTGGTGGGCCGGGTGCTCGATGTAGCGCTTGAGGGCGTCCTCGTCGGCGACGGCGGAGTTGATGGCGTAGTCGTACGCGATCGGCCGGTCGGTGATGTTCCAGGCGCACTCCCAGAACTCCAGCTCCGGAACCTGCCCCGCCAGCTCCCGGAAGGCGCGGTCCCCGGCGACGACCCTCGGGTCGTCCCGCTCGACGCCCTCGTCGAGCTTGAACAGGACCAGGTGGCGGATCATCGGGTACTCCTACTGCTTCGCTACTTCACCAGTTCGGTCATGAACTCGCCGACGCCCTGAGCGGCGCTGGAAACGCCTTCGAACCCTACCCCCACGAGTTCGGCGGACCGTTCGGGCGAGGTGATGATCGTGTACAGCACGAAGACCACCACTATGTAGAGCGTGATCTTCTTCGCTTGCGCCACTGCCCTTGCCTCCCCGTAGAACCCGCCTCCGACCCCGCGTGCGATCGGGCGATTCTATCCGCACGCATGGTCGTATCCGGTGACTGTGTTCGATCACTGATGCGCCCTTCAAGGACCTAGGACCTGTCCATCGAGGCCTTTTGCCCGCCGGTACGGCTTCTGCTCCACGGCGGCATGGATCACGAGCCCTCCGGACCGGGCAGGAACCGGAGGGCCGGAACAGGCCTCTCCGTGGGGTCACCGCGGTGGACGGCCGGGATCGGGAACAGCCTCATGCAACTGCCCCTCCACGCCCCCTACCAGCGCTGCGGGGGAGCTGACGCGGTCCGCTTTCCTGCGGCATGGGACTGCCAACTGAGACGAGAACTGAGGCGGGACGCAGTGGAGGGACAGACCCGAACGGGTCTGTCCCTCCATCTACCAGCGGTAGCGGTGGGATTTGAACCCACGGTGACGGGTTACGCCACACTCGCTTTCGAGGCGAGCTCCTTCGGCCGCTCGGACACGCTACCGAGAGAGAGCTTAGACCATCCCGGGGCGTGCGCAGAAATCGGTTCCCGGTGGCGGGGCCGCGCCCGGTCACCGGGCGCGGAAGAACGTCGTCAGCTGGGTCGCGCAATCGTCCTCCAGGACGCCGGCGACGACCTCCGGGCGGTGGTTCACGCGGCGGTCGCGGACGACGTCCCAGAGGGAGCCGGCCGCGCCCGCCTTCTCGTCGCGGGCCCCGTAGACGACCCGGGCCACCCGGGACTGGACCAGGGCGCCCGCGCACATCGTGCATGGTTCCAGGGTGACCACCAGCGTGCAGCCGGTCAGGCGCCACTCGCCGTGGACCTCGGCCGCCCGGCGCAGGGCCAGGATCTCGGCGTGCGCGGTGGGGTCGCCGGTGGCCTCACGCTCGTTGTGGGCGGCGGCGAGCTCGGTGCCGCCGGGACCGAGGACGACGGCACCGACCGGCACGTCGCCGGCCGACGCCGCCCGCTCGGCCTCGGCCAGGGCGCGGCGCATCGGGGCCTGCCACGGATCGCGTACGGGGTCGGGCACGGGCGCGCGTACGGGGTCGGGTACGCGTACGGAGTCCGGGGTGGGCCGGGGTGAGGGGTTCGGGGTGGGCCGGGGTGAGGGGTCCGGGGTGGGCCGGGGTGAGGGGTCCGGGGTGGGCCGGGGTGAGGGGTTCGGCGGTGGTGCGGTCACCCGCGGACCTTAACGGACGGGGTCGCGGACGGGTCGGTGCCGTCGGACATCACGGCGGGGTCCCCGGCGGGTCAGGGACGGACGTCCATGGCGCTGGTCCCCGGCGGGCCAGGGCCGGCACCCGGGCGGGGTCCCGGGCAGGGGTCGAGCCGGGCACCCGCTCTCAGGGGCCTCTCGTTCGGATCAGGCCGGGCTCACGGGCGGACCTCCGATCGGACCTTGGTCGGACCTGATCGGACTGTGATCCGAACTCGATCCGTCCTCGGCCGACCTCGATCCGTCCTGATCCGACCTGATCCGACCTGATTCGACCTGATCCGAACGACAGGCCGCCCTAGCGGACCGCCTCCAGGACCTCGGCCGCTCCCAGCGCGTCGGCGATCTCCGTCAGCGCGTCGGTTCGCAGGGTCAGCAGGTCCTTCTCGGAGACCCCGAAGTCGGCGAGGATGCCCAGCTCGCCGATCGGGCCCGCCGGGACGGCGTCGGGATCGGTGTCCGCATCGGAGTCGGAGGTGGCGGTCCGGTCGGTGGTCGCGGATGAGGAGGCGGGCCGGGCCGGCCCGTCCGGGTCGCCGTCCTCCGTGTCGTCGAGGTCGACGAGCTCTTCCAGCGCGGCGATCTCGTCCTCGGCCCCTGGTTCCCGGCCGAGCAGTTCGTCGGTGAGCAGGATCTCCCCGTACGAGGAGCGGGCGGCGGCGGACGCGTCCGAGACGTAGATACGGGGGTCCTCCTCACCGTCCACCCGGAGGATGCCGAACCAGGCGTCCTCCTGCTCGATGTAGACCAGGACCGTGTCCTCGTCCACCGAGGCCTCCTGGGCCAGATCCGTCAGGTCGGACAGGGTCTCCACATCGTCGAGCTCTGTATCGCTCGCTTCCCACCCGTCTTCGGTGCGCGCGAGCAGTGCGGCGAAGTACACCGTGACTCTCCCACTGGTCATAGGTGAATCGGTCCGACGGGAGGGCAGACGGCTGTCCGTCTGTCCTGAGCCCCGCCCAATCGGCATCGTGGCAGAAACAAGCGCCATGCGAGACCTCTTCGACCGTTGCGTCGGCCATCAGTTCCAGGAGTGCCTGGTCGGCCCTCCCCCTGACGGACCCGCCGAAGACCCGATCGGCGGGGGGAGTGCGCCGGTGGTACGGGCGGATTCACCAGCGGAACGTACGCATCCGCATCTGTTGGCGCATACGGGCGGCACGGGCGCGGCGCGGCTGCACCCGGTCGCGCAGCTGCTTGGCCTCATGGAGCTCACGGAGGAACTGGGCGCGCCGTCTGCGCCGGGCCGCGTCACTCTCCTGCGCGTCCGTGACGTCACCCGCCGTGTCACGCGGCTCGCGCGCGTCGCGCGCGTCGCTCACTCCGCGTGATCCTGGGTTCCGCTGCTGCTGCCCGTCCACTGCCATCGACACACCACCCCAACGCTGGGTCCGTATGCCCCACCTTCCCTCCGAACAGGTGGTTGATGCCAGCGCAGAGTGCCGGAGGGCGCGGTTACTGTTGACGCATGCGGATCCACGTCGTCGACCACCCGCTGGTGGCGCACAAACTGACCACGCTGCGCGACAAGCGCACCGATTCTCCGACCTTCCGGCGCCTCGCCGACGAGCTGGTCACCCTTCTCGCCTACGAGGCCACCCGGGATGTGCGTACCGAGCAGGTCGACATCGAGACCCCGGTGACGCCCACGACGGGGGTCAAGCTGTCGCACCCCCGCCCCCTCGTCGTCCCGATCCTGCGCGCCGGTCTCGGCATGCTGGACGGCATGGTGCGGCTGCTGCCCACCGCCGAGGTGGGCTTCCTGGGCATGATCCGCAACGAGGAGACGCTCCAGGCGGAGACGTACGCGACCCGGATGCCCGAGGACCTCTCCGGCCGCCAGGTCTACGTCCTCGACCCGATGCTGGCCACCGGCGGGACCCTCGTCGCGGCCATCCGCGAGCTGATCAAGCGCGGCGCCGACGATGTCACCGCCGTCGTGCTGCTCGCGGCGCCCGAGGGCGTCGAGGTGATGGAGCGCGAGCTGGCGGGCGCCCCCGTCACCGTCGTCACCGCCTCCGTCGACGAGCGGCTCAACGAGCACGGGTACATCGTCCCGGGCCTCGGCGACGCCGGTGACCGTATGTACGGGACGGCGGAGTAGCCTTTCCGGCCCGGGAGGAAACGGACGGTGCCCCTCCCGCGTGTACGTCTTGTGCGTCGCGGGAGGGGCACCGGTCTTCGTCCAGGGGCGGGCCGCTCAGCCGCTCTTCGTCGTCGAGCAGGACGAGGAGGGTGCCGGTGTCGGCTTGGTGAGGGCCGCCAGCGCGGCGGTCGCCTCCGCCGGGGTGCTGAACGCCTTGAACTTCGCGCCGAGGATGAGGTCGACCTCCCCCGTCTTGCGGTTGTCGGTCTTCTGCACGGTGCCCGGCAGCTGTGTGCCCAGCACGCTGAAGGTCCCGTTCGCCGCGACCGGGGCGCCGAGCAGCACACCGATGCCGGGGACCTTCTTGTCGTACGCCTTCGGGGCGTTGCCCACCTCGCCGACGGTGAACCCGCGCTTCTTCAGCTCGTCGGCGGCGGACTTGGCGAGCCCGGTGCGGGTCGTCGCGTTGTAGACGTTGACCTTGATGCCGGCCGGCTTCGGCAGCGCCTTGGCGGGGGCCTTCGGTGCGGGGGTCGGACAGTCCCGCCGGAGACCGGCGGCGCTGGCGCTCTTGTCACCGCCCGTGAAGACGTCGATGAGCTGCAGTGTTCCCCAGCCGGCCAGGCCGAGGGCCACCACGGCCGAGACGCCCGCCAGGACGATCCTGCGGCGGTTCCGGGGGCGGCGCATACGGGGATAGGCGTTGCCCGTGATGCGGTACTTTCCGCCCATGCCGGGGGGAGTGAGCATGCTCATGGAGGCAGCGTAGTGCGACCCGGTGATGATGCGTACTAAATGATCTACGCATGGCACCCGGATGAGCACGAAAGCACCCGAAAGGCCTGAATTCGTGTGCGGTCGCTGAAAGGATGATATGTGCGGCGGCGTCAGCCCAAGTCGAGGACGCGCGCGTGCAGCACCTGGCGCTGCTGGAGCGCGGCCCGGACCGCCCGGTGCAGCCCGTCCTCCAGGTACAGGTCGCCCTGCCACTTCACGACGTGGGCGAAGAGGTCGCCGTAGAACGTGGAGTCCTCGGCGAGAAGGGTCTCCAGGTCCAGCTGACCCTTGGTGGTCACGAGCTGGTCCAGGCGAACCGGACGCGGCGCGACGTCCGCCCACTGTCGGGTGCTTTCCCGGCCGTGGTCGGGGTATGGCCGCCCATTTCCGATGCGCTTGAAGATCACACGGAAAGCCTACCGGGCAAGGGGCTCCGGGCGCAGCCAGGGAACCCCACCACCGTGCCCCGCCTAAGGCCGCAGAGCGTCGCATAACGCTGGATACCGGTCAGGGTTTCGCCCGTACGAGTGGGGGGCGCCCGGGCGGTGCCCGCCGCAGGTGGTGGTGCCCGCCGCAGGTGGTGGTGCGTGCCGAGGGCGTAGGTGCATGCCGCAGGCGCCGGTGCACGCCGCAGGTGGTCGGGCGACCGGGCCCGGCTCCGCCTGCGGCGTGCGCTGTCACGTACGAGTAGTCGCCGCGTACGCGTACGGGTGGGTACGGGCGGCCGTTACTCGGTGACCTCGTGTCCGTGGCCGTCGTGCAGCCCGCCACCGCTGCCCGGCGTGCCGGTGCTGGGCGCCGGGGTGACCGGACGGGTCAGCGAGCGCAGGTCGTGGGCGTACGTGCCCACCGCGTTGGCGATCACGTCGATGTTGACGTCGAAGTGGCGCAGGTCGACGTTGCTCAGGTCGTCGCAGGCCGCGTGGTAGCACGGGTCGTAGGCGACACCCGCCTCCCCGCCGTAGACCTCGGCCTGGGCCGCCGTCTTGATGCCCTCGGCACCCGTGAACGTACCGCCGGAGGGGATGCCCACCTCGATGAACGGCCCGTAGTCGGAGCGGCCGGTGAAGTCCGTGCCCTCGTGCTTCTTGCCCTTGCCGTCGAGGAACGTGTTGATGTCCCGCTCGAGTTGGGCCGATCCCTCGGGGCCGGGGCCCTCACCGGCCTGGTCGGAGTCGTCGCCGTCGTAGACGAACTGGACCCCGTTGGGCGAGGCGATCATGTCGAAGTTCAGGTAGAGCGCGATCTGCTCGCGCTGCTGCTCGGTGAGCCCGGCCACGTACGCCTCCGAGCCGAGCAGGCCGTTCTCCTCGGCCGACCACCAGGCGAAGCGGACCTTGTTGGCGGGCTTGCTCTTGGACTTGGCGAGTTCCAGGGCCACTTCGAGCAACCCGGCGGAGCCCGAGCCGTTGTCGTTGATGCCGGGGCCTTCGGTGACGGAGTCGAGGTGGGCGCCGAGCACCACGGTCTTCGCCGCGCTGCCGCCGCGCGTCTCCGCGATGACGTTGCGGGTGGTGCGCTGCTCCTGGAGCTGCCGGACCTCGAAGGAGACCGTGACCGCGCCGGCGGCCAGGTCGGCGACGAGCTTCTCGCCCTCCGCCTGGGTGATGCCACCGGTCGGGATCTTTCCGGCCGCGGCGTCGCCGAGCGTGCCGGACAGGAGGCCCTCGGTGTTGTTGTAGATGACCGCTCCGGCCGCCCCGGCCGTCGCCGCCGCCGCCTGCTTGTCGGCGAAGGGGCAGCCGCCGCGCTTGATCAGCGCGATCTTGCCGGTGAAGTTGGCGGAGGCGTAGTCGGACGCCTCGCAGCCGGACGTGTCGTCGACGGGGACGCCGACGAGTCCCGCCGTCAGTCCGCCCACCTTGGTCGACGGGGTGTAGGTCATCGCCTTGATCGTCACATCACGAGGCGTCGGCGACACCACGGCGAGCCTTTCGGCCAGGGTCTCCGTATAGGGGAAGCGGAAGGTCTCGTAGGAGACCTGGTACCCGGCGCGCTGAAGCTGCCGGTAGACGTACGCCGCCGAGGCGTCGTGGCCGAGCGACCCCGCCGCGCGGTGGCCGTCGGCCGAGTCGGCTATCGCCTGGAACTGCTGGAGGTGGCGGTAGGCGTCACGCGCGGACGCGTTCTGCACCAGCTCCCGGGACAGCTTGACCGCCTCTTTCGAGGGGGCCGTCCCGTGCGAGGGCCCTTGGTGCGGGGCGGCGCCCAGGAGGAGCGGCGTGGCCAGAGCGGTGGCGGCCACAACTGCCATGGCTCTGCGACGTGTTGCGTGCACAGGAGTCCTTCCGGTCGAGGCGTTCTGGACGTACGAACGAATGTGCTGCGAAAGCTAGCGAGTGGGGTGGCTCCTGGGAACAGCAGTGGCTGTTTTGATCGTTTCCGCCGACTGTTCTGTCCGGCTACGTGCTGAGCTGTGCATTCCGGTCACCCCTTGGCCTGGGGCGAGCCCTTGGCCTGGGGTGAGCCCTTGGCCGTCCTCGTCGACTTCGCTGCCTTGGCCGCTTTCGCGGCCTTCGCCGCCGCCTTGGCCTCCTGCTTGTACGCACGCACCTCCGCGAGCGACTCCGGCCCGGTGATGTCGGCGACCGACCGGCGCGAACCGTCCTCGCCGTACGCCCCCGCCGCCGCCCGCCACCCCGTGGGACGTACGCCGAACCGCTTGCCGAGCAGGGCCAGGAAGATCTGGGCCTTCTGGGTGCCGAATCCCGGCAGGGCGTTCAGCCGCCGCAGCAGCTCCTCCCCGGTGTCCGCGTCCCGCCACACCGCGCCCGCGTCGCCCTCATACTCCGCCACCAGGTACTGGCACAGCTGCTGGACCCGCTGGGCCATGGAGCCGGGGTAGCGGTGGAGGGCCGGTTTGGTGGTGAAGAGGGTGGTGAAGGCCTCGGGGTCGTAGGCCGCGATCTCCGCCGCGTCCAGGTCGTCCGAGCCCATCCGCTCCGCCAGCGTGTACGGGCCGGTGAACGCCCACTCCATCGGGACCTGCTGGTCCAGCAGCATGCCGACCAGGGCGGCCAGCGGGCTGCGGGCGAGAAGCTCGTCCGCCTCCGGCCGCTGGGCGATCCGCAGAGTGAGGTCCTTGCCGCCGTTGCTCTTGGTCATACTTTCGATGATCCCGAGGCCGGGCGGCGACGGCGACTCCAGTGACGCCGGGCGGCCGATGCGCTGGGCGGCCGATGGGCTGGGCGGCGATGGGCTGGGCGGCGATGCGCCGGGCGGGCCGATGTGCTGGGCGGGCCGATGCACCAGGCGGGCCGATGCGCTGGGCGGGCCGATGCACCCGGCGGGCCGATGGTGCCGTCCGGCTCAGGTCCCGTCCGGCTCAGGTCTCGCTCGGCTCAGGTCCCGTCCGGCTCAGGTCTCGCTCGGCTCAGGTGCCGTCCGGCTCAGGTCCCGTCCGGCTCAGGTCCCGCTCGGCTCAGGTCCCGTCCGGCTCAGGTCCCGCTCGGCTCAGGTCCCGCCCGGCTCAGGCCCCGTTCGGAGGCCGTACGTGTGGGTGGCCGCCTGCTCGCCGTACGTGGTCGCCGTCCCCGCTACGGGCTCAACCGGTCCGCCCGCGCCCGCAGGTAGCGGGCCTCAGGGTCGCTGAGGGTGCCGTCGGCTGCCGCGCGGTAGGCCGCCCGGGCGGCTTCGTGGTCCCCGGCGCGCTCGAGGAGATGGGCGCGTACGGCGTCGAGGCGGTAGCGACCCGCCGACGGCTCCGCGAGGGCGTCGACCGCGGCGAGCCCCGCCCGCGGCCCGTGCACCATGGCGACCGCGACCGCCCGGCCGAGCGCGGCGGCGGGGTCGGGGGTGCGGTGCACGAGGAGCCGTCAGCCGGATCGCCTCGCGCGCCAGGTCCGGGCGGTGCAGCGCGGGGCCTGCGGTGGCGGTGTAGCCCTCGTTGAAGATCAGGTAGAGGACCTGGAGGACGGCCGCGAGCCGCCGGTCGCGGTCCTGCGGCTCCGGCGGCCGGAATTCCGTACCCCGCACCGCCCGCTTCGCCCGGCTGATCCGCTGCGCCATGGTCGCCTCCTCCACCAGATGCGCGCGGGCGATCTCCGCCGTGGTCAGCCCGCCGACCGCGCGCAGAGTGAGCGCGATCTGGGCGGCGGGGGAGAGCGCGGGGTGGCAGCAGAGGAAGAGGAGGGTGAGGGTGTCGTCCTCGGAAGGTGCCCGGCCCAGCCCGGCGGGGCCTTCCCCGGGCGGCGGGGCGACGAACGCGTCGGCCGGGGTGAGCGCGGCCACGGTCTCCTCGCGCCGCCGCCGGGCCTCGTCGCTGCGCAGCCGGTCGATGAGGCGGCGGGAGGCGACCCGGATCAGCCAGCCGCGCGGATTCTCCGGAACGCCGTCCTCCGGCCACTGCCCGGCGGCCACGATCAGGGCCTCCTGGACGGCGTCCTCGGCCGGGTCGAAGTGCCCGTAGCGGCGGACGAGCGCGCCGAGGACCTGCGGCGCGTGCAGGCGCAGCAGGTCCTCGACGTCGTGGACGTCGGTCGTACGGTCCGCCTTCAGTGGTTGCTCCTAGTCGTCGATCCCGCCGCCGACGGTCCGGATGAGCACCGGGTACTCGGGCGCCCCGGCCGGCTGCGGACAGCGTGCCACGCGGGCGGCGATCTCGGTCACCCTCTCCAGGCTCTCGCATTCGAGCACCCAGAACCCGGCGAGCAGCTCCTTCGTCTCGCTGTACGGCCCGTCCGAGACCACCGGGCGCCCCTCGGCGTCGATGCTCACGGCCCGCCCCCGCGCGGGCTCCGTGAGCCCGTACCCGGTCACCAGCTCGCCCGACTCGGCGAGGTCGTCGTTGATGCTGCCCATGTAGGCGAACATCTCCTGCACGGCCTTCTCGTCCCAGGCCGGGCTGTCGGGGGACCCCTTGCCGGCCTGCGCCTCGTAGTCCGTCTGGCTGCCCTGGACCATCACCAGATACTTCATGACCGTCGCCTCCTGTAGCGAGTTCTTCGTTTCCTTGGTTCTCCGCCTACACAGGGGACGTCGGGGCCGGGGCGGGGTTCTCGACACGACGCGCGGTTCTTTGAGGGATTCACCCGCTGGAGGGGTCGGAACGGGACGTTCAGTAAAGTTCGGCAACGTTGCGTCTACTCGCCTCCTCCGCAGCCGAACGAGGTCCCGACCGTGTCTGCCGCCCCTCCCCCCGCTCCGCTCCCGCATCCCGTCTCCGTCGTGGGGATCGGCGCGGACGGCTGGGCCGGGCTGTCCGGTGGGGCGCGCGAGGCGCTGCGGGAGGCGCAGGTGCTGATCGGTGGGGCGCGCCAGCTGGACCTGCTCCCGCCGGAGTGCGCCGGCGTACGGGTGGGCTGGCCGTCACCGCTGCGCCCCGCCGTGCCCCGGCTGCTGGCCGAGCACCGGGAGCGCCGGCTCGCGGTGCTGGCGAGCGGGGACCCGATGTTCTACGGGATCGGGCGGGCGCTGGCGGAGGAGCTGGGGCCGGAGGGCCTGCACGTGCTGCCGCACCCGTCCTCGGTCTCGTACGCCTGCGCGCGGCTCGGCTGGCCGCTGGAGGACACGGAGACCGTGACGCTGGTGGGCCGCCCGGCGTCACGGCTCGCCGCGTCCCTGTACGAGGGCCGCAGGCTGCTGGTCCTGAGCGCGGACGCGGCGACGCCCGCGACGGTGGCGGCCCTGCTCACGGCCCATGGCTTCGGCCCGAGCCCCATGCGCGTCCTCGAACAGCTGGGCAGCGAGGCGGAGGCGTACGTGGACGGCGTCGCGGAGACGTGGGCGCACGCGCCGGGGGACCGCCTGAACGTCATCGCGGTGGAGTGCCGGGCGGCGGCGGGGGCGCTGCGGCTCGGGGCCGTACCGGGCCTGCCGGATGAGGCGTACGAACACGACGGCCAGCTCACCAAGCGCCATATCAGGGCGGCCACGCTGGGGGCGCTGGCGCCCGCGCCCGGGGAGCTGCTGTGGGACGTGGGCGGCGGATCGGGCTCGATCGCGATCGAGTGGATGCGGACGCACGCCTCCTGCCGGGCGGTGAGCGTGGAGCGGGACCCGGTGCGGGCCGAGCGGATCACGCGTAACGCGGAGCGTCTGGGGGTCCCGGACTTGCAGGTCGTCACCGGCGCAGCTCCTTCGGCACTGGCCGAACTGGGCGTGCCGGACGCGGTGTTCATCGGCGGCGGCCTGACCGCCCCGGGCCTGCTCGACGCGTGCTGGCAGGCACTGAGGCCCGGGGGCCGGCTGGTCGCCAACACGGTGACGCTGGAGTCGGAGGCGCTGCTGGGCGAGTGGTACCGGGCGCACGGGGGCGAGTTGGTGCGCTTGGCGGTGGCCCATGCCGTTCCGGTGGGCGGTTTCACGGGCTGGCGCCAGGCGATGCCGGTGACGCAGTGGTCGGTACGCACATCCTCAGTCTCAGGAGATCGAACATGACGGTGTACTTCATCGGCGCGGGCCCGGGCGCGGCCGACCTGATCACGGTCCGGGGCGCGCGCCTGCTCGCCGCCAGCCCGGTCTGCCTGTACGCGGGCAGCCTGGTCCCGGTGGAGCTGCTGGCCGAGTGCCCAGAGGGCGCCCGCCTGACCGACACGGCGAACCTGGACATCGAGCAGATCACCGCGGAGCTCGTACGGGCCCACGAGGAGGGCCACGACGTGGCGCGGCTGCACTCGGGGGACCCGTCGGTGTTCAGCGCGGTGAACGAGCAGATGAAGCGCCTGGACGAGGCGGGGGTCCCGTACGAAGTCGTCCCCGGCGTCCCGGCGTTCGCGGCGGCGGCGGCGGCCCTGAAGCGCGAGCTGACGGTCCCGACGGTCGGCCAGACGGTGATCCTGACCCGCGTCGCGCAGCGCGCCACGGCGATGCCGGAGGGCGAGGACCTGGCCACCCTGGGCCGCAGCGGCGCCCTGATCGTCCTGCACCTGGCGGCGCGCTACGTGGACCGGGTGGTGGAGGAGCTGCTCCCGCACTACGGGGCGGACTGCCCGACGGCGGTGGTGGCGATGGCGTCCCGCCCGGACGAGATCGTGTTGCGGGGCACGCTGGACTCGATCGCGGAGCGGGTGAAGGCGGCGGGGGTGATCAGGACGGCGGTCATCATGGTGGGGCGGACGCTGGGGGCGGAGCAGTTCCGGGACAGCCACTTGTACGCGGTGGGGCGGGAGCGGGGCGGGTGCTGAGGGGCTCCGGGGTCTGAACCACCGGACCCGCTCGGAGTGACGGTTCCCCTGCCAAAAGGGTCAGTTGGAGCGCAGACCGGCTGCCTTCGCCAGCTCTCGAATGCCGGTGGTCCGGGGGTGACGTGAATGAATCTCGCCGACCATCTGGCGGATGGCCGGGCGATCGCGTACCTCTCCCGGTGAGACACGCACTGCGGACAGAAGCTCGGCGGTTGTCTGTTCCGGCTTGCCCCACTGCCACCAGGCCCGCGCGAGGTCTGTGTGCATGCGGCTGCGGCGCTCAGCTGTCTTGAACTGTGCCGCGCGCAGGCCCCGACCCGCTTCGAGCGCCGCACCGGCGTCACCAAGTGCCCAGTGGACGCTCACGGCATAGAGGTCGACGGCGGAAGGGGTGACGGAGAACAGGCGTCCCGCAGGTGGGTCTGCCGGGAGGTCGCGGGCGGCTCGTGAGGCTTCCCGGATCAAAGTGACGGCCTGATGCCGGTCACCTGCGACCGCAGCGGTGTATGAGGTGGTGCAGAGCATCTGCGCGAAGGCGAATGCCTGTGCGTCTGTCGTAAGCCCCGTCGCCTCGACCTGGGTGACGGCGGAGAGGATGAGGCGCTGTGCGGCCGCGGACTGATTCTGGTGGCGGAGCACAATGCTCAGTTCGCGGGCGGCTGCCGCCATGGTGAGCGGGGAGCCGGACAGTTCGGCGTAGACGGACGCCCGGTCGGCGGTCAGCCGGGACTGCTCGTAACGGCCCACCTTCGTCAGGACTTGCGAGACGAGGCTGTAGGCGGAGGAGAGCCTGCCGTACGCCGCGTCGGTGCGCGTCTGCCGTACGCCGTCATGCGCGTCGGCCAGAAGCCCCGGGAGCACCTGGAGCAGGTGAGTGTTGCGGGCAGCGTCGAAGGCGGAACGCGCCTGTGCCAGGCGGACGTCCAAGGGGATGGAGGACCCTGTGGGATCCGGCATGGCGGCCAAGGCCGTGTCCACTCCCGCGAGCAGCTGGACCGGGGCGGCCAGGCCGGCTGCGGCGAGCAGGGTGCGGCGGCGCATCGGGTCCTCCTCCACTCGTGGACCTACCGGCGCAACCCTAGTGGTTGTGGGTCTCGCCAGCCCCAGACACTCCGCCAGAACATCTGTGGGCAAGCCGACCTCCGAGGCCGCTTTTCGAAGCAGGCGCAGGTCGGCATGGTGCCCACGCTGCTCCAGACGGGACACGGTGGATGCCGAGCACCCGATTCGTACGCCGAGGTCCGCCTGCCGCCATCCACGCTCTTCGCGCCCTATGCGAATGAGTGCCCCCAATTGGTGGCGGGCGGCAAGTGCCTTCGCCTTCGGCGAGTGCCACATCGGATCGATGGTGCGCATCGCACCTCCACTGGCCGGGATGGGGACCGTCTTTCCACGTTAGGCGGTGCTGCGACGCCCGTATACGGCACGTGCAAGCCGTGCAAACGCGTTGCACGGTACGGGTGTTGACTGTCGCATCGACCACGGAAAGAGGTGACCTTCTGTTATCGCCCCCGGCCGGGGGCCGACCGGGAGGAGGCTGCCCCCAATGACTGCAGTCCTGGAAACCCCTGTTTGCGGGAGCACCGGACCCGTCAGTTCCCCGCGAGACCCGCACGCGTACGTGTCCGCCGATCAGTGGTCCAAGCTGGTCGGCCTGCTGATGCGCGACTACCCGTTCGACTCTGTGATGGCGGAGCGGGTGCTCGGCCAGGCCGTCGCCTACGTGATCACCGCCATGGAGCACAAGGGACGTCGACTCGGCATGGGGCCGGGTCGCATCGTCGACATCGGGGTTCACACGATCATGCTGGACACGAAGGCCTTCTTCGGCCTGTGCGAGAAGTACAACGGCGGCGAGTACCTGCACCACGTGCCGCTGGTCGAGATGAAGGGGGACGGGTCTGTGGCCCGGACCGCCGAGCTGCTCGCCCACGCGGGCTGGGACGTCGACACCCCGCTCTGGGCCGCCGATTCCTCTCAGTGCACGCCGTGCCGTCCCGGTGAGGACGGTCACTGAGAAGGCACAGAGGACCGCCGTCCTTGGTCTGGCAAGGGCGGCGGGCTGCGCATTGCCGAGCGAGGCAGAGCGCGTACGGGTGAATGCTGTGAGGGCGCTGCGGCGGTTGCGATGGGCAGGCCAAGATATGGGCCGTGACTCCGACCTCCTCCTCCCCGGCAGACGCCCTCGACCGCTGGCATCACTACGGAACCTCCTCGAACAGGCGCCCCGCCATTGGCCGCCTGTACTGGGACTGGTACCAGCGCATGGGACCGGGCGATGAACTGCTGGGCGACCTCGCGGGTCGTACGGTCGCGGAACTGGGCGCCGGAGCCGGCCATCAGGCCGCCTATGTGGCAATCGAGTTGAAAGCGGCACTCGTCATCGCGATTGACAGCTCCATCGCCCAGCACAGCCGTAGCCGTGGTTTTTACGAGGCCGTTCCCGGCCTGGACTTTACCCACGATGACGCCGCCATGTACCTCCTGGACAACCCGTCCAGTCTCGACGTCGCCTACAGCATCTTCGGCGCACTCGACTTCAGCGACCCGCAGACCTTGCTCCCAGCAGCCGCGGTGGCGCTCCGACCTGGCGGGACCCTGGTGTTCTCCACGCTCGCCCACTACCGAACGGGCGCCCCATCCGAGACGGAGTGCCGCCCCGCCGACATCCCGACCCGCATGCCTGACGGCAGTCCCGGCACCATGCAGCGATGGGTCCTGGAATCGACGGTATGGACGAAGCTGCTGGACGAGCACGGGTTCGACCTGGTTGATTCCGACACCGTGCACGACCCGGGGCCGGACGGTGGGGCGCCAGTGGCCACCAGCCTGTTCCGAGCGAGGAGGAGGGGTCGACATGCCCTCTGATCCGGTGGCCGTTTTGGCTTGCCTTACAACAAGCGGCAACGACACGGACCGGGACTGACCTATGGCGCGCTATATCTGTCACTCACGGTTGGCTCTGTAGCCCCATCACGACGGAGCCAAAGGCGGAAAACGCTGAGGCTGCATAACGAGTGTCGAATAGGGAGCCCATGGCAGTGATTCTGATCAATGATCCCGGAGGTAGTCCCCTCTTCCATTCGACAGAAATCCGTTGCTGTGGAGGTGAGCGCCAGAACGGCAAAACGGGCTAGGTCTGCCGTCCGCTGCTCCCCCTCATGTCGCGCCCCTTATCACCTGCCGAGGGCCCGGCACCGAGCATGTCTTCCGGGCCCTGGACGGCGCGACCGTGTGTCCCGAGTGCCAGCAGGCCGCCGCCTGGGCGCGGTGGGCCAAGCGCAGGGCCGCCGATCTGGGGATCGACCTCGCCGAAGACGCCGCCAGGGCCGTCGAGGCCGGGCGGGCGCCGGATGGGTGGCGGGCGCGGCTCGCCGCCGCTGCCGTCGGGGCCGGGGGCGTTGCCGGGCGGTAGTCGCGGGGGCTGGGTCCGAGCAGGATTCATCGATCTCTCGCTCGGCACGCGGCTGGGTGAGCAGGTCATTACGCTGAAGGGGTGCTGTCCTATGAGGAGTTGACCCCGCCGGAGCGCGAGCTCTGGGACGCCTTCCCCGAGGGACGTCCCGTTGACCTGCGTACGGGCACACCTGAGCTGGACGCTCCCGCCGCGGGTGCCCGGTGGGGGCGCGAACGTACCGTTCGTGCCGCCGTCGTGGCGAGGCTGCTGCTCGGCGCGAACGACGACCGGTCCGGCACTGTGGCTGCCCTGCGGCTCGCCGGGACGCGCATCAGCGGTTCGCTCGACCTGTCCGGGGCGGAGATCCCCCACACGTTCGCCCTGGAGGGCTGCCGACTGGACGAGCCGTGCGGCTGTACGGCGCTACGACCCGGACGATCGTGATCACGGACAGCTGGGTTCCGGGGGTCGACGCCGAGCTCGCCCGCATCGAGGGTGACCTGGACCTGCGGCGGTCGACTGTCGAAGGCGGCTCTCTCACACTCATCAACGCCCGCATGGCCGGGAATCTGCTGGTCTCGGATGCCGAGATCTCGGGGCCGGACGAGTGGGCGGTGCTCGCCGGCGGCCTCGTGCTGGAGGGCAGCGTCTTCGGTCAGCGGCTCATCACCCGAGGCGGACTGCGGCTGCCCGGCGCACAGCTGCTCAGTGGTTTGTTCCTGCAAGGCGCACGGTTGGAGAACACCGGCGGCGCCGCGCTCGCCGGCGGGGCGTGGCCGCATCGGCCGTGGACTGCTCGCAGGGGTTCACCGCACAAGGGGAGATACGGCTGCGAGGCGCCCGAATAGCAGGTCCGCTGACCTTCGAGGGCGCCCATCCGAACGGGGACGGGACCGCCCTGGACTGCGTGTCGATGTCCGTGGGGGAATTCGACCACCGCCCCCCGGCACCGCCCGCAGGGCTGGTGGACCTCCGGGCAGCACAGGCCACCTGGTTCCGGGACGGCGAGCAGAGCTGGCCCGAGCAGGTGCTCCTGGACGGGTTCACCTACGGGTCCATCCGGTCCGTGGCTCCTCAGCCGCGGCGGGCGACGGAGGAGCGCGCGCGCCTGACGGGGTGGCCCGTCGCCTGGCCTGGGTCCGCCGGAATCCCGGCTATGCCCCTCAGCCGTACGAGCAACTCGCGGGCTGGTACCGGCAGATCGGCCATGACGACGACGCCCGCCGCGTACTCCTGGCCAAACAGCGGCACCGGCGACTCACTCTGTCTCTGCCGGCGCGGGTGTGGGGGCATCTGCTCGACGTGACCGTGGGCTACGGCTACCGGCCCTGGATGGCCGGTGTCTGGCTCCTCGCGCTGACCTTGCTGGGCACGCTGGCCTTCAGTACGCACACCCCGAGCGCGGTCAAGGAAGGCGAAGGCAGTCCGTTCCAGCCCTTCGTCTACACCCTCGACCTCCTGGTCCCCATCGGTGATCTGGGGCAGCGCTCCGGGTGGTACTGGTCGGACAGCGGCGTCCAGTGGCTGGCCTACCTGCTGATCGCCTTCGGCTGGGTGCTGACCACCGCCATCGTCGCCGGTGTCACCCGCGCGTTGCAGAAGAGCTAGGAGGTACGAGCGGAGGACCGCCCGACCACCAATCCTGCCCGGTCGACGCAGATCACGTCCACCTCCACCGGCGCGCCCCGCAGCACCGACAGCGCCTCGTCGCATGCCCGCGAAGCCACCAGGTCGCCCAGCCGCACCCCCGCCGCCTCGCAGAGACGGAGTGCCTCCAAGCCCGTGTTGGCCGTGGCGATCCGGGACGCCAGCTCCTCGTTCGCGCCGCCCGTCCGAGCCAGGTCCGCCAGGAAGGGCTTGTCGACCTGGGAGCGGGCCGAGTGGAGGTCCAGGTGGCCTGCTGCCAGTTTGGAGAGTTTGGCGAAGCCACCGCAGATCGTCAGGCGGGGGATCGGGTGGCGGCGTACGTACTTCAGTACCGCGCCGGCGAAGTCACCCATGTCCAGCAGGGCTATGTCCGGCAGGCCGTACTCCGCCGCGACCGTCCTCTCCGACGTCGAGCCCGTGCAGCCCGCCACGTGCGTCAGGCCCGCCGCCCTCGCCACGTCCACTCCCCGGCGGATCGAGTCGATCCAGGCCGAGCAGGAGTACGGGACGACGACGCCCGTGGTGCCCAGGATCGACAGGCCGCCCAGGATGCCGAGGCGGCCGTTCCACGTCGAGCGGGCGATCTCCTCGCCGTGGTCCACCGAGACCGTGACCTCCACGTCCCCCGGCTCCCCGTGTTCCGCCGCCACCCGCTCCACGTGCTCCCGCATCAGCCGGCGCGGCACCGGGTTCACCGCCGGCTGGCCCACGTCCAGGGGGAGGCCGGGCAGCGTCACCGTGCCCACGCCCGGGCCCGCCCGGAACACCACCCCGGAGCCCGGCGGCAGCCGCCGTACCGTCGCCCTCACCAGCGCCCCGTGCGTCACGTCCGGGTCGTCCCCCGCGTCCTTCACCACCCCGGCGCTCGCCCGCCCGGGCGCCAGCTCCTCCACCGCCAGCGCGAACGCCGGTGTCTGGCCCCTCGGCAGCGTGATGCTCACCGGGTCCGGGAAGTCGCCGGTCAGCAGGGCGGTGTACGCGGCCGTCGTCGCCGCCGTCGCGCAGGCACCCGTCGTCCAGCCGGGGCGCAGACCCGTGTGCTTGAGTTGGGCACTGCGACCGCCCCGCGCCTCAGCGGTCATGAGAAGCGTTCATGAGAAGAGTCCGTTCCGATGATGCACGTGAAGCATGTTCTTGTTCTGGGAGGGACGACCGAGGCCCGCCTGCTGGCCGAGCGCCTGGTGGCTGAACCCGGCGTGCGCGTCACCACCTCGCTCGCCGGGCGCGTGGCCGCTCCCCGGCTGCCGCCCGGTGACGTGCGCGTCGGTGGGTTCGGGGGCAGCGGTGGGCTTGCGGAGTGGGTACGTGCGCACCGCGTCGACGCTCTTGTCGATGCCACCCACCCCTTCGCCGCCGCCATGAGCCGGAACGCGGCCGAGGCCGCCGCCCAGGCCCATGTTCCTCTGCTCGCCCTCCGTCGGCCCGGCTGGGTCGCCCAGGACGGCGACCGCTGGCACTCCGTCGCGTCGCTCGCCGAGGCCGCCGAGCTGCTGCCGACACTCGGCGAGCGGGTCTTCCTCACCACCGGGCGGATGGGGCTCGCCGCCTTCGCCGAGCTTGATGCGTTGTGGTTCCTCGTGCGGTCCGTCGACCCGCCGGAGCCGCCCTGCCCGGCGAGGACGGAAGTCCTGCTCGATCGGGGGCCGTTCAGCCTCGAAGGCGAGCGGGAGCTCATCCGGCGCCATCGCCTCGATGTGCTCGTCACCAAGGACAGCGGGGGCGACGCCACCGCCCCCAAGCTCACCGCCGCCCGCGAGGCCCGGATTCCCGTCGTCGTGGTCCGGCGGCCACCGGTTCCCGAAGGGGTGCCGGTGGCCGCTACGACCGACGAGGCCGTGGGGTGGGTCGTACGGCAGCTCTACGCGGAGGGCCCGGCAGCCTCCGGGTAGCGGCGCGGGGTCCACACGATGGACCTGCCGCCCTCGCCCCGCCGCACCCAGCGCGTCTGCGACGAGCCCACGATCAGCAGGGTCCGCATGTCCACCTCCGCCGGGTCGAGGTCGGCGAGCCGCACCGTACGTACGCTCTCCGTGGAGCCGCCCACGTCCCGCGCCAACACCACCGGGGTGTCCGGGGCGCGGTGCTCCAGGAGCAGGTCGCGGGCCTTGCCCACCTGCCACGTACGGGACTTCGAGCCCGGGTTGTACAGCGCCAGCACCAGGTCCGCCGCCGCCGCCGCGCGCAGCCGTTCCGCGATGACCTCCCACGGCTTGAGGCGGTCCGAGAGGGAGATCGTGGCGTAGTCGTGGCCGAGCGGTGCGCCGGCGCGCGCCGCCGCCGCGTTGGCCGCGGTGACCCCGGGCAGCACCCGTACCGCAATGTCCGCGTACGCCTCCTGCGCGGCCACCTCCAGTACCGCCGTGGCCATGGCGAAGACCCCGGGGTCGCCGCCCGAGACCACCGCGACGCGGTGGCCCCGGCCGGCCAGGTCCAGCGCGAACTCCGCCCGCTCCGACTCCACCTTGTTGTCCGAGCCGTGCCGCGCCTGGCCGGGGCGGACCGGGACCCGGTCCAGATAGGTGGTGTAGCCGACCAGTGCGTCCGCCGTCGCCAGCGCGCCCCGCGTCTCCGGCGTCAGCCACAGCGGGCCCGCCGGTCCTGTGCCCACGACGACCACTTCGCCACCAGCGGAGAGCGAAGGCCGCGGTGCGTCGATGCGGCTCGGCAGCACCGCCACCGAGAAGTACGGGACCGACGCCGGGTCGATGTCCGCAAGGTCGCCCGTGCGCTCCCCGGCCATCGTCGCCCGCTCCACGTACCGTGCCTCGGCCAGCCTCCCCGACGCCTCGAACGCTCCGCGCACCGCCGGGAACGTACGCCCCAGCTTCATCACCACCGCCGTGTCCGTCGCCGCGAGACGGGCCGTCAGCTCCTCCTCCGGCAGGGTGCCGGGGAGGATCGTGAGGATCTCCTCGCCCTCGACGAGAGGGGTGCCGAGGCGGGCTGCCGCCGCGCTGACCGAGGTGACGCCCGGGATGACCTCGGTGGCGTACCGGTCGGCGAGGCGCTTGTGCATGTGCATGTACGAGCCGTAGAACATCGGGTCGCCCTCGGCGAGGACCGCGACCGTCCGGCCCGCGTCCAGGTGGGCCGCCAGGCGGGCCGCGGCCTTCTCGTAGAACTCCTCCAGCGCGCCCCGGTAGCCGCCCGGGTGGTCCGTGGTCTCCGTCGTGACGGGGTAGACCAGGGGCTCCTCGATGTGGTCGGGGCGCAGGTGCGCGGCGGCGATGGAGCGGGCGATCGAGCGGCCGTGGCGGGCGCTGTGGTAGGCGATGACGTCGGCCTCGCCGATGGCCTGGACGGCCCGGAGCGTCATCAGGTCCGGGTCGCCGGGGCCGAGCCCGACGCCGTAGAGCCTGCCACTGCTGATGTCTGTCACGGAGGTGCTTGGGGTGCTCACTACTCTTCCTCGCTGGCTATGGCGTTGAGGGCCGCCGCCGCTATCGCGCTGCCGCCGCGCCGGCCCCGCACGATCAGGTGCTCCAGGCCCGACGCGTGCTCGGCCAGGGCCTCCTTGGACTCGGCAGCGCCGACGAAGCCGACCGGGACACCGATGACGGCGGCGGGGCGCGGGGCGCCCTCCTCGATCATCTCCAGCAGGCGGAACAGGGCCGTCGGGGCGTTGCCGACCGCGACCACCGCCCCCTCCATCCGGTCCCGCCACAGCTCCAGGGCCGCCGCGCTGCGGGTCGTGCCCATCTTCGCGGCCAGCTCCGGCACGGACGGGTCGGACAGCGTGCACACCACGTCGTTGTTCGCGGGCAGCCGCTTGCGCGTGACCCCGCTGGCCACCATCGCCACATCGCAGAGGATCGGGGCGCCGGAGCGCAGGGCCGCGCGGGCGTCGGCCACGGCGTTCGGCGAGAAGGCGAGGTCGCGTACGAGGTCGACCATGCCGCAGGCGTGGATCATGCGGACGGCGACCTGGCTGACGTCGGCGGGCAGCCCGGCCAGATCCGCCTCCGCGCGGATGGTGGCGAAGGACTGGCGGTAGATCGCCGGTCCGTCCTTCTCGTACTGGTGCACAGTGCTGTCGCTTTCTTCTGCCGTGAGCTCATGCGTGAGCTCATCAAGGAAGGGTGTTCAGGCGCGGGCCTCCGCCACCGCCGCCGCCAACCGCGCCGGGTCGTTCCCTACGGTCGTCGGGGGGTCCCGCCGCTCTCCCCGTACGTGGGAGATCCGGTGTCCGTCGGGTGTGACGACCACGTCGATCCACTCCCCGTGGGGGTGGCCGCAGCGGCGTTCGCACCCGGACCAGTACACAGGTAGCCGCCCGAGCGGTCCGACGGCGGCCCCCGCTTCGGCCCGTACGTCGGACAGCGACTTCGCGCAGCCGGGGTGGCCGATGCAGGCGCCGACGCCGGTCCAGGGGGAGCCGGGGGCGGTGATCAGGCCGGACTCGGACAGCGCGCGGAGTGCCCGCGCCGCCTCGTGACCGGGGAAGGGGCCGGGGATGACGATCCCGCGCCACGGGGTGAGCCGGAGCTCGCCGCCGTACCGCCTGGCCGTTTCGGTGAGCAGCCGCCACTGGGGAGCGGTGAGCCGTCCCAGCGGTACGTCGGTGCTGATCGCGGTGCTGATCGCGGGGGTGATCGCGGGGGTGGAGCCGTGCGCTCCGGGGGCGGGGGCTGTCGCCGTACGGGGGCGGGGGTGGTGGACGGGCGGGCCCGCCTGCGCGCCGATGGCCCTGACCAGCTCGGCCCGTACGTCGTCGGGCAGGTCCTTCACGCGCCAGGCGCCGAAGTGGCTGGCCGCGCGCAGGAACGCCTCGGCGGCCAGCAGCGCGGCGCGCGGGGCATCGGCGACCGGGACCCGGAACACCTCGTCATCCACCCCGATCCGCAGCAGGGCGGCAGCCCCCGGCCCCTGCGCGATCAGCGTCACGTCCGCCCCGAGCGCGTCCACGTCACCGCGCCCGTCGTCCAGGGCGAAGAGGAAGCGGCCGGAGAGTGCGGCGGCGGCCACCGACCCGCACACCAGCCGGTCCAGCTCGGTCAGCCAGGCCCCGAGCGACGGCGAACCGTCGAGCCCGGCCAGCGGCGAGGCCACGATGTTGCGGGCCCGTTCATGCGCGGCGGACGGCAGGAGGCCCGCGGCCGTGAGCAGCCCGGCGAGCTGGCCGCCGCACTCCGTACCGAGGCCGCGCAGCTGTACGTTGCCCCGCGAGGTGAGATGCAGCTCACCGTCCCCGAAGCGGTCGGCCGCCGCCAGCAGCGCCTCCGCCCGGTCCGCGCTCAGCACGCCGCCGGGGATGCGTACGCGGGCCAGCGCCCCGTCGTCGGCCCGGTGCAGCCGCAGCGTTCCCGGGCAGGCGTCGCCGCCGCTGCGGGGGGAGACGCCGCCCGCGGAAAGGGGCGGGGGGGCGGAATCGGGCATGGCGGCGAGCATACCGACCGGGCCGGTCCGGGCGGCAGGCTCGCGTCTGTGACCTGCGGGACAGGCCCCACGACGAAGCTGCGGGACCAGGGCCGCACCACGAACCTGGGGCATGGCCCCGCCCCGCCGGTGACCCACCCCGCAAACAGTGATCACCACCGCACCCCCGCCCCCTGCCCCGCCCCCACCCCCGCCGCTTAGGATGCAGGCGGTGGTCCGTTCAGGCCGCCATCGCCAGACGGCGACAGGGGAGGAAGCCCGGTGCGATTCCGGCGCGGTCCCGCCACTGTGAGCCCGGCCGCCACCACCGGCCGGGCGAGTCAGGAACTCCCTTCCCCGAGCACCCGGCCCTCCGCGGCCGGTTGCGGCGCCCGGCTTCCGAGCCTGCGTGGGGAGACCCCTCCGACACCGCCCGGGGCGTGGACACCCCGAGGAAGGCCTGACGCAGCATGATCCTGCTCCTGTCGACGTCCGACACCGACCTCCTGAGCGCCCGAGCGTCCGAGGGGCCGGTCAGCTACCGGTACGCCAACCCCTCCCGCGTCGACCTTGCCGGCCTCCCGGACCTGCTGGACGGCGTCGACCTCGTCGTCGTCCGTCTCCTCGGCGGCGTACGCGCGTGGCAGGAGGGGCTCGACGCGGTGCTGGCCACCGGGCGGCCGGTCGTCGTGCTGACCGGTGAGCAGGCTCCGGACGCGCAGCTGATGGCCGCCTCCACCGTGCCGATCGGCATAGCCGCCGAGGCGCACGCCTACCTCGCGCACGGCGGGCCCGCCAACCTGGAGCAGCTGGCCCGGTTCCTCTCCGACACCGTGCTGCTGACCGGCCACGGCTTCGAGCCGCCCGCCCCGGCCCCGGCGTGGGGCCCGCTGGAGCGGGCGGCCCGCGAGCTGCCCGAGGGGGCGCCGACGGTCGCCGTCCTCTACTACCGCGCCCACCACATGAGCGGGAACACCGCGTTCATCGACGCGCTGTGCAGGGCGGTGGAGGACGCCGGGGCCCGGCCGCTCCCGCTGTACGTCGCGTCTCTCCGTACGCCGGAGAGCGAGCTCATCGACGAGCTGCGCGCCGCCGACGCCATCGTGACCACCGTCCTCGCGGCGGGCGGCACCCGGCCGGCCGAGGCCTCGGCCGGGGGCGACGACGAGTCGTGGGACGCGGGCGCGCTGACCGGGCTGGACGTACCGATCCTCCAGGCGCTCTGCCTCACCAGCCCGCGCGCCGCGTGGGAGGAGAACGACGAGGGCGTCTCCCCGCTGGACGCGGCCACCCAGATCGCGGTGCCGGAGTTCGACGGGCGGCTGATCACGGTCCCGTTCTCGTTCAAGGAGATCGATGAGGACGGGTTGCCCGCGTACGTCGCCGACGCCGAGCGCGCGGCCCGCGTCGCCGGGATCGCCGTACGCCACGCGAAGCTGCGGAACATCCCGAACGCGGAGAAGAAGATCGCGCTCGTGCTCTCCGCCTACCCGACCAAGCACTCCCGGATCGGGAACGCGGTCGGCCTCGACACGCCTGCCAGCGCCGTGGCGCTGCTGCGCCGGCTGCGGGCCGAGGGGTACGACTTCGGGCCCGAGGCGGACATCCCGGGGCTGGTCTCCGGCGACGGCGACGAGCTGATCTACGCGCTGATCGAGGCGGGCGGCCACGACCAGGAGTGGCTGACCGAGGAGCAGTTGGCGCGCAACCCGGTCCGTATCCCGGCCGCCGACTACCGCCGCTGGTTCGCCACGCTCCCCGAGGAGCTGCGCGGTGCGGTGGAGGAGCACTGGGGGCCGGCGCCCGGTGAGATGTTCGTGGACCGGTCCGCCAACCCGGAGGGCGACATCGTCCTCGCGGCCCTGCGGCGCGGCAACCTCCTCATCCTCATCCAGCCGCCGCGCGGCTTCGGCGAGAACCCGATCGCGATCTACCACGACCCCGATCTCCCGCCCTCGCACCACTACTTGGCCGCCTACCGCTGGATCGCCGCCTCCGCCGACGACAACGGCTTCGGCGCGGACGCGATGATCCATCTGGGCAAGCACGGCAACCTGGAGTGGCTGCCGGGCAAGAACGCGGGCCTCTCCGCCGCCTGCGGCCCGGACGCCGCCCTCGGCGACCTGCCGCTCATCTACCCGTTCCTCGTGAACGACCCGGGCGAGGGTACGCAGGCCAAGCGGCGCGTCCACGCCACGCTGATCGACCACCTGGTGCCGCCGATGGCCCGCGCCGACAGCTACGGCGACATCGCACGCCTTGAGCAACTCCTCGACGAGCACGCCCAGATCGCGGCCATGGACCCGGCGAAGCTGCCCGCCATCCGCGCGCAGATCTGGACACTGATCCAGGCTGCCAAGCTCGACCACGACCTCGGTCTGGAGGACCGGCCGGAGGACGAGGGCTTCGACGACTTCATCATGCATCTCGACGGCTGGCTCTGCGAGATCAAGGACGTCCAGATCCGCGACGGCCTGCATGTGCTGGGCAACCCGCCCGCCGGGAACGACCGGGTCAACCTGGTCCTGGCCGTGCTGCGCGCCCGCCAGATCTGGGGCGGTACGGCGTCGCTGCCGGGGCTCCGCGAGGCGCTCGGTCTTGACGAGTCGGCGGCCACCCGTACCGCCGCCGACGAGATCGAGGAGCAGGCCCGCGCGCTGGTCCAGGCGATGGACGACGCCGACTGGGACCCGGCCGCCGTCGCCGGTGTCGCCGCCGGGCTGCCGGAGGCGGTGGCCGACATCCTCACCTTCGCGGCCACCGAGGTGGTCCCGCGCATGGCGGCCACGACCGACGAACTCACCCACGCAGTCCACGCGTTGAACGGCGGCTTCGTCCCCGCCGGCCCGTCCGGCTCGCCGCTGCGCGGCCTGGTCAACGTGCTGCCCACCGGCCGCAACTTCTACTCGGTCGACCCGAAGGCCGTCCCCTCCAAGCTGGCGTGGGAGACCGGTCAGGCCCTGGCGGACTCCTTGTTGACCCGCTACCGCACCGACAACGGCGACTGGCCCACCTCGGTCGGCCTCTCCCTCTGGGGCACCAGCGCGATGCGCACGGCGGGCGACGACATCGCGGAGGCGTTCGCGCTGCTTGGCATCCGACCCGTCTGGGACGACGCCTCGCGCCGCGTGACCGGCCTGGAGCCCATCCCGTACGAGGAGTTGGGCCGTCCCCGTATCGACGTGACGCTCCGCATCTCGGGCTTCTTCCGGGACGCGTTCCCGCACACGATCGGGCTGCTCGACGACGCCGTACGGCTGGCCGCCTCGCTGGACGAGCCCGCCGAGCAGAACTACGTACGGGCGCACGCCCAGGCCGACCTGGCCGAGCACGGCGACGAGCGCAGGGCCACCACCCGCATCTTCGGTTCCCGCCCCGGCACGTACGGCGCCGGGCTCCTCCAGCTCATCGACTCCCGCGACTGGCGCACCGACACCGACCTCGCCGAGGTTTACACGGTCTGGGGCGGGTACGCCTACGGCCGCGAGCTCGACGGCCGACCGGCCCGCGAGGAGATGGAGACCGCGTACAAGCGCATCGAGGTCGCCGCGAAGAACACCGACACCCGCGAGCACGACATCGCGGACTCGGACGACTACTTCCAGTACCACGGCGGCATGGTGGCCACCGTGCGCGCGCTCAAGGGCAAGGCCCCGGAGGCGTACATCGGGGACTCCACCCGCCCCGAGACCGTCCGCACGCGCACGCTCGTCGAGGAGACCTCCCGCGTCTTCCGCGCCCGGGTCGTCAACCCCAAGTGGATCGAGGCGATGCGCCGCCACGGTTACAAGGGCGCGTTCGAACTGGCCGCCACGGTCGACTACCTCTTCGGATACGACGCCACGACCGGCGTCGTCGCCGACTGGATGTACGACAAGCTCACCGAGACGTACGTGCTCGACCCGGAGAACCGCCAGTTCCTCCAGGAGGCCAACCCCTGGGCCCTGCACGGTATCGCGGAACGCCTGCTGGAGGCCGAGTCGCGCGGCATGTGGGCGAAGCCGGACCCGGCGGTGCTGGAAGCGCTGCGCCAGGTGTACCTGGAGACGGAAGGCAACCTGGAGGGCGAGGACTGACCCGCCTCACCCTCCCGTTCCCCTGCCGCCCCCTGCCCCGGCCCCTCCCCGACCGGCACCATCACGGTCATGGGACACCGGGCGACACCGGGGCAGGGGCAGCAGGGCACGGGTGAGGTCAACGCACCGAGTACGGGGGCCCGTTCGGGCGTGAGCAGGCTTTCCGCCGGGCTCCGCCTGGCTCCGTCTGGCTCTGCCGGGCTCCGTCTGGCTCCGCCGGGCTCCGTCTGGCGGCTGCCTCTTGCGTGACCGGCGCGGCGCTGGTGGTGCTGCTCTTGCGGGGGGAGCTGTTCACGTCCGGGGGCGACGGCGGGGGCGGGGGCGACGGCGGCCCGGCGAAACGGCTCTCCTCCTCCGCCTCCCGTACGTTCTCGACCTCCACCACCCTCTCCGTCCCTCGTCCTCCCTGCTCACCTTCGGGCGGATGCGGGCGACCGCGATGGAGCTGGAGTCCCGGATGGACACCGCGTACGTCACCGCGGTCACCATCGAGGACCACCGCATGGCGGTGCGCGGCGACTCGGCACTCCCACCCGGTGAGGCGGTGCACCTCCAGTCCCTCCCGTACGAACTCTTCCCCGGACTGGTCCGTGAGGCCCGCACCACCCTGGGGGTCCGCGCCCCCGGAAGCTGGCGCATCGACGTGACCCCGGGCACCGGCGCCGGGGTGGGGCCGAGGGTCCGGGCCACGATGACCGGCAAGAACGGCACGGCCCACCTGGACGCGTACGCGACGGGGCGGATCACGGACCGGCGGGCGCTGGGGGAGACGGGTTGGGCAGCTCGTGCCGTCGGCCCCCGGGGAGGGACCCCGGGGGCCGACGGCACGAGCGCGATGCCGGCAAGCCCCGTGTCGCAAGGCTCAGCTGGCGATGTTCAGTCGACTTCCCGTCGGTGTGCGGTGATCAGTTGGCGTTGACCAGGTGGTGGGCGGGGACCTTCACCGTACGGGCGCCCTTCTTGCCGCCCAGGATGACCTTGCGCAGCGCGCTGTTGTTCTTGTGGTTGGTCTCCTTGAGGCGGTTCTCCGGGTTGGCGAGGACCTGGATGTAGTACGTGCCGTTCGGCATGCCGGTGATGTCGAAGGACTGGCCGGGCAGGTCCTGGGTGTAGGTGTCACCGGAGCCGATGTCGAGCACCTCGCGGACGGAGATGGAGTTCTCCTGGCCGCACGCGGTGGACAGGTCGGTGTTGCCCGGGTGCCAGTTGGCGTTCTTCACCGTGTAGTCGACAGCGTCGGTGTTGGCGAGGCAGAAGGCCTCCTTGCCGCTGCGGACGGTCTCCTTCTGGTCGGCCTTCAGCAGCCGGTAGCTGGCGAAGTCCGTGAAGTGCCAGTGCTCGTGGCCGGGGCGCGGGTCCCACTCCATGGTTCCGGTCGGGGTGTAGCCGACCTGCTTGCCCTTGGCGTCGTAGAAGTACTGGTAGGCGTCCATCAGCTTCTTGCCCGGGGAGCGGAAGCCGTCCACGACGAGCTTGGCCGGGCCGGCGTTCCACACGTTGGCGCTGAAGGCGAGGTAGTCCTTGCCGGGCACGTCCTCGTAACCGTCGCTGACGGTGATGCCGTACGCGGGCAGCGAGCGCAGGTCGGGCTTGGGCACGGCGGGCACGGACGCCTTGCCCGTGGGCCGTTTGGCGTTGGGCAGCGCGCCCGGCGCCTGCCGCGACCCGTCGGTCTGCCCGGTCCGGTCACCGACCTTGGCGGCTGCGAAGGCGTGGCGCCCGTGAGCGTCCTTCCCGGCGTCCTGCTTCCCCGCGTCCTGCTTCCCGGCGTCCTGCTTCCCGGCGTCCTGCTTCTTGAGCGCCCAGGGGAGGGCGGGCGGAGCCGGGGCGTAGGGCCCGTGACCGACGTTGTACGTGGAACCGGCGCCGGTCGTCCGGGTGGCGGGGGCGTCGGTACGGGCGGGGGCGCCGTGGGCGCCGTGTCCCCCGTGACCGGAGGGGGCGGCCTGCGCGTGGCCCTTGTGCCCCGCGTGTCCGGAGGAGGCGGCCGGGGTGTGGCCCTTGTGCCCCGCGTGTCCGGACGCGGCGGACTTGGGAGCGGCGGTACGGGAGGCGGGGGACACACCCTCGCCCTCCTCCCAGCTGCGCTCGCGCACCACGACCTTGACGGTCTGGGGCTTGTTGGCGATCCCGAAGAGGTCCCGGTACTTCTTGGTCACGGAGATCTTGGCGGTGTACGTGCCGGCGGCCAGCTGGACCGGCTTGGAGTAGTACCCGGCATAGGTGTTGGACGCCCACCCGTTCTCCACGCCCCACACGGAGCCGAGGGTGAAGGGGTTGACCGGGCAGCTCTGCGGATACTTCGACTGGGCGGGGGCGTCGGGCCGCACGCGCCCGGAGGCGTTGTTCGGACAGAAGGCCTCGGTCTTGCTCAGCACGGTCTTGCCCGCCGCGTCGGTGACGGCGATCTGCGCGAAGTCCGGCAGCCCGGAGAAGTCCTTCACGAGCCCGGCGGGGAGCGCCTTGGTCGTGGTCTTCTTCCCGTTCCTGAGGATCTGCGAGGCGACGACCGGGTCCTTGTAGGACTTACGGGTCACCTTGAGCTCGAAGGCGCCGTTCTGGGAGGTCAGGTAGGTCCCGAGATCGAGATAGACCCCGGGCTCCTCCTTCCACGAGTCGAGCGTCACCGAGGTGGAGGCGGCGATCAGGCTGAGCTTCGGCCCCGGCTGCGCGGTCTTCGCGTCGGGCGCGGCGGCCACGACGCCCGCCGTCACGGCGACGGCCGCGGCGATGGCGATCGAGGGTCGGGTCAGGCGGCTGGTGCGGCCCGGCTGGGATCTGGTCATCATTCCTCGTACTTCCGGCTTCCGGGTGCGTGGCGGGACATGGACCAGCAGCACGGCCCAACTCAGCTGTGTCGACGCTGTGTCCGCCCTGTGAGAGGCCCTCGGGACGGATCAGGTTGTCTGCGACACCAGGACAACGCTCGGATGGCCGAAAGTGAGTTCATGGGCTGGGACGAGGCGTCGTCCGCCCGGTGCGGGAACAGTCAGGGACCGGTCCGCGCGCACGGACCGGCCCCTGAGCTGGCCCGGAGGCCGGTGGTTCCTTCAGCCGACCCACAACCCGGCGTCGACGACGCAGTTGTTCCACCACGGCGCCGCCTTCTGCCTGCCCTCGTTTAGGGAAAACCGTCTTGAGCGCGGCGAAGGCATCGAAATCCGTGTTCTCCTCGAACGGATTGTCACTTAACCCACACAGCGCCGAGTTCGACCTTCCGCGAGGTCTGAAGGGTCGTACTGAAGATCTTCTTGATCTGTTCGACACTGAGCGTGGTGTGGAGCCGAAGATCTTCTGCGGCCATGTGCCGTTCCTTCGCTGGAATCCGTCTTCTGTGCCGCCTGTTCCGCTACTTGCCGTCAACCGCACGGCGGGCGCGATTTCCGAGGGGGCTGATTTCCCTGTACAGGACCATGACCAGTGGTCCGGGCGGACCGAAAAGGACGGCGTGGCACGCAGGCCACGCGGGCGACCGGTGCGGAGATGGACGGAAAGCGACCGGGCGGGCACGGGGAACCCGGTTCGTGTCCGCGTTCGCTCTTCGGAGGACCGATGGTGCGGCCTAGGGGCGCCGCAGGCGTAGTTTTCAGCTCAGCGGGGGCCGGTGCGCAGGATGAACCACTGCGGGCATGAGCGAACTGAACAAGAAAGAGGACAACGAGCGCCGGTGGCTGGCCCAGGCCCCAGACTCCCCCTGCGGGGCAACCGCTTCGTCCCGAGGCGACTTGGGTACGGGCGCTCCCCACCCGTCACAGAGACACGCTAAATGATCAGTTGAAAGTCACTGCCGCTGCTCAACTGGGCCAGTATGCTGGTTGGTTGACGCTTGCGCGACTGCGGGAGCTGTACACAGTCAGAGGGGAGGTTGGTCGGTGGGAGCTAATGTTGCTGTCGCGTTGATCGGCGTCATTGCCACGTTCATCCCGGCTGGCTGGCGCGCATTCAGGCAACTGCTGCAATTACGCCGGTTGAACTCTGTGCAGGTCGATATCGCTGGCCACAAAGTAACCTTCGAGGTGGGAGGCCGAGATGCTCATTCTGTGAACCTAAATCTAGCCAACGCGAGCGAGGCGGCCCAGTTCGACAAATTTCTGAATGAGTACGACAGTAAGTCTTCCGGGCGTGATTCGTGATGATTCCCCCGCAGCGAAACGGAATTACTCAGAATGGGCCTGTCGTTCCAACCCCATTCAACGCCGATGCCCTCAAAGCCTCACTCGCTGGTGCTGGTGCCGGCATCACTATCGCCGCTTTTGTTGGCGAAAGCTACCAGGACAAGGCGGTGGGAAAAGCATTTTTGTACCTGGCTCCATTGATTGCAGTCCTGCTCTCGGCATTTTTTGAGTGGGGCCTCGTAAATCTGGAACTCGTGAGCCGGCGGAAAAAGGCAAGAATTCGCTACGCCTCAGTACAGGCCATGCTCAATGTGCAGAACCTGGATCCGGCCCGAAAGGCCGAGCTGGATCAGGAGCAAATAGAAATCGAGAACGAGGCCCTTCGATGGGGCTTTACGCTCACCTGAAGTTCGGCGGGAGGGCTCTGGACTGGAGCCGCCTTGAGGCGAGTGTTTTCCCTGTCATGCCTGGTGCCGCCAGCGCACCGCCGGGCGGGACCGCCGCCGGCGAAGAGATGACGGCGGCCCCCGCCGCACAGGCGACGCGCCTCCGCGCGGCCCAACGCCGGATCGCCACAAGCCCGAAGGCAGAGCACCTGGGGATTGCAGTCCGAACAGAACCACGACGACCACGGCTGTGACCGCCTGTTGGAGCCTTTCCGGGAGGTAGCAACCTGGCAATCCTCTATCCGGTGACGCCGAACCCCAGTGCGCACCGTAGAACCTTGAGATGCTGAGAGCACCAAGACGCACAGGGGGGGGCACGGCGCAGATCAAGTGCGATCGGTGCGGCCACGAACGGATGCGGTTCCGTCCTGGCGGTGGCGTGGAGTGCGTGAGGTGCGTGCCGAACCGCAGCGACCGGCGTGGCACCGATCACGAGATCTGGGGGTTCCTGGGGCACCTCGCCGGGAGGATGCTGCTCGCTCTCCCCAGGCCACGCGGGCGCCGCCGGCCGAATACATCGGTGCCGACCCTGGCGAACGGCGGCGACTCTCCGGTGTGGAACCGCATCCAGCGCGGACGCTGACTACAGCGTGGTTTCGAGGTGCACCCGCCCAACTCGGCAGCACTGGCGCAGCCAACAGATTTACCGTGGGCGCCATGCAGGACCCGTGATCTGCCGTTTCTCCGTCAGCTGGGTCTCTGGGGAGACGTCTGGGAGCAATCCCCTCGACTTCGTGCCGCTACTCCTCAACCACCTGGTGGCCGATGCACTGCTGCCGGGGACACCGCTCGGCCGGTCCCGGTGTCGACGACCGCTGAGTGCTCTGGCATCTCCGCCTCCGAGAGGGCTGACCAAGCAGCAAGAGCCAGATGGGTCAGACCCGGTAGTGATTGCGCATGGATGGCACCTCGAGAGCGGCTCCGTGCGAGGTTTCGCGGCTGCCAGCCGCCGGACGTGCCCCGTCGGCGACTGTTCAACGGCGGGGCAGTTGCCACCTGCACGTTCTCGCCGGCAATGACGCCGGGGGCAGAGGCCGCCGGGGCGGCGCCGGTTGGGTGGTCGCGTACGAGACGCTGGAGGTGTGCTGCCGCGGGGTGGCGTCCATCGGCGCTCAATCGCTCCAGCACGGCGGTGAAGCGGCCTTGCCAGACCATCGCATGACGGACGGCGACAGCCCGGGACGAGGAATCGGTGGCCAAGCGCAGGGCGGCCTCGGTCTCCGCCAAGCGGGCGAGGTCGGCCCGCTCGGCCTGCCCGCCCCGAGCGAGCCAGCAGGCCACCTGTTCCCCAAAGAGCGTCCAGTGACCGGTCCCGGCCGTCTCCACCACGGCCACACCGGCCTCTGCCGCAGTCCTGCTCAGTGCTTCCGGTAACACCTGGCCCCTCCCACTCGGTCTTCGGTTCGTCGGCACGATAGTTATCGGTGCGGTCGGCAGGGGGAACCACGGAAATCATGCGATCCGGAACCCGAGATTTCGCATCTCCGGAGGATCGGGGTGCGGAATCGGTGTCAGAGGGATCCTTGCACGTCGAACGCCTGATTCCGGGCCGCAGTCACAGCACGGGGTCATGGGATGCGCATCGGTTTCCCGAGCCCGAACATAAGGAGGAAACATGAAACTTCGCTTTACCCGGCTGAACGACGCGCGTTCGTGCCAGAATCTTCTTCAGGAGGCGGCCGAGGGATAATTCGGCCGCACAGGGTGTTGGAAAGGTGAGGGTATGGACGTCCCGTTACGTTTCGGTGCGGAGCTGCGTCGGCTGCGTGAGGACGCGGGAATGACGCTCAAGCAGCTGGCGGAAGTTACGACCTACAGCACCGGGCATCTCTCCAAGATCGAGCGGGGTGTGAATCCCCCCACGATGAATCTGGCCCAGTGCTGTGACGCCTACTTCAATGCCGGCGGACGGTTGCGCCGACTGTTCTCCGCGGAGGATCAATCTGCCGGAAGCAGGCCGAGGCCGGCGCGGCGCCGGGTGATCGTCACGGGGGTGAGCTCCCTGCTCGCCGCCCGCATGGCGGACGGGGGTGGGACCGGTCATGTCGGCGACCAGGACCTGCCGCCGGACGCCCTGTTCCGGGAACAGCTGCACCAGATGAAGAGGCTGGGCCAGAGCCTGGCGCCCGCCGCGATGCTGCCCGTCCTCCGCTCACAGGCCTCCACCGTCACGACGCTGGCCTCCCGCACCACCGGACCCTCCCGGGCCGGCCTGCTCATCACCGCCTCCCGCTTCGCCGAGTACATCGGGTGGATGGCCCAGGAGAACGGGGACGCGACCACCGCGTTGCGCGCCACGGCTGAGGCGGTGGAGCTGGCGCAGGCCGGTGGGGACACGGATCTGGCGGACTATGCGTTGGTCCGCCGGGCGCTCGTCACCTATTACGACGGGGACGCTCCCCGGACGATCGCACTCGCCCGACAGGCTCAGCGCAGCGCCGCGCCCCCGAGGGTCAGAGGACTGGCGGCCCAGCGCGAGGCCCAGGGCCATGCCCTCGCCGGTGACGAAAGGGCCTGCGGAAGAGCGCTGGAACGCGCGCGCGATCTCCTGGCGGCCGACGTGGATCCGTCGGTCGGCCCGATGCTCGGCACCACCCAGCTCAAGGACCCGGTCTCGATGGTGGAGGGGTGGTGTCTCCACGACCTGGGCCGTCCCCGGCAGGCTGCCGACGTGCTGGAGCGCCAGTGCCGGCGCATCGCACCCCACGCACTGAACACCCGTGCGCGGTACGGCCTCCGGCACGCTTTGGCACTCGCCGCATCGGGTGAGATCGAGCGATCCTGCGAAACGGCCCGCGAACTGCTGGCCTTCATGAGTGTCGTTCCCTCGGCCACCGTCCGCACGGACGTGCGTCGGCTGGACCGTGAATGGTCACGGTTCCGTGGAAACCCGGCGGTGCGCGGGCTCCGGCCCGCACTCGCCAACGTACTCGGCGCCGGTCGCTGAGGGCTGTTTCCGGCCACAGGAGTCTCGGCCGCACAGTAATTCGGCCGCTTTTCGTCATGCCGGGCAGTTTCTCCGGCTCGGGCCCTACGGGCCTTCGGCATCCCATCGGCATCGTTTTGCCTTTCCGTCGCGCATGGGAACATCACACAGAAACGGAATTCCGCGTGCCTTTGATCTTCGTGAATTACCGGACCAATGACGAGGAGGCCACCGCCACACTCGTGGAAAGGGAACTCTCCCGGGTATTTGGCAATGAGAATGTCTTCCGGGCGAGCAAGTCCATCCGGTTGGGAAGCCGGTTCCCCCAAGAACTGCTCACCGCGGTCCGGCGCAGCAGCGTGTTGTTGGCCGTCATGGGACCCCGCTGGCAGGAGCAGGAAGGCCCCGGCGGCCGGAGTCCTCTGCAGGACGAGGACGACTGGACCCGGCGGGAGATCAGGGAAGCGCTCGAGACAGGGGCCGTGGTCATCCCTCTGCTGGTCGGTGGCGCGAAGAGGCTGCGCATCGACGATCTTCCCGGCGACATCGAGGCCCTGGCCTCCTGCCAGTACCGTCGGCTCAGCCACCGCAACGCGGACGCCGACCTGACGGGGCTGGCCGACGACCTCGTTGAGCTGCTGCCCGAACTGGGGGCCGCCGCGCGGAGCAACGGCTACCGGACCCGTTCGGCACTGTCGGCCGACGACCACGCCACCGACAGGGACGGGGCCGGAGACGCTCGGATGCAGGCCAGGGTGATCAAGCACCGCCAGCGCGGGGGGATCGGCAATCTCAACGGGGACTTCTCCGGAACGTTCGTCAGCGAGCCCCAGGGCCCGGTCCACACCGGGAGCGGGCACCTGTATCAGGCGCGTGAGCAGTACCTGGGCCCGCGCATCTCCGGCGACGGAGGCAACGTGCAGTACGTGGGCGAAAACCATGGGGAAGTCCGGCAGAGGGCGGACCGGAACGGGCGGCCTGTGGACGAGGAACGGTGACCGGCACGGGTGACACGGGTGGCACGGGCGGCACGTCGATCAGTGACCCGCAGGGACCGGTGCACAGCGGTGACGGTGACCAGAACAACACCTACTACTACTCGATCGGCCTGCGAGAACCCCTGATCAGGGCCGGAGTCGATCGGCTGGAGATCGTACGTGAGCACCGGCGGCGGCTCGCCAAGTGCTTCGTATGGCCGGGCGGATACGCCCGAGCGGCCGACCGGCTGGCGCGGCCCGGTGCGGTGGTGCTCCTGGAAGGCGCGCCCGGGATCGGCCGGCGCTCCGCGGCGACCATGCTGTTGGTGGAGGCGTCGGTGCCGGGCAGCCGCATCGAGGAACTGCCCACGGTCAGAGAGGAGGAGCCCCTCGACCCGTCGCCGGACGACCGCTTTCTGCTGGACCTGTCGAGCATCGGCGACAGCGACTACCCGGCTGCTCAGCGCACGCTCATGTCCTACCGCGCGCTGGTCGAGGAGAGCGGTGCCCGGCTGGTCGCCGTAACTCCGTCCGGCCTGGAATGGATGCTCGATGCGGAACTCGCCCCCTGGGCCGTGCGCCTCGAACGGCCGAGCGGGCGGGCGGTCTTCAGCCGGCATCTGAGGGTGCGGGGCGCGAGGTTCGAGCACGAGCAGCTGGACCACGGCGACCTGCCCCATCTGTTCGGGACCGCTCCCATGCGGGAGCTGGACCGCCTGGCGGGCCTGGTGGTCCAGGCCCGGGACCGGGCCGGCCGCGGCACGAATTTCGAGCACTGGCGGGACGAGGCCGTGGCCGCCGCGACCAACTGGTCGCAGCAGGTGGCCGGAGACCTGCGACAGCATCGAGGCGCAGAGGAACGAGCACTACTGCTCGCGGCTAGCATGACGAGTGACGGACCGGCGGACACGGTGCTGAGCGCCGCGCACAGCCTCCTGGGCGTCCTGGGGCACCCTCAGGACGAAACGCCCAGACTGGCCCGGGCGGGTCTGGGCGAGCAGTTCGAGGAACTGTCCCTCGCCCGGGAGGACGACGGGCGGGTGCGATTCGTCCGGCTCGCTTACGACGACGCGGTCAGACGGCACTTCTGGGAGAACTTTCCCGATCTCCGCGCGGACTTCCGGGACTGGGTAGGCGAATGCATGGAGCTTCCCGGCCTCGGGGCGGAGGACCGCGCGCGCCTGGTTGCCCGCTTCGCGGCACAGGCCTTGCGGACCGACCGACCCGATGATCTGCACCTGCTCATCGAGAAATGGACCCACCCCTCGGCAGAGGGCCGGCTGCGGGCCGAGGCCGCGGCGGCGCTCGAACTGGGCCTCAGCCACGAACGGTACGGGTCGCGGTTCCGCTCGCACGTCTACCAGTGGGTGACGACGGCGCGTATAGCACCCGATCTTGCGCGAGTGCTGACGGTCGTGTGCCGGCAGGTGATGGCCGTCACCCATCCGGAGCAGGCCATGGTCCGGCTCAGGCATCTCGCGCTGCGGCAGGAGAACCCCGAGGACATCAAGGCGGCGGCCCGCTCCGCCCTCCTGGAGCTGGCGCGCGGCAACCGCCAGCTGTACGGGCGGCTGGTGCACCGCCTTCTGCCGCAGGCGAGACCGGCGGACGGCCGCCTGGAGGTACTTCTGGCACTGCTCGACCCTGCCGAACTGCGCGTCCACCCGCCTTGGCAGGCGTTCGTCTTCGCCTGGCGGGCCGTGATGGCGGGGAAGCCGGCGCGCGTCTGGGCCCCGTCGGTGCAGTGCTGGCTCGCCGCCCTGACGCTGCGGCAGGCGGGGGAGGAGGTCCTGAACGCGTTGCTGCTCGCCGCCTATGGAGACCGGGACCTGCTGAACCAGCTCTATGTGACGACGTGCGATTGGACCGAGTCGGAGCCCGCCGACATGCCTGAGGGACTCCGGACCCAGCGCGACGACCGCGTGCGGACCGCCGACCGGTTCTGCCGGGAAATCGACCTTGCACAAGGAGTCGGAGGCCTCGCCTCGGCTTCGGGTGCACGAGGGACAAGGGAAGGACCATGAATACCCAGCACATCACGCGCCTAGTGTCCGGCGGAGCCGTTGTCACCGCCCTGGCGGTGGGAATCGCGCTCGGCAGTCCGCCCTGGGTGTGGTTCCTCCTGCCTGCGCTCATCGCCGGTGCTTTGCTGATCGATATGCGGGTGTCTCGTGCGGAGGGCGTGCGTCCCACGACTCCGGGCCCGGGCCTGGATGAGTCTGTTCCCGAGCCTCCGACCGAAGTCCCTTACCAGGAGACGTCGATCGTGGTGGTGCCCGTCCAGAGCGCCGTCGAGGACTGCCCCTTCCTGTTCTCCGCCTCCGTCTGGTGGCGGCCCGCCGGGAGGTTCGCCCCCTCGTCGCACGGCAACCCGGCCGCCTTGGCCGCGACATCCGTCCTGCAGCGTGTGGAGAGCGTGACACTGACCGAGAACCCCGGCCGGTGCACGTTCCTGGAGCGCTCACTGGAGGGAGTGCTGGGAACACCGGTCCTCGACGGTTCGGGGCTGGTGGAGGCCTTCGCCACGGACATCCGGCTGGTCCTGCGACCCATGGACCGGGAGCACCTGGAAGAGCTGGACGGGCTGCGCAAGGCCATGGGCAGCTGGGAGAGCCGGCGGCAGCACGAGCGCAACCTCCGGGAGTACCTGGGGGAGGACGTTCTACGGAGTCCCGGCAACGCGGTGGTCTGGTGGATGGCCCGCCACGACGACCAGATCGAGCGTGCGGTGGACATGATCGCTCCTCTGACGGTCCTGTCCGCCGCCGCCAACGACGAGGAGATTCCCGAGAAGTACCGGGACCTGTTCCGGGGCCGCGGGAAGCCGGTGGAAGAGGAGCCGATGAGCGGATTCGACCACCCTCAGCCGGGCGGTGGGCAGACCCCGCCGGGCCATGGCCCGATCCGTCCGGCAGCGGGACAGGAACCTCCGGCCGATCTCCTGGCCGCCTGGCTGGACAGCGAGGGGTTCACCGAGGGGTCGGCAGAGACCAGGGTGTTCCTGGACCGCCTCGCGCGTACGTCGGACGCGGCGGGCCGGCCGGAGGCCGCGGAGAACATCCGCAGGCACATGCGCCAAACCGACCACGAGGACAGGCGCCCTCCTGTCGACCCCTCGGAGACCGGTACGGAGGACCCGCCGCCGGCCACACCCGCCTCCCGGTCGGCGCCCCAGCACGGCGGAGACGCGGTCGGCCACCCGGCCGACGCGGCGGAACCGTCGAGCACCGGGAGGCGGCCTACGGCATCGGAAGGCACGGCCGCCGAAGTGGACTGCCCCAACCGACAGTTCGACCCCCGCGCATGGGCGCAGAGCGGCCCTGGCCCGGAATGGCCCGGGGGTGAGCGATGAGCCCGTGCCCGTCCCCCGATGTCTTCAGCCGCATCTGCAGGTCCGTGGAGCAGCGGTACGCCCAGGGGCAGCCGCTGTGCAGTGGTTCGGACGCAGCCATGGAGCCGCACTGCGGTCGAGCGGGCATCTCGCTCGACGACCTGCGCTCCCAGGCCCTCCGGACAGGGCCGGGCCACCCCGACCGGATCGCTCACTGGCGGCACATTGTCGGCCACATCCGGCAGGACCCGGAGGACAAGGATGAGGGCGGACGGAGTTGGACGCTTGTCGCTGTGTGGCTGCTCGCGCCCCGCTTGAGGGGAGCGGCGTACTCGCTCTCCCGCCGCACCGGTGCCGAGCACGCCGACGTGTGTTCCAACTTGCTGCAAGGGATGTTGGAGGGTGTACGAACCCTTGGCCGGGCGGACGCGTCGCTCGCTGAGCAGCACCTGGTCGACGCGGCCTTCGCCGCCGGGTGGCGGACGGGCCGTCGCAGTCCGGAGGAGACCCCGGTGGGGGAGTGGGGAACGGTGCAGGAGCCGGAAGGGCCCGATCCGCTGACGATCGCGGCCGGTGAAGTCGTACGCGTCGAGGGGATGTCCAGGACCCTCGCCCAGCAGGCACAGGGCGAACGGCTGGGCTCGCTGGCGTACCGACTGGGCCTGTTGGACCATGTGCGCCAGGTACGTCAGCGTGGGCGCCGCCGAGCGAGCCCTCGCGTCCAGACGGCAGTGAGCGAACAGTTGGGCCTGTTCGGAATGCGGGGGCCCGCCCGATGAAGCGCCATCATGATGAGTCCGTCGCCTTTTCCGCCGTGTTCGGACTTCCGGCGGAGGTGGGGATGCGCATGGCGGCGGACGCGCTGAGCCTGGGTCTAAGCACGGCGTACAAGCGTGCGAGAAGCGACGAATTCCCTTGTCCGTTACGGAAAGTCGGGCGTCGGTACGTCGTGAGGTTGACGGACCTGATGCGAGCTCTCGGCATCCAGGACGTGCGCGTGCACTACGACGACTTCGAAGCGGGTGCGCGCATCGCGCGTGGTCGGTCCGACACCTGGTACTGAGCGGAGGAGGGGGCCGGGGCGCACGGGCGGGGCCGTGCACCACCCCGGCCCCTTTCGCACCGCTACCCTGGCAGTCGAATCCCGTTCACGGCGGCGTCGAAGACGAAGGCGGAACTTGTCCGACTGGGCGCTCGGTGCGGACAGGTAGACCACGTACTGGGTCCCGTCGGCGCTGGTGAACGCCAGTTTCGCCGCGCAGAAATCGCCTAGGCCGCTTTCGATCTCCGCTGGGTCGTCGAACGCCTCCGCATCCGTTGGGAACGACCAGCAGACATACACGAAGCTTCTCCCAAACTCGCCTGCTGGCTCATCGCCCACCGACAGATCAGCTCATGGAGTCAGCCACTGTGAGTGATGGAGAGTGACGTCCTGTGCCTCAGCCGAGTCGCCATCGTACGAAATCGTTTGCCTTACCAGCTCATGATCGCTACAGGCAGGGGAAAGCATCGTCGGTGAGTCCGGATTATCCAATGGCGAGGCGACCGTGTAATGGTTCGTTTACGTTAGCCGAGTCGGACGGATACATCGCCAAAGCGAGCTGCGGAGCCGGACAGCGAGTTTCTCGAGAGAATCGCCGGCTCTTTCTGGGATCAGGTAAGGGATGTGATCAACGAGTGGTGGTCGCACCTTCCGGCCCAGTCTCGACCCGGCCTGATCCCGTTCGATCGACGCGTAGGAAGGGTGCTGCGAGCATCCGCCGCCCGAGCGCTCTTCATTGTTCCGGTCGCGCGTGAAGGTTGAGAAGCGCTGTTCTACGAGGGGAAAGTCCACGTCAGTGACCTGGCCGAAGACGTTTTACGTCCGTCGGCTGCGGTTGGACGGCCGAAGCGGCAGGTGCTCCCGTCTTCGTCGTCAGAAGGTCGGTGCGAGCACTACGGGGTTGCCGCGCTCCGAGCTCGCTGGCTGGCTGATTGGCTCGGCGGTGGCGGTCCGTAGGCGCCAGACCGGGACTTCGGCTGGCCGGTCCGCAGTGTCGAGTTCCCGTTGCCCGGACAGGTCGGCCAAGGTCTGGCGGGGCGGTGTGCCGGCGGACTCGGCTCGGGCGAGGGCGGTGGACAGCGCGGGCCTAGCCGGGTCGGCGGGGATGCGGTGTGCGTGCTCGGGGATCGTGGCTCGGACGGCTGCGGCGAGCCTGGGGACTCGGGGCGCGTGCGGTGAGCTGGGCGAGGGCCGGCTGGGCGGCGTGCTGTTGGGCGGATTGGAGGTGGACGAGGGACTGCTGGGTGGCTGGCTCATGCTGCGCGTGACCGGGCTGGGCGTGTCACGTGGTGAGGGTGATGAGCAGGAAGACGGCGGAGGCGAGCGCCGCGGCGAGGAAGTCGCCGTCCTTGGCGGTAGGTGCGGTCAGCAGCGTTCTTCCGGCCTGGCGCAGGGCGTCGGCGGCCCGGTGCTCGGCTCGGGTGGCGGAGCGGTTGGCGCGGTTGAAGGCGATGGCTGCCGCTTGCAGTTCTGCCCGGGGCTGGCGCGGCGCCGAGACTGCGGTGTTGTGCGGCAGCTCGGCGAACGCCGCGCCCTGAGCCTGTACTGGGCGTCGGTCTCCTATTCTGCCGTTCCGCTGTTGGCCCTGGTGACGAGGTTGTAGGCGGCGCGCAGCTCCCCATCGGCGTGCCGCCAGGAGTCGCCTGCGTCCGCACAGCTCGTGTGCAACGCCGTGGCCTGCCCCGCAACCTTGTCATCCGCCGGGCCGAAGCGCTCGCGGAGCCGGTTCAGGGACGGGTCTGGCGCGAGTGCGGAGCCGCTGTAGAAGACGGGCTCGCCCTTGGTGTCGGTGTCGTCGGCGGTGGCGAGGCTGTAGCCGGTCACCTCTCCGGTGACGGGATCGAGATGGGGGACGAGGGCCCCGGCACATGCATGTCACCGGACCCATGCTGAAGCCGGACCCATGCTGAAGAACGTCGCGCAGCAAGCCGGGGACGCACTCCGGGGTACCGCGCCGGAGGCGAGCGAAAAGGTCGGAGATGTCCGAACGAGGGCCCCTCGGACCGCAACTGAGACGGAAACTGAGACGGAAGATCACGAAGAGCCCACCGCCTAGCGGCGCGTGACCGAGACCGGTCCGACTCGGGCCAGCACGCGAAGAAGGCCCTGACCAGTCGAAACGGGTCAGGGCCTTCTTCGTATTGCCCGGTGAGAGCAATGGCGGAGGATACGAGATTCGAACTCGTGAGGGGTTGCCCCCAACACGCTTTCCAAATGTTCGTACGCCCGTCCGGAGGGGGTCGTATGTGTCCTGACCTGCGGTGGAGAGGGCGGTCGGCGGCGCGGCGGACTGTCCCGGACGAGGGCGAATGAGACCAGTACTGAGACCACAGTGCCAGGGGTGGCTGTGTGGTCTCGCGTATATCGGCACGTGCGTTCGATGGGATCGATACGCTGCTGCAGCTCTACATACCTGGCACGCGCGGTCCTTGGAGAGACATGCCCCGCTACGTTCGCGTCAAGATCGTCACTCCCGAGATGGAGGCTGCGGAGCGAAGAGCAGGGCGTCGGCTTGCGCTCATCTTCTTGCCTAGCCTGGTCCTGATCGGCGCCCTCCTGTATGGCTGGGCCTGTCAGGCATTCGGCTTGGGGCGCGGTGACGTAGCGCTGGTGTTGCAGGGCACGCTGCTGATGGCCATCAGCAGCCTTCTTCTCCCCTTCCTGGACAAGTGGTGGACCGGCCGCAGCTACCAGCTTTGGAGAGCCGTCGCAGGTTTCTGCGGACCGACGGTACTCACCGTGGTGCTGGTCTACCTCCTCCCAGCCTTGAAGGACCAGTAGGGGCCGCTCCTGGATGGGAGGGGTACTCGCCCGGTTCCTTGAATTCGCCCTCGCCGGGCGGGCTTGACGCCCCCGATGGGGCCATCGGACGCCGCGACATGATCGTGGGATCGGTGGGAACCGGCGTGGCCGACCCTGGCGTGTTGTGGGCTGACGCCAGGTGTGTGGGCGTAGTTTCCCGGCCGGATCATGTCCCCTCGGAGGACTGCACATGACGATCGAATTCGCCCCCACGGGCTCCAGGGGTACGGAAGAAGTGAGCGTTCAGGAGGCGCCCGAACCTTCCGTAGCCTCCGCAAACACCGAGGGCGGCGGCGACCTCGGCACCATCTCGTCGTCGGAGTACGAGCGGATCCAGGCCGCTGCCGAACTCTACGTCTTCGCCGAGCGGCGGGGGCTGCAGCTCGTTCGTGCCGACGGCCCCAACGGCCATCTGGTGACCCATGGGCTGGTGCTCGGCAACCTGCTTCTGTTCCCGCCTGGCCGCCACCCGAGGGATGTGCTGCGCGACGTCGGCTGAGCGGTTGCTCAGGTCAGGCCTGCTGCCGCCTCGACGCAACGAGGCCGTGCGCTAGCAGTGCGAGCAGGATGTAGTCGTCCTCCCACACCGCAGTTCCCGCCTGGGTCGGACCCTTCTTCTTCAGCGCGGGCACAGCGGATTCAGGCGGCTGCCGAGCTCTGCCGTCTTCGCCGAGCGGCGGGGGCATCTGTTGTCGCAGGCGCTGGTTGTCGCTGACATGCTTCTGCTCCCGCCTGGCCGTCACCCGAGGGATGTGCTGCGCGACCTCAGTGCCGGCTCAGGGGTGGGTTGCTGGTCCCGATCGGCCCGGTGGGGTTGGCCAGGTAGCGAATACGGCGAAACTGCGCACGGCCTCATTGTAGATCGGGTAGAGGGGAAGGGTGCCGAGTACGAACAACTGGTACTCGGCACTGATCGTGGACGGCGGCCGAGCGTGAGGTAGGGGATCAATGCATCGGTGGGCTTCCTTAAACGAGCGGCAGTTGGAGCTCCTGCGAAAGCTGCAGGGTAGCGAAGGCCTTGGGTTAGATCCCGGCCTGCGGCGGACGGCCTACGCGCTGCGGGACCGGGGGCTGCTCGTAGTCGCCCGTCAGCAGGGTGGAGGCGTACGGACACAGGTGACAGCGGCCGGTGTCTTCTATCTGGAGCACGGCTACCACCCAGACGATCCGAAGCATGCCGCAGCCGAACGGAAGGAAGAGGCAGAGACGAGGCCGATGTCCTACGCGGATCGGCCGGTCGCGCGGGCGCGGCGGGCCAAGGCGGAACAGCTGGTCGAGCGGCTGGTTGCCGAGCGCAGGGTGGTCTTATCCGACCCCGATGAGGACGAGGTGGGTGAGTGGCGTCGGGTGATCGACTACGCCAAGCGTCACGGGCTCGTACCTCCGGGCCGGCGCATTGAAAAGCAGCGGCTGTGGAATCCGGGGCGTGACCTCCAGATATCCCTTGAAGAAGGACCGCACCCTAACGAGAAGAGCCAGCGGCCGGGGGCAGCCCCTACCATCCGGGTGCCGACTCGGATCCGCAAGCCGCATCGTGCGATGGCCGCCTTCATGGAGGACGACGCCTGGCTGCACATGCCTTCGGCGCCCCGGGCACGCTCGCTTCGAATCCTTCAGGCTCTGTGCTCCGAGGCTGACCGACGTGGACACCAGGTCGCCGGACCGGCCGTCCGAGAACGCACCCAGCGTTCCACCGCACACGGAAGATGGGCCGCGCAGCGGGAAGGGTACGTGGAGCTGACCGTCGGCGGCTTCTCTTGCCGAGTGACGATCAAGCGAGAGTATCCAGAGTCGCTGGATCCGGATCGATCGCTCGTGCTGATGATCGAGCTGCCATACAGTCGTTCGGGGCGCCAGAGCAAGTGGGCCGATCGCAAGCGCTGGAAGCTGGAGGATGTCCTCGGAACCGTCCTCCGAGAGATCGAACTGCGAGCCGTCGATGACGGCCAGCGGAAGGCTGACGAGGAGCGAGCTGCAGCTGAGCGCAAGGTCCTATGGACAGCGGCCATGGATGAGGCCCGGGGCCGGGCAGTCGAAGCGCAACTCGCAGAAGTTCTGCGCGAGCAGTCACAGGCCTGGCGGGATTCCCGGCTCCTGCATGAGTACTGCCATGCGCTGGAGCGGCGTCTTGTTGCGGCGGGGCCGAAGGAGGGCGGGCTGGCGGACGCTCGGCGTTGGCTTGACTGGGCCCGCCTATACGCGAGATCCCTTGACCCGCTCGTTCTCCTGCCCGGCATGCCGCAGATACGTGAGTTGGAAGCCGAAGACCTCAAGCCGTTTCTCAGGGGTTGGAGTCCGTACGGGCCGAGCCGAAATGGGGGTTCCTGAGCGGCGCCCGTGCGCCGAGAGGAATGATTCGGCCGCCCGGGCCGGAACTAATCAAAAAAGGACTGTCCGGCAGCCATAGCCGAGGTGTGCAGTGGGGAGCAGGACAGCAGAGATCGGCAGCGTCGGGGCCTGGCGATCCGGAGGGGGAGCTCATGACGGTCAACGTGGTTCTGGTGTCGGGTGAACAAGCGGAGCTGATTGACGCTGCTGTGACACTTGGGGACCGTTACACGAAATGGCTGGGGCTGCTGACCCCACCCGCATACCGGCAGGCCGCGGACGAGGGTGGCCTGCTCGTAGCCCTGGAGGACGAGCAGGTCATCGGCTACGCGCTCTTCGGACTGCCGAAGCGGAGCCCGTACGTAAGGCTGGCTCACCTATGCGTGGCCGAGGAGCACCGCGGCAAGAGCGTAGCGCGCCAACTGGTGCAGACCATCCGGGAGCGTCAGGCTCACCGCCTCGCCATCAAGGTGAGGTGCCGACGCGACTACGAGCTCAGCGCTATGTGGACCAGCCTGGGCTTCGTGCCCCGTGGTGAGGGGCTGGGGCGGGGCCTGAAGCGGAAGACCCTGGACTCCTGGTGGCTGGACCTCGGGCATCAGGACCTGTTCTCGGAGGCTGACAGCGAGGCGCTGTTGGTGGTGACAGTGGATCACTCGGTGTTCGCCGGCCTGAGTGGACGTGGCTCCGCGCGGGAGGTCGAGGAGGCCCGTGCTCTGGAGGCAGGCTGGCTCACCGATCTCGTCGAGCTGGCATTCACGCCACAGCTCCTGCACGACGTGCACGAAATGGCCGATGGTGCCGAGAGGCAGCACCGGCGCGCTGATCTGTCGAGCCTGCGGCAGATCACCCCGGACCCGGAGGCGGTGGCGGCCCGGTACGCGGAACTCATGGCAGCCCTGTCCGGCGCACTCCCTGACGTACCGGCCGATGCGCGAACCCGTGCACGGCTGCGGTACGTGGCCGAGACCTCCTGCACCGGCCTGCAGCTGCTCGTGACGCGCGACCCAGGGCTTGCAGATATGGCTGATGTCGCCTGGGACGTCGCTGGAGTCAAGGTGGTAGGGCCCTCCGCCGTCACCCTCCATGTCGATGAGCTCACGCAAGCACAGGTCTACCGTCCCAGGGACCTAATGGGCACCGTGTTCTCGGCGGAGGAGGTCGCTGTCGGCAGCGAGGCCGGTCTGGTCCTGTTCTTCGACGAAGAGCAGCGTGAGGGCGGGCCCGCTTTCGAGCGACGTCTGCAGAGCTTTGGTCCGGGCGCGATCCTGTGGCGACGGGAGCTGCTACGGGACGGAGAGGGGCAGCCAGTCGGTTTGTACGTATGGTCTCTCGACGGCAGGACCTTGAACGTTCCCGTTCTGCGCACTGCCGGACACGTTCTGGAAGAGACACTGGCCCGGCAGCTGCTCTTCATGCTGAAGCGTCTCGGCCGTGAGCGCGGGGCGCAGGTCATCCGGATCTCCGACCCGTACCCGTCGGCGGCAGCCAAGGCGGCGGCGGGCGCGGACGGATTCGCCGCTCATGCAGACGGCCTCACCGCCTTGCTCGTGGACGTCTGCGGGGCCGCCTCGGAGGTCTCCGACGCCGCTGCTGACATCGCGCAGCGCCTGGCTCTCACGGTGCCCGACCTGCCCGCTGACCTGTCTGCCGAGGTAGCGAGTGTCGCCGAGCGCGCATGGTGGCCGGCGAAGGTCATGGACTCCGGACTGCCGTCGTTCATCGTGCCCATCGAACCCCGCTGGTCTGCCGACCTGTTCGACTTCCCCACCATGCTGTTGCCGAGGGACGAGATCCTCGGAATCAGCCGCGAGCATGTCTACTACCGTTCCCCTGGCCACCGGAACGAGAGCATTCCGGGCCGCCTTCTCTGGTACGTCAGCCGGGGGAACCCCGGCTGGCAGGGACAGATGGTGATCGGTTGCTCCCGCCTCGATGAGGTGGTGATCGACGATCCCGACACCCTCCACTCGCAATTCGAACACCTGGGCGTATATGGTCGGGAGGAAGTTCGGAAGGCGGCCGAACCCTACGGCAAGGCCATGGCGTTGAGGTTCTCGGACACTGAGCTCTTCCCCGAGCCGGTGTCCTACAGGCGTCTGTGTGTGCTGGCTGAGGATCTGGGGCTAGCGTTGTCGCTGCAACAGCTGTCCAAGATCACAGCGCGCTGTTCCAGGCGGTCTACGAAGAGGGGCACCGAAAGACGTGAACGATCCGGAACGCGCGATGCTGTTGTCCGTCCACCCTCGGTTCGCGACCGCCATCCTCGCCGGGAGCAAGACGGTAGAAGTGCGGCGGCAGCGTATCGCCGCGCCTCCCGGCACCGCTGTCCTCCTGTATGCCACCGCGCCGACGATGGCCATCGTCGGCGCGGCCCGGATCGCTTCGGTCCAGGTGGCGTCTCCCCGCGAAGTGTGGTCGACCAGCCGTATGCGTGCGGGAATCAGTCGTCGTGAGTACGACGCGTACATGAGTGGTGCGAGCCGGGCCAGTGGCCTCACGCTGGCTGATCCGGTGACCTTCCGGGAACCGGTCCCGCTCACGGCCCTCCGGGCAGTGGGTTCCTTCCACCCGCCACAGAGCTACCGCTACGTCAAGCAGGTCGATCTCCGTCAGATGACGGAGGCCGCACCGAACGGCGTCGACGTCGCTCTGCGCGAGCTGCTCGGCGACATGGTCCCTGCCTGAGAGTCGTAGCAGTCACAACACTGCACTCGTGAAGCCTGGTTGAGCGTCTTGAACCAACAGACGTCAGGTTGCGAAGGCCTACCTCTTCAAGTCCAGGTCGCGCAGCCAGACCACCTCACGTCGCAACTGTGCCAGCCCCGCAGCCGGCACCTGTACCTCAGCCGTTGGTCATCCCCACGGATAAGAACTCCCTCGCCCCGGGGGAGTCTGCTGGTAGAGCACGAAGCCGGGAGACGCTCACGCGGTTGCGGTCCCACACCACCGAGGCTGTGGTCCAATGGCGCGTTTTGTGACCCAGGGCTCATCTGTGCTATTTCGGCACGGAGTTGGCCTGGTCTGAATGTTTCCCCAGGCCGCTGTCGCGGGGTTACAGTCCGGCAGGGGCAGATCGGGAACCAGGGGAGGGGCCGACATGCTGGAGATCATCGCGCTCAGTGCACTTACCGCATTCCTCACCGCGGTGGGCAATGGCGCGGCTGGTGAAATGGGCAAGCAGCTGCTGCTGTCGACCGGCGCACTGGCGAGAAGGGCCACGGGGCGGGAGACGCCCTTGCCCAGCTCCAGGGAAGGCTGGGAGTCGCTGGCCGGCCACGTACACGCTCGCCTGGGTGACGATCGACGCCAGGCAGACGAATGGTCCCTCCTCCTCCGGAGCCTTCCCGAGTCTGCGGCTGGGCTTCCTTCCAGAAGCGGGCTTCCCCCGGCCACACGGCACTTCACCGACCGCAAGGACGTCGTCAAGCAGCTGAAGCGGGAGGCTACTCGTCCGGCTGCCGGACGTCCGCGCGTCGCGCTCCTGTACGGCCCTCCGGGGGTCGGTACGAGCGCGGTGGCTCTGCACCTGGGTGCCGTCTGCCGTGAGCGTTTTCCCGACGGACAGTTCTACGTCGACCTGCGCGACGGCTCCGGTGAGCTGGGCCCAACGCCGTCAGCGGTCCTGCTGAGGCTGCTCCGGCAGATGGGCGTGGAGGCCGAGCAGATTCCGCCCACTGAGGCGGGCCGGGAACAGCTCTACCGGCGGCTGACAGCCGGCCGCCGGGCGATGGTGGTGGTCGACCACGCGTCCTCGGTCGCTCAGGTCCGCAGTCTCGTTCCGGCCACACCGGAAGTCTTCCTGCTGGTGGTCGTGTCCGGGCCGCCCCTCGTCCTGGAGGCGGAGCCCGTCCCCGTATCCGGGCTGAGCGACCGTGATGCGCTGGAGATGATGAGGAAGGTCGCGGGCCGGGAGAAGGTCGCGCGTGCCAAGTCGCAGCTGCCGGGCGTGCTGGCCCACTGCGCGGGCAATGCCTTCGCCGTGAGGGCAACGGCGATGCGCCTGTTGACCGAGGACACGGAGCTGGACCTGCTGGATTCGGCACCGGGGACATCAGGGAGCGATCCCGTACGCGCGACGACCGAGGCTGGTTGCCGCAGGGTCGGTCCGGAGACGGCGCGGCTCTGCCGGTTGACGGCCCTGGGAGGCTGGCCGTCGGTCACCGCGTCGATCGCTGCGGCCGCCGCGGGCGTCGCCGAGGACGAGGCCGCCCGCATGCTGTTGGAAGCGGCTAACGCTCAGCTCATGGAACCCCTGCCCGACGAGAGGTACAGGTTCCGGCCCGAGGTGCGCCGGGGCCTGGCCGACACGGCCGGACCGGAGCACGGGATCCCCGAGTGCTCCGCGGCTGTCGCCCGGACCCTGGACCTCCTGCTCAACCGAGCCCTGCACGCGGCGCACGCGGTCCTGCCCCAGAGCTGGCGGACCGAGCCGGCACCCGCGCGCGGGGAACCGTACCGGGACGAAACCGAGGGAGTGGCAGCGCTGGCAGCGGAGGTGGGCAACCTGGTCCGCGCCGTGTTCGTGGCCCGTGAGTACGAGCACACCACCACGGCCCTACGGCTGGGCCGCACCCTGTGGCCCCTTCAGCTCAAGGCGGGCCACTGGGACGACGTACTTCCCGCCCTGCGACTCGCGGCCCGTTGCGCCGACGAGCACCAGCCGGCCTCCCGTATCGCGGGTGCGCTGCACTTCCAGCTCGCCCACTGTCTGGGCGAGCTGGGGCGCTGGGAGGAGGCGGACCGGGAGGCGGGCGCCGCGGCCCAGGGCGGAGAGCGAGGCCGGCCACCTGCGCGGTGAGGCCTCTTCCGTGGAGCTGCAGGGCCTCTTGAACCTGAACCGCTGGCTGTACGAGGCAGCACACGAGCGGTTTGTCGCGGCAGACGCCATCTACGGCGCGATCGGGCCGGATCAGGAGGGTGCGCACGACCTGCCGAGGGCACACGCGCTGTCGCAGCGCCACCAGGGACGGGCCCTGCGCGGAATGGGCAGGCTCGAGGAGTCGCGCGGCCTGCTGGAGGCCGCGGTGGACTTCTTCGCCGAGCAGGGCGAGCCGTACAACCAGGCCCGCGCCCTCACCGACCTTGCCGAAACGCTGCACGATGCGGGAGACAACGCCGAGGCGCTGACGCGGATCGCGGCCGCGGAGCGGCTGCTCACGCCGACCGCGATCCCACACCTGGGGTACCTGGCCGCCCTACGGCTGCGTTGCGAGGTCGCCCGGTAGCACCGACTCGATCAACACCGGGTGTGCTCCACCGGCGACCTGTACCCGCAGCGTGATTCCCTCTCGGGGTACTCGGCCGCCGGTGGCGAGCCACGCGGTGAACGAGGACGCGTACGCCGCCGGGTCGGCATCCGACTTCGGGCTGGCCGTGAGCTGGTACACACCGTGCTGCCGACTCCGGACGGTGCATGTGTGCGGCCCGCTCACGTACGCGGCGACCGTGCAGTGCGGGTAGCGGGCGAGCACCTCGGACGTCCATGCCTGGGGGCTGCCCAGCCGGGGATCGTCGGGCTGCCCGTCCTGAGTGATCACATCGGCCAATTCCAGGATGCCGGGGTCGAGGGTGTCCTCGTGCACGGCGAGGTGCGCGATACCGTCGGCCCCGTACGGATGCCGGGTCGAGCGCTCGATCACGACCTCGGCCCCCTGGACCCCCGTCCGTACGTGCAGCGGGGCGGTGCGCAGAGGGGGATCGTACGGGGGCAGAGGCAGCGGCTCCAGCAGTGCGGGGGCCTCCGGCTCCGGGAGGTCCATCAGGGCGTAGAAGTGCCGCCGTAGGAGGGCTGCCGAGGCGCCGGGCGCCGAGCTGGTGAACTCGGCCGGCCCGGTGAGCGGCCGGTGGGCGGCGATCACCCTCTCCACCTGCTCCCGCAGGGCGCGGTGCGGATCGAGCCGGGGCGCGTCCCGTACGAACGACGCGAGCGGGGCATCCGGGTCCAGCCGGTCCTGGCCGGTGGCCGCCAGCATCACGGGGATGCCGAGGGCCGCTCCGTAGTAGGAAACCGCGCCGAAGTCGCCCAGGACGACGTCTGCGGCGAGCACGGCCTGGCGCCAGGCGTGCACGGGGTCGACCAAGGTCAGCCCGCTCCGACGTGCCTGGTCCAGCCAGGCGCGGACCTGGCCTGGCCCGTGCCCGTGCCAGACGTTCGGGTGCAGGACGGCGGCCAGCCGGTAGTCGTCGGCCGGCAACTCAGCGGTGAGCCGCGGCAGCAGGCTCGGTAGGACGTCCTGCCCGCCTCCGTTCCCGAAGAGGCCCTCTGGGTTCCAGGTGGAATTCAGAACGACCAGGCGCTGCCCACGGCGTACTCCGAGGGCCCGCCGGAACCGCTCACGGTGCCGCACCGCGGCCAGCATCCGGTCGTAGCAGGGGTCCCCGGCGAGTACCGCCGCGTCTTCGGCTGCCGGGCATGCGCGGCGCAACCGCTCCAGCTGCTCCGGGTGCGAAAGTACGAGACCGTCCACGAACGGCTCGCCCTCGTGCAGGAGCCAGTCCGCAGACAGGCCGAAAGTCGGCTCCCGGCTCCCGGCTCCCGGCTCCCGGCTCCCGGCTCCCGGCTCCCGGCTCCCGGCTCCCGGCTCCCGGCTCCCGGCTCCCGGCTCCCGGCTTCGCTAGCTTCTTAGTGTATCCGACACCGTGCGACAATATGCTCAATTTACCCTGGAGGAGATGGAGTTCTCCGCCGAAGCTGGCCGACACTGCGAGGTCGACCGGCATTGACTGGGCCTGTACCCAAGGCACGACGGGCAGCTCCAACCCGGCGAACAGCTCGTGGAGCCCCGACCGGAACGCGGACGAGCCGGTGGAGGTCACCAGCAACTGCACGCGGAAGTCGTCGCGGAACAGTGGCACGACGTCCAGCAGGCGTCCCGCTGAGGTGACGTTGTGTGCCACCAGCAGAACCTTGCGACTTGTCGTCCGGCTGGTCCACAGGTGGGAGTCCTCCCCTACTGGCACCCGTATCGCCAAGGGATCAGCAACCCCCACCGTCACCTCCAACTGGCTGCGCAGCATCATCGTTGTCACGGTCACCCTAGCTGTGGCGTCCTCGCTCCCGCCCTCATCGGCAACCGCACTGCGTGGAGGTATGCGCCTGATCTGGAACACGCGCCGCTGGGACCAGCGGCCGTGCTGCGCGTTGCCGCAGTTCAGCGAGTGACTGCTGAACCTCAGCGAGCACCGAGCTTCACGCTGAGGCAGTCGTTGGAGTCGACGCCCACCCCGGACGGTGTGAAGGCGATCACGCCATGCTCGGGCCCGGCCAGCGCCCGCATGGTCGTGCAGCGCTGGCCGGCGTCGCCGCTCGTGTACTCGATCACTACTGAGTCCCTGCGGTCGGCTGGATCTTCTTCATCAGGGTTGCCGGGCAGGATGTACGCCGCCTTCACGTCCTGGATCTGCTTCACCCATGCAGGCACTCCAGCACCGTAGCTGGGAGTCACACCTGGGGTGGGCGTGCCATCGGCCCGTGGAACCGCCGGTGGTGAAGCCGCAGAGGGACTGCTCGGCACCGCAGACGCTGACGACACGAGCGGCGTCGCCGAAGTGGCCTCGTTCGGATCATTGGCTCCGAGGTCAAGAAGGAATGCCAAGGCGATGACGACGATGAGTCCGGCACTGGCGAACAGGCCAGCCCGAGATAGTGGTGGCCTCGCAGCAGCAGGTGGCGTTAGGGAGGTCAGTCTGTCCGGAGAGACGGATAGCTCGCTTCCGGTGCTGAGCATTCGTATCTCGACGTTGCCGTCGGCCGCGTGAGCAGTGACATTGGCGCGGTTCCCCAGGTACAGGACGATCGAGCCGACTGGGAAGCTCTGTGGCGCAGGAGTCAAAGCGGGACCCTTCGATTACAGGTGTTGGCTGGCTTCAGTCACTGGGGCCGAGGATCTCCAAGTGGCCCGCGAAGCTGTTGGCCAGGCTGGCCAGTACGGCCTTGCCCTTGGCCGCGGTCGCGTGGGAGGGGAAGCCGATCACACCGGTTTCGGTGTACGCGCTCATGCCCTGGACCAGTAGGAAGGGGCGGTTGCCGCCGTCATGGTCGGCATCGGCGAACCCGTCCCGCACCAGCTCGGGCGCCGCGTGAAGAAGGATGGATGTCTCGATCTCGCCGGCGTGCATGTCCGCGTGGCGGTCGGAGACGAGGTCGGCGCGGTCGCGGGCTCGGTCCCAGTCTGCTCCGAGGGGGAAGAGGGAGACCGCAGGCCCGTCGATGTTGGCTTCCTGGACGATGTTGGACAGGACGTAGTTTCCGCCGTGGCCGTTGACGATCACCAGCTTGTGGATGCCGGAGCGGGCGAGGGACGCGCGGATGTCGTCGATTACGGCGTAGAGGGTCTTCGCGCTGATGCTGACCGTGCCGGGGAAGGCGGCGTGCTCGTGGCTGCACGACATGGTGATGGGCGGGAGCAGGTGGACCGGGTAGGCGTCAGCGGTCTCCTGGCTGATGATGCAGGCGATCGCCGTATCGGTGATCAGCGGGAGGTACCGGCCGTGCTGCTCGAAAGAGCCGACCGGGAGCACGGCGACGTGGGGCTGCTGCTCCTGGACATCCGTGCTGGTGGCGGTCGGCAGCAGGTTCACGGCACTCCCCGGGTCGGCTATCGCTCGACCATCATCATCCGCCATCGCTATTCGGGCGGGCGTTTGGTCTATGCGCGCTGGGGACTGGTGCGGGCTCGGTGGCGGCCTCTGCGGGGGCTGGGATGCTCGTCCACCTCGCTCCGCGTATGGGTGTTGCTCCGGTGAGGTTCGTCTCGGAGACGGATGGACTGCCATACCCGCTCGTGGAGTTCGGAGATGCACGGGCCGCAGGCGAACATGGGGGCTTGCATGCCCGCGACGCTCGCCGGCCCTATCCATAAGATGTGTGTTCGGCGTTGGCCGCAGTACAGCCAGCAGACACCGTCGACCCACGTGTTCGAGTCATCGGTTTGGGCGGGCGTGGGCAGACCTTCGTGGGCGTACGCCGCGATCCCGGGAATCACCAGGTGGTTGAGCATCGGGAGTCTCCAGTTCGGTTCGCGTCTCTATCGGTTGTGGGTAGTAATCCAGATGGCGCCTTCCGGCGGTGGCTACTGGCGGATGTACGTGAGTCCGGGGGCGCGGTCGAGGTCGAGGGTGAAGCGGTCGACCTGGCCCGTGCCGCCGGGCACGGTGAGGGTGTAGCCGTTGCCTGCGTAGATGCCCGAACCCGTGAGGGTGAGTCGGTCGCATGCCCCTCGGCGCCACAGGTGGAGAGCGTCGGCTCTGCGGGTGAGGCGAAGGCTGCCGGGGGCCTGGTCGCAGGCGAAGGTGCCGAGCTCTGTGTGCTGCCCGAGGTCGTCGGGTGTGGGCTGATCTTGTACGGCAGTGCTTGGGGTTTGCTCCAGGGCTGCTGCGCGGACGAGGGCCTCCTTCTGGGCCAGCGTCGGCTGCTGGTGGAGGTCCCGGAGGATGGAGGCGGTGACGCGGTCCGCCGAGAGCCCGGCGTTGTTGGACAGGGCGATCACGCGTAGCCCTGGCGCCTCCACGTGGGCAGCCGCGGAGAAGCCCTGTTCGTGACCGAAATGGAAGACGGCATGGCGGCCGGGGCGAGCGTCGGCGTAGAGCCCCGGGCCGTAGAGATAGGGCTCGTGGTCGCTGGGCTCGTAGCCGACAGCTTCCTGCCAGGGGAGTTGGTGGGGGTGCTGCCAGTGCTGGTGGAGGTGGGTGAGCCAGCGGTCGAGGTCGCCGGCGGTGGTCCATAGGGTTCCGGGGCCGGGCAGGGTGACCGGCACTTCTGTGTGCCGCCAGCCGTGGTGGATGGCCTGGTAGGCGGATGCGGCTCCGGGGATGACCTGGCGAGGGTCTGTCTTGAAGTGGGTGGCGTGCATACCGAGCGGGCCGAAAACGCGGTGCCGGGCGAGGTCGGGCAGCGTGGTGCGGTGGACTGTTTCGAGGATCTCTGCCAGGAGGAGGTAGTTGGTGTTGCTGTAGAGGAAGTGGCTTTCGGGGACGGCGCGTTGGTCTTGGCGGTAGACGAGGGTCCGTAGATCGTCGGCCGTGTATTGGTCGAGGTCGCGAAAGCCGGCGAGAGAGAGCAGGGACTCGGCGTCGCGTATGCCCGACCGGTGGGTGACCAGGTCCGCGACGGTGACATCGCTGATCTTGAGGCGGGGCAGTAGGTCCGCGGCCCGCTGGTCCAGGCGCAGGAGATCATCATGCGCAGCGAGCAGGATCAGGTGGGCGGTGATCTGCTTCGCAACCGAGCCGACGTTGAACGTGGTGTCCGGTCCGATGGCCAGGCCGTGTTCGAGGCTGGCCAGGCCGGTGTGGAGAAGAGTGGGCTCTTCGCCTGGCCGATGGACCAGCAGGGACAGGCCAGGCTGCTCGTCGCGGAGCGCGTTCACAGGGCGAGGGCCTGGTGGTGGGCGGCAGCGAGGCGGTGGCGGAGACCGTCGTCGCTGACCAGGTCCAGAGCGCGGGCGTGATCGGGCGCGGTGCCAGCGAGGAGGCTTCGCTGCTGGTCGAGGTAGGCGGTCAGGAACCGGTGCAGGTCTCCCGTGGTGCTGTTCAGCGCGTGGGCGGTGAACAGCATGGTGAGCGGGAACGCCCAGCAGGCGTGGAGGAAGCCGAACGCCGGTCGCATCGTCTGTTTCCACGGGGAGTGGAAGTGCGCAGCGTCGCTGACCTTGCATCCCGTTGCCGCGAGGGCGTCGTTCAGCCAGTTGTGCCCGGCCTCGTGGACAAGGTCGCGGGCCAGGACGATCGGGTTGTCGACGTGGTCCATGAAGACCGTGCCGGGCAGGCGGCTGATGGTCCAGCTGTCGAGGGTCTCGCCGAGGTTCTTCGTCCGCAGCAGGCACAGGACGACGGCGTGCGCGGCGAGCAGGTCACCGAAGCCCGCTCGTGCGGCGCTGGCGTACGCGTCGGCCGCGAGGTTGCACAGGTGGGGCTGGGCGGGTTCGGTACCAGGGCCCAGGACGTAGTAGGGGGTCTCGGAGATCGCGGATCGGGGCAGGTCGGCGAGTGTGGGCGCGACGACCACGCGGGCGCCGACCGCGGTGGGGACGGAGCCCGTGGTGGCACCCACGTCGGTGTGGGCGACGTACCAGTCGAAGGTCGATGCATCGCCGGCTCGGGCGGCGGCTTCGGCTCCTTCGAGGGCGTGGTGGGCCAGGCAGTAGTCGGCCACCGTACTGGTACTGGACTGAGGCGCCTGGACTCCGGGGCGGATGACCGCGTGGATTCGCTGCGTGCGCTCGTGGTGCAGGCGGTCGATCGGCGGGAGGTCGAAGAGGTCGGTGAGGGTGTGCATGAGGCGGCTCTCCTGTTCGGTGGAGGGCCCGGGGCCGGGCCGCAGCTGCTGGCGGCCCGGCCCCGGGGGTGTTCACCGACGGCGCTCAGAGCGCCGGGCGGCTGTGGGTTTTCAGGCGGTGGTGGTGTCCGCCTCGGCCGCCGGCCAGCCCTCGGCCGAGACGCTGGAGGTGTGGGCGGTGGTACGGACGGTCTCGTCCTCGCCGCGCAGGTCCTCGACGTTGGCGAGGAAGTCGGCGATGCGGTCCTGGTTCATGGGGTGTTCCGCCTTTCGGTCTCGTTGGCTTGGGCTTGTTCCGCTTGCTGTGCTGTGGTGCTGGCTAAGGGGCGGAGATCTCGCCCTGGGCATGGGGGCTCCCTTGCGTTGTCAGCGCTGGTGCAGGTTGGCCGCGGTGCGGAGCGCGATGCGCAGGTCGTCCATGGCGGGCCGGTCGCCCGCGCCGTCGGACAGCGCGGCGGCCACGACGCCGCGCAGAGGCTCCGGGATGAGGGGCAGCTTCGTGTGGCCAGCCAGGCGGGGGATGTCCGCGCACAGGTAGCGGTGGACGAGGACGGCGAGGCTGAACACGTCGGCTGCCGGGGTAGCCTCGTGGTAGCCGGTGAGGTACTCCGGCGGCCAGTGGACCTCCGGGCCGCGGTGTTCAGGCCCGCGTGGGGTGGACAGGCGGCGGGCGGCTCCGAGGTCAGTGATCAGGCCCCGGTCCTGGTCGATGAGGATGTTCTCCTGGTAGACGTCGCGGTGGACGATTCCGCGCTCGTGCAGGTTGTCCAAGCCGTCGGCGACGTCGGCGAGGATGCTGAGGCCCTTGCCGGTGTCCTTCGACGAGGTCATGAAGGCCCGGAAGTTTCCGCCGTCGCAGTGAGGCATGGTGTACCAGTCGAACCGCTCCGAGCTGCCCTGTTCCAGCAGAGGGACGATGTGATCGGTTCCTCCAGCGGTGGCGGTCAGCTCCGCCTCGTGGCGAAAGTCTTCACGGGTGAGGGCGCGTTCGGTTTCGGTCATCTGCGCGTACCAGTAGAAGCCGTACGCGGCGGGCTTCTCGCTGGGGTCGAGCTCGGCCAGGACGTGGTTGCTGCCGAAGCCCGCCTTCAGCACGACGTTCTCCTGGCCGGGGCGGCTCGCTCTGACCAAGGTGCTGGCCCGCGTGAACGCGAGGAGATTGCTGATGTGCCAGCCGTCCGTGCGGAGCTGATCGAGTACCCAGGCTGCGGGATGCATCGGGTGCAGGTTCATCGGCTCGCTTCCTTGTTCGGGGGCGTGGGACCGTCGGCCGAGCGGAGGTCCTCCATGCAGGCGTTCACCAAGGCTTCGAGGTCGCTGTGGGTCGTGCAGGGGTGCTTCAGCACGGGCAGACCGGTGGCCTGCGTCCAGGTGTCGGCGGCCTCGTTGTAGAGGTCGGCCAGCCGTGCGGCGGCCTCGGGCTGTTCGGTGAAGCGACGCTCTGTCGCACGTTGAGTGATGCGGTCGTGGCAGATGTCGGGCTCGGTGGTCAGCAGAACGGTCAGCTGCGGACGGGCCTGGGTTTGCTCGGCGAGGCGCTCGACGTACGCCTCGACGGGCTGCTGGTGTAGCAGGGCGAGCAGGCAGGCGGTGGAGAGAGCGAGCCGGTCGGCGAGGACCGGGCCCTCGGTGAGGGCGACGGCGATGTTGAAGCGGGAGTGCAGGGTCAGATCCGTGGTGGCGGCCTCGATGGCCTCCTGCTCGTCGCCGCCGAGCCCGGCGCGCAGGCGGATCAGCGAGCGAGTGGCCGGGTGGGACAGCCAGGAGAACTGTCCGATGTGGCTGAGGGGGATGTCCTCGGCGTGGGCGGTGGCCAAGAGCCGGTCGCGGAGGGTGCTCTTTCCGGCGCCGGCTATGCCTTCCAAGGCCAGGAGCACGCGCTCACCCGGCCGTGGTGGGTTCGGCGATGAGCCAGCTGATGAACTTGGCGACCCGGCCGGCGGTGACCGGGAGGGTTCCGTGCGCGAGCTGGGAGCCGTACAGCAGGGCTGCTCCGGGGGCCGGCGCGACGCTCCAGCGTGTGCGCGGCATCTGCCGGAACCAGGTCGCGGAATTGTCGGCTCCGTCGTGGGCCAGCCACATGCCCTCCGCGTAGCCGTTCGAGGCGGCATCGGGGGCCTTGCCGTTCCAGAGCCGGTTGCTGGAGGCCGTCTCGACATAGAAGTCGCCTCCGGCGTCGGCCTGGGTGATCACGACGCTGATGCCGGCGATCTGGCGGGGCCAGGCGAGCGGGTCGGGGGCGATGCCGTCGAGGTGGCTGGTGATGTGCTGGCCCACGCCGTACTCGACGTACGTCCACGGGCGGCACAGGGTGATCGAGGGCATGACGCGGGAGAGCGCCGGACGAGCGCGTTCGAAGGCGTCACTCAGGAGTCTCTCGGCGGCTTCGGGGATCGAGGGGATTTCGACGCGTCCGGCCGGCTCGTAGACGGCCATGGCCTCTTCGGCGCCGTGACCGGGAATTTCGTGGATGGAGGTACGGCGCTCGTCACCGAAGCGGTTGGTGCCGCCGCTGGTCAGGACGTCGTTCATCAGGTCGGCGAGGTGGGCCCGCTCGGCATCGCTGAGGAAGTTCTCGATGCTTCCGACGCCGACGGTCTCGGCAATGTGGATCACTTCGTGGTTCCTCCTTGCTGGAGCACGCGGTGGATGTCGTTCAGGTCGGTGCAGTGGTTGAGCCAGCTGACGACCGGGCTGCGGGTGGCGGCCAGTGGGTCCTGCCACAGCGCGAGGAGCTCTCCGGTCAACGGCAAGTCGCTGCTGTCGGGCAATAGGCCGGCGTCGGGTGCCTCGGCCTGGGCCAGGCCGCCGCACGAGGCCCCGTGCTGCCGGGTGAAGACGAGGGCGAGACGAGCTGCGGCCGTGGTGCGGCAGGCCCGCAAAAGGGGGCCTGCGGGCAGCGGCAGCCCGTACGCGCGGTGCTCGGTGACCGTCCATGCCTGGGCGATGGCGGCGCCGGAGGCTTTGACGCGGCAGACCGCGCAGCACCGGCGGTCGGAGTCCGGGCAGAGGAGGAGGTGCTCGCCGACGGTGGTTGCGATTTCGTCGAGGACTGCCCAAGCGGTGCTGGCCAGCACGGCACCGACGTCTGGCTGTCCGAATCCCGCGGCGTCCTTGTGGTTGCAGCAAGGCTCGCCCGCTCCGGGCTGCTCGCTGGAGACGAGAACGGGTTCGATGAATAGGGCGTGGAAGTAGGCGATGCGTCCCAGGAGCTGGTGAATGGTTACCGTGTCGCCGGGCTTCATCGCAGCACCCTCTCGGGGGCATGCGGCAACGCCGGCAGCGGGCAGGCGCAAGCGGATTCGGCCTTGGGACGTTCGGCGTCGAGGGCTGCGGCCAACACAGCGGCGGCCTTGTTCAGGCGGGCGTGGCTGTGTGGTCTCGCGTATATCGGCACGTGCGTTCGATGGGATCGATACGCTGCTGCAGCTCTACATACCTGGCACGCGCGGTCCTTGGAGAGACATGCCCCTGCGCGACCGAAAAAAGTGCGACGGCGTTTCCTTCATCGATGAACTGCTGAAGCCAGCCCATCGCCTCACCCTGGCCACGGTTCGCGAGAGCGTCTTCGGCGGCGTACTCCAGGGCTAGGTCGTCGCCTGCTTCGGCACGGGCTCTCAGCCAGTCCATGACCTCGCGTTCTCTGCCGAGTGCGCCGGAGAGCGAGATCAGGGAGGCGTGCGTCCCGTGATCACCCGCTTCGATCGCGCAGCGGTACCAGTGCAGCGCCTGATCGTGCCAGCCGGCCCTCTCCATCAGCTCGCCAGCCAAATCCAAGGTCTCCCCGCTCCCGCTCTTCAACGCGCGGAGGTGGAGCCGGAAGGAGTGCCGGAAAAGCCCTCGGTTTCGGGCTTCCCAGGCGAGGCCACTGTAATCACCTGGGTTCGAGAATTCGGCGACTGCCTCCCACAATGAGTTCGGAGCACCGATGGTCGATCTGCTGACCCGCCCGAACTGATCCAGGAAATCCGCCAGCCGATAACGCGGTTCTACCTCGGCCGGGGCGCTGGGTCGCGGGCGGATCTTCACGAGTGGGCTTGTGGCACCCCGGCACCGCCTACCGAGGAACGCCAGCGTGTCATCGAACCATCCGTCCGGCAGATCGTCCCATTCGTCGTCGGCCATGTAGTCAGCGGCGGCCCTCTCTAGCAGCGCGGGCGGGAGTTCTTTCCGGCATCCGAGTCGACGGGCGTCCATCGCTGCGTGTAGGACCGCTCTGGCAGCCGCCGGAGCGGTGGCATAGCGTTCCATCAGGGCGAAGGCGGCGGAGAGATACTGCGTGATGCGACCGTCACGGGTGCATTCGACCGCCTCGGCGAACCTCGTGTCGGTACGTGCGTGCTCCCGCGCCTCGCTCAGCGCCGACCCGTCGAACTCCGAGGGGACGCGAATGCTGCGTCCAGTGAGGAGGACCCTGGCTTCCCTGTGTCGGTCGGATTCCCCCGGGTCGGGCCGGGTGGTGAATTTCTCCCACTCCGTGGGCCACAGCGTGCCCAGGACCAGGACGGGCCGGCGGGCCGCATCGTTCAGCAGGTCCCGCAAACCAGCGGCTACGGTAGCCCCCTGTTCGCTGCCCGGGGCTGACAGGAAGGCAGCGAGATCGTCGAGCCACAGCACTGTCCGTGGACCTACGGAAGTCATGCCCCTGAGAAGTGCTTCACCCGGACTGGGGGCGATCGGCTGCCAGAGCCGCCAGTCTGCGGGCAGGGTCTGCACTGCCTCCCAGCAGGCGCGGGTCTTCCCTGACGACGATTCACCGACGAGGACGACGAGCTCGCTGTTGCCGCTGATGGCGCTACTCATGGCCTTCGCCAGTGAGCGGTCATGGCCGCGTCCGACATAGACGGGAAGCACTGCCGGGGGGCCGTCGGTGGCAGCGCCTTCGGTCTGGATCACCCGGTGGACATCCAGTGCGTACGGATCGGTGAACATGCCGATCGCCGCGCCGGGACGGTCCGGAGCGCGGTCGGTCTCGTGCCTGCAGAAAGCCTCCGCAGTAGCCCTCCCGAAGAAACGGACTACCAGGTCAGGAAATCCCCTTAGGATGTTTGATAGTTGCCCCTGGTCCCATAGTTCGATCTTCAGGTTGTGGTGGGCTTCGCGAAGTTCCGTCAATGTCTCGACGACCTTCACGTCCGAGGCGTCCGCAGTCGTGATCACGACTAGGCGCTGGGCCGCGAAGGGGCGTGTACCTTCCGTGTAGCGCTTTACCGCGTCCCTCAGATCGGCTGCGGTAAAGCGCTCGTAGCGCTTGGCCTGATACACCGACGTCGGCCCCGAATCAAGGAACGCGACGACGTCGATGCCCTGTTGTGGCTGCCCACGGCGTCCGAACAGCCGGGCTTCGCGGGCTTGGTCGACCTTCAAGGCTAGAGCAGCCACCAGGTGCTCGACGGCTTCCCATGTGAGGTCGCCGGTGTTAAGCAGGAGTGGGGCCGTGTCTGTCAGTGGCGGTGCGTGGGGGAACTCAGAGCACACCAACGGATGATCCGGCCCGAGGACCTCTCCGTGCGGCTCACTTCCGGTAGCGACTTCGCTCACGGCGCCCTCCCTGCCGGTGATTGTAGACGCACGAGCTACGGCCGCTGTCCTCGGTGAGTTGGTCGTCCAAGTGGCATCGCTCTCTCCTCTCCTTGTGCGGTTCTCTGCACGGCCTAGATGGCTAGCTGCTCCGCAGTATGGTCCCTCGCGATCAAGGCTCGAATAATGGGATTTGCAACCCTCCAACGTCGAAGGCCCCCGCAGCGAGCTGCGGGGGCCTTCGACATATTGCCCGGTGAGAGCAATGGCGGAGGATACGAGATTCGAACTCGTGAGGGGTTGCCCCCAACACGCTTTCTAACTGTTCGTCCGGGGGTTCAGGCAGCTCCGTCAGTGTCCTGACCAGCAGCGTAATCCGCAGGTGGAAGCAGGCTGATCGTACCGGCACAGGAGTGAATGCAACGCATACTGCAACCCGCGGGTGGGCTCACCGACGCGTGTTTCGCCCTCAGCTTTCCAAAGCTCTATACCCCTCTTACCAGCATGAATAGATCGGGACGCGGCTACTGATGGTTCTCCGGCCGGGAGGCAGGCCGGTTCTTCCTGGCCTGCCTCCCAAAGTGCCTCCGTGTCGGCCGTGTAGCTCGGCAAGGTCGGTGTGCCGCCTCGGGACCTACTCGAGGTCGGAGAACAGCTCGGCCTCGTAGATCCGTTGGGCCGTCGGACGGACCGGTCGGCGAAGAGCGGCGCGGTGTGCAGCTGAGGGCGGCTGCGGCGCGGGCGGGCGGGGCCTACGCCGACGCCTGGGGGGCACCGTGGCCTTGGGCCGTCGGTACCGTGCCGGTCGGCTTGCATCACGCCGAAGGTTCTTACGTTGTACGGGTTTCATGAATCTCTCCCTGTTCAAGTGGCCTGTTTCCCACGATCCGAATTCGTACCTTCGGTCTCTGTGGCGTGGTGTGCCCCCTTCGCCATGGCGGGGCATCCGTATGCCCTTCTCCGATGATCCGCTGGAGCGGTCGGGGTGGGATGTTCGAAGCGTTGCAGATCAGCATAGGAAGTTCAAAACTGCTTTCGTTAGGCGAACGTTAATGGGTGCCCCGCTCGCCATGCCATGCTTCTCCAGTGCCTGCCGGTAAAGCCAACGCGGTGCGAGGCCGCATGCGACTAGAGGTGATGATCATGGAATTTCGCGTCCTGGGCCCGGTGCTTGCTGTGGCAAATGAACAGTCGGTCCCGATGAAGCCGACGAAGACCCTCGAACTTCTCGCTGTTCTGCTAATGGCGCCTGGGCATCGTGCCTCGCACGCCACTATCGCCAACTTCTTATGGCCGGGCGAGGAGTCGAACGCGAATCGAATTCGCCAATATTCTCATCAGTTACGGATGGAAATCCCGGGCATTGTCCAGCCGAACGATCGGGGATTCTGTCGGATCCACGTGGACCCACAGAGTGTCGACTACTTGCGCTTCCAAACCTTCCAGCGCCTCGCGAACGTCGCCGATGATCCCCGGCGCCGGCTCAGCGCGCTCCGGTCCGCACTCGGCGAGTGGCGGGGAACGGCTCTGGAGGGAATGGCTGGCGCGGGCTTCTCTCGGAAGAGAATCGAACTCACCACCGAATTACGGAACGTGACAATTGCCTGTGCACTGACCGAGCTCGAGTGCGGGGAAGCGCACGCCGCGTTGCAGCGGGCTGACTCGGCGATGGCCCATTGGCCGGACGACGAGACGTTGTTGGAAGCGCAGATGCGTGCCCTGCGCGCTCTCGGCAGGTCGGAACGAATCGAGCCGTTGCTTGCTCGCTGGGGGCGTCAGTTCGCTCGGCCCACCATGCACCTGTTGCTGGCAGGAGAGACGGACACTTCTGCTCCTACCGCTGACAGTGCCGAACCTGTCCGAGTCCGCCAGATCCCCAGGCAGCTGCCCTCCCCACCCATCGGTTTGGTCAGCAGACAAGCTCAGCTCGACCGGATAGCGGAGACCCTTGCCGGCCGGACACCTGGCAGGAGCCGAGTCGCGGCGCTCACAGGCATGCCTGGTGTAGGAAAAACCTTCGTCGCCATAGAGGCGGCCGCCCTGGCCGAACGGAGCTTCTCGGACGGAATTCTCTACGTCGACCTCGGTGGCTTTTCGTCAGGTGAACCGGAACGGCACGGCGCTGTCCTGGCCAGGTTCCTGAACGATCTCGGAGTACGTCCAGCGACTCCGACGATGGACGGCATGGTCTCCGCTTACCGAACTGCTCTCGCAGATCGCTCGCTGCTGCTGGTCCTGGACAATGCGCGCGACGAGGACCATGTCCGCCCGTTGCTTCCTGGCCCGGGGGCAAGCGCGGCGATCGTTACGAGCCGTCGTCAGTTGCACGGGCTGGCGATTCGTGAGGGTGCCGAGCTTGTCGACCTCGCTCCGCTGAACTCGCACGATGCCGTTGAGCTGCTGCGAATCCGGTTGGGCGAGGATCGGATGGGTGCGGCCGCCCCCTTCGTTGACGACTTGGTTGAACACTGTGGAGGCTTGCCCTTGGCGCTGGGGATCATGGCCGCGCGGATCAAAGAACGCCCGTCCCAGGCGCTGGCAGGCATGGTTCGCCAACTGCGGCAGGAGAGAACCCGGCTGCGTTCTCTCGACCTGGGCTCGGAGAGCCTGAGCGTCCGCCTGCAGCTGGAAACTTCCTACAAGTTGCTGCCGATACCGGCGGCGAACCTCCTCTGGCAGTTGACGGTCCATCCGGGGCCGACGATCAGCTGGGTGGCACTGCGCGCACTCGAAACTCACGGTATCGACAGCGTCAGCGACGCAGTCGACGAGCTGATGCGGATGAGCCTGGTGACTGAGCCGGTATTCGAGCGCTACTCCCTGCATGATCTCGTCCGCGTTTACACCGCTGAACTGTCGGACCGGCAGGACGAAGACGAGCGAGAGCGGGTTGTGGAGCGGGTGCTCCGCTTCCTGTTGCACAACGCCTGGGCGTGCGACCGGAGGCTGGATCCGGCCCGGCGACTGCCCATCGGCGAAGCCCCCGATGTCGAGGTGGTTACACCGACCCATGCGGCGGACGCGATGTCCTGGTTCGAGGCCGAGTACTCAACCCTCACGGCTGCCGTCGGTCTGGCGGAGAAGCGTGGGCTCGACCGCTACACGTGGCTGCTCCCGATGGTCCTGGTGACTTTCCAATGGAGATCCGGGCGCCACCTGGACGCGCTCAAGTACCTGAACAGTGCGCTTGAGGCCGCGGGTCGGGAGGCCGGTCCGGCCGACGTGGCCATGGTGCACCGGATGCTTGCCGGCACCTACCGGAGCCTCGCGGACCTTCCGCGTGCCACGGGTGAACTACGACGCGCAGTGCGAGTGAGCGAGGACGACGGGGATGTCCTAGGCGCTGCCCTCGGGAGGCACATCCTGGGCGTTCTACTCCGTGAGAGCGGAGCCGCGGGTGAAGCGTTGGAGCATTTCATCGCTGCTCTGTCCGCCTTCGAGCAACTTAGTGACCTCCTCGGCCAAGGAGCCGCGCTGAACGGCATCGGAAGTGCCCGCTACGACCTCGGTCATTACGACGCGGCTCTGGAGTACTGCCGGCGTTCGCTGACGCTGTTGGAAGGAACGGACGATCTCAACGGCCTGGCGCATCTGCTGTTCAGCATGGGCCGAGTTCGGCTCGTATTGAGAGATCACGAGGCCGCCATTGCCGACTTCGAGCGCGCTCGTAATCTGTACCGCTCCTTGACCTACGGCAGTAGAGAGGCCCGGACGCTGGTCTGGATTGCGGCCGCCCTCCGCGGAGCCGGTCGGCCTCTGGAAGCCGAGGAGGCGATTCAGCAAGCCCAGGCACTATTACGAGAACTGGGTGAGAGCGACCTGGACGCGGCTGTCGAGCGTATGAGGTGCCTCCCGTGACAGCCCTTCGACAGCGTGCTGGCTCCGTCCCGGTTACGGCAACGACAAGCCAAGCCGGTAAGGGGTGGTCGGGTCCGGCCGGGTGGCCTTCGGGGAGGCGGGGCAGCGGGGGGTGGGCAGCATTGGCCGCAGGTAGTTCCGGAGCGCAGCCAGATCCGGGCGTTCACCCGGGTCGATGGAGACCATGGCGAGCGCGAGGCTCTGAAGCGTATTGGACATATGGGCACGGAACCCGTTCGGGAAGGCTGGGGTGGTGGCATCTGGTGGGCCTTCCAGGCCGCTGTAAGGCAACTCGGCGCCGACCATGGCGAACAGCATGGTGCCGAGGGAGAAGACATCGACCTGCGGAGTCAGTAGTGCTTTATTGTCGTACTGCTCCGGAGGCGCATAACCCGGAGTGCCGCGAGGATCTGAGTTGATTTCCCCGATCGGCCCGGAAATACCTACGTCTAGCAGTCTGACCTTTCCATTTGGCTGCATCATGGCATTCTTCGCGGAGACATCCCGATGTACGTAGCCCTCCTTATGTACGCCGTGCAGAATATCGCAGAGCTGCGCGACAACTGAGACCGCCGCAGCCGCTGGAACTGGATGGTGGTCGCTGATCCAGGACGCAATCGTATCGCCTTGGACCAGTTCCATCACAATGTACCGGCCCCGGTGCCGCCCATAATAACCGTCTCCCAGTACCTCAGGAATTCCTGGTACATGCCGCATGAATGTGAGCCGTTCAAGCTCGTCTTCCAAAGCGAAGGCGGCAGAGGCATAGGTCTTCGTTGATTCGAAGGTGCGGGGGAATTGAGCTTTGACCGCCACTTCGCAACGGTCCAACTCGTCCCGGGCGACGAATAGCTCACCCTCGCCGCCGTGGCCGAGCTTCCGTAGCACCCGGTAACGCCCATCGAGAAGTCCCGGGAAGCACTTCATTCGCTCCGTAGTCAGAAGAGGATCACCCAACAGGTTCGACAACCTGTTCCGGGGCCTAGAGAAACGAGAGGATTATGACAGAGACCTGGCCACCCGACGGACTGATCGGGGGATCCACCACCGTCACCCTGCGGCTAAGCATGTTCGGCCCGGAGCGGTACCGGTGCCCGGCGTCCGACGTGCTGAAGGCACGCGGGATGCGGCCTCGCGTACGGCCCGCCTGGAAACCTGAGGTGCTGGATCCGTTTTCCAACGGCCCGTTCATGGCTGCGGCCGACGAGCTCGATCGGCCAGCGGACGAATCGTTGTCGAACCCGCCGAGCGGAGGTCGACAGCGTCCGCTGCACGATGGGGTGCGCCAATGGACCGAGCATGCGCTACTGATGTACCGGAAGGCTTTTCCCACCGAATCGGAACCGAATTCGGCCCTACGCCTCGCTCCCAGCCCCTGGGTCTACAAGCATCAGCGAGCGGCCGGCGGCGGTCAGGCCGCCGTGGAATACCGGATCACGGCTTGGGGTCGCTGCTTGGAATCCCCTGACGGTCGCCGGCGAGAGCTGCGCCTGCCGGTGGTCAAGCGCCTCCGTACGCGCAGCGACACAGAGCGCGCGATAGCCGCCCTTGTCGCGGCCGAAGGGAACCCTGATCCACGACTGGAAGAAGTCAGGGTCGTTCAGTTCGCCCTGTCCGACGGTCACACGGCTCCGATCTTCGAAGGCAGCCGGGCCGAGGCACTGACCTTGTACCGGAAGGACGGGGCGCCCGCTGTCCGCGCTCTGCTCGGCAGCCAGGAATACCGCCCTGGTACCGCCTGCGTCTCGTGTGCTATCGCGCCAGTGTGCCCGACGCTTCCGAAGACCGCGGGCTTATTGGGGACGGCCGACCGAAGTCAGCCGCGGCGCAGTTGGTCCTCGACCACCGGGCGTGGCCACCAGAGTTGCCCGGCCCGCGGCTACCTGCGCGGTCTGCGGCTCCCGGCTGATGACACCGTGGAGCGGGGCGCCGCTGCCGAGCGTGGGCGGGCGTTGCACGCCTTCCTCGCCGAGCGGCACGACCGGCAGTCGCGCACGCCCTGCACAGCTGAGATCCCGACGGACTGGGTGCCCGAGGGGTACCGGCTCCCCGATGAGGAGCGGCAGCTTGGTGCCGATCTGCTGCGGCACCATGCTGAGGTCTGCCCGCTGCACACGGCCGAACCGAAGTCGGAGATCCGGATCGAGCCCAGGATGGCCTTCGACGACACCGCAGCCGACCTGCTCGTCCTGGCGGAACCCGACCTGCTCTACAGAAGCGAGGGTTCATGGGTCTGGCGGGAGACTAAAACTTCTGCCAGTGACCGGCCTCGCCGCGACCTCATGGCTGCCTACCCTCAGCTGGCCCTGGCCGTGAAGATCATTGGCAGCGGCGTACTTTCCGGCCCGCAGGCCCGGGGGCGGGTCGAACTGGAGCTGCTGCGCCCCGCCGGAGCCGATCTGCGCACCATCGATCCCTTCGCACCCGCGACCCTTGCCGTCGCCGAAGCGGTGCTGCGTGAACAGGTCGAAGGCTGGCATACGGAGACGCTGTTCGAGGCAGTGCCCGGCCCGGAGTGTGCCCACTGCGAGGTGGCGAGGTGGTGCTCGGTGCGGCAGTCGCAGCAAGTGGGCTCAGAGGAGGGCCAGTGACCGAGGACAGACAGGCCATTGCTCTGCTGGCCGCAGTGGCCCGTGGCGTGCTCGAACTGACCTCGATCAACCGGTCCGCGGCACTCCGGCTCCCTTACCCACCAGGAGTTCAACTTGTCTTGGATCAAATGGTGTTGTCGGGAATGACCCGCAGCCATCCGATTCCCGCCGGAGTACCGGACCTGATGCGTTGGTGTCGAGAACGAGGGCCGGAAGAATGGGTGCCAGGGTTACCGGACGAATTCCTGACCGTTGGCACCCGCCTGATTCACCCCGAGGCGGGTGAGCCTACGCGGACCTGCGTCGAGCTGGCCTCCCTCGGCCCGTACGGTGTGCCGGAGCGGGAGGCCGAAACACTGCTCGCCGAACTCGCCGCTGCCTGCGGCACTGTGGAGCGATTCGCGGTGTGCCGAGACTTCCTCATCGACCGGCCGGTCATGCTCCGTCCTGATCCGATGCAGCTGATGCAGCCGGCCGTGGCTCAGGTCTGGAATCTGGTCAAGGGACTCTACGGTCCTGTGCCCGACCGCTTCTCGGACGCCGGGCTGGTGCACTGCTGTCGCGATTGTGGGCTGCTCGCCAAGTACGGCACGGCCGGGCGCCCTTGGTGTGAGGGTGGCTGTTCATCCGGAGACCGTGAACTCGAAACGTCCCAGGATGCCCAGTCGGCCCTTGCTCTTCCCTTCGCGCTCCGGCTTTTCCTGGCACTTCCCGGGCGCACCGAGCAGACAGTCCGCTCCCGGCTCACAGAGCAGGTCCAGCTGCTCCCACTGGGGCTGGGCGTCCATCGCGTCACCAGCCCGGACGGAACTCTCCGGGTCTTCCAGGTTTATGACCGAGAACAGCCGGGCCTGGCCGCTCTGCGGGCGGCGGAGGTCGCCACGCTGCTCGACGGACCCCTGGACATCGTGATGCCGGACGCCATGGCAGGGCGCCCCGGATGTCGCCGACGCTTCAACCTTGCCCTACCGGTGGGAGCTCAGGTGCGCCTTGTGGCCGCGAGCGATTTCACAACACCGGGACCAGCCCATCGATCGAGGGGGAACCGTGCGTAGTACTTCCCAGTCCCTGCGCGAGGTGGTCGTTCCACTGTCGGATGCCGCCCCGAAGATGAAGACTGCCCGGCTCGTCTCCTTGTGCGAGATCGAGGTGGGGCTCCTCCTCCAAGAGACATTCGCGGCAGAAGCGCCGGCAGAAGACGCCTGGACACTGTTCAGCGGGTACCCGTTCGCACGGGCTTGGCGAGCCGTCGATGCTGTTGGCGAGCGGACTATCCGCACAGCCCGGCACACGGTGTGGACCTGGGGTCGGCGTAGGGCGTGGACCGAGGCACTCCAGGATTACCAACTGCTCGACAGGCAGCTCAGAGGCTATGAGGTCGCCGACCTGAGTCTTCCAGCCGTCCGTCGGCGTTCGCTATCGGTGGCGCCGGACCGCTGGGACGCCTATGAACGGCTGCTGCGCGAGGCACCTGCTTTCGCCGGACGGCCCATGGTGATCGCGGCGGCCGGGCGGCACACCTTCCCGATTGGACGGCATCAGGCCACCGTTCAGCTGCCCGAGTCAGCCCTTCTCTCACCGGTCGAACATGATTTCGCGACACTGCCGGCGAACGGCGGTAAGCCACTGTCCTTCCTGTGGGGCGACCTGCTGGAGACAGCGGCGTTCATGGATTCCGTGAAGTCCGAGAACTGGGCAGGGCGGCTTGGGGCGGTCCACCTCTTCACCCGCCAAGCGGACGAGTTCCGGTGCGCGGACCGCTTTGAGGTGCGACGGATCCAGCACCTGCTGGGCATCGTCGGCGCCGGTAAGAGCACCCTGCGAGACGTGCTGGCGGTGCACATGGCCCAGCAGGGCATGCGGGCGACCATCGTCGTCGGGGACGTCGCGGAACAGCTCAAGGTGGTGGAGAGGTACAACACATACGTGCCCCGATCTGCCGCGCCGGTTCTTGGTGCTTCGGGCCGCCAGCGGCACGCCGAGCGACTGCACCGGCGGTTGGCTGGCCGTGGCAGACGCAACCTGCTCGCGCACGACGATCCGGCGTTCGCGTACCTGAGCACGACCTGCGCTCTGAATGCACTCCGATACGCAGAGGGGCAGCTCGCCGACGATCTGCTGGGATTCGGCGAGGCGCCTTGCGCCCGATTGCAGAAGCCCAGCCGCCGCGATCCCGCCGGTGACCTCTGGGAACGGCGGCAGTTGGCCTGTCCTTTCTGGTCCGCCTGTCCCCGCCACCACGGAGCCCGAGAGCTGGTCGGCGCGGCCCTATGGGTTGCCACACCGTCCAGCCTGGTGGATTCCAAGGTGCCGCACCCGCAGAACCCGGAACGCGTCCGGTACCTCGAACTCGCCTGTCGGCGCAGTGACCTGGTGATCATCGATGAGGCGGACCGGGTCCAGATGCAGTTGGACCGGATGTTCGCGCCGGCCATCCCGCTGATCGGCGGTGGCTCCGACACACGGTCCTTCCTGCACGATGTCAACCAGCACCGTATCCGTGAGTTGGCCGGTGCCGGCGGGATCCAGTTGTCCGACCGTGACGTGGAGAACTGGTCGGCGGCCGTCAACACCACGCAGACCGCCGCCGACCGCCTGGTGGCCATGCTCGTCCGCGATGTGGAACTGCGGAACTGGGTCAGAACTGGGTACTTCAGCGCGTGGACGCTCCAACTCCGCCTAATGGAGGAGCGGTATCCGCTCCCGGAAGATCGTGAGGGGACTCCGGCCGAGGCATTGGGACCCGCGGTCGGACATCGGCACCGGGCTCCGCGGCTTCGACTCACCGAGATCCTCGACGCCTTCCGGGAGAATCCGTTCGGCGACCGGCAGCGATACACCGAGGATGGCGTGGAACTCACCGCCTTGCTGGGCGAACTCCTGCACACCAACCGGCGCGAAACAACCCGCGAGCGGCTGGAGGGGATGGTATGCCGCCTTTTCGCCCTGGATCCGCTGCTGGAGCCCACGGCCGAAGCCTCTGAGCAGTACGAGGAGCTGCGCCACCTCGCGGCCGCCGAGCGGCCCCGGCCGCCGCAGCCTCCTGGAAAGAGCCGCAAGATGGCCAGGCGGCTGAAGAAGGAACCCCTTCCGGAGAACTCTGATGACTGGCTCAAGCTGCTCGTGACCCGCTTCGAGTTCACCATGCTCCTCAGCGCCCTGGAGCCCAGGCTTGCCCTGATCAACGCCATGTGGCCGCGTGTCGCGTCAGCGCTCAACCTGGGTTTCAACGAGATGTACCGCAGGCCGCTCGACTACGGACCCATGGTGCCCGAGGCACCGATGGGCAATGTGATCGGCTTCCAGTTCCTGATGGACAGCCCGGATCACGGTGGAGTGCGCACCGGGGAACTGAGGTTCTTCCGGTGCAGCGGGGTCGGCCGGGAACTACTTCGGGAGATGCCCGACCTGCCGACGGTGGATGGTCGCCCCGGTACCAACGTCCTGTTGATGTCGGGTAGCAGTTGGGCAGGCAAGTCCAGCCGCTATCACATTCCGGTGGACATAGGCGTGATCATCGAGCCAGGCCCGGAGGACCTGGACCGGATCGCCGAACAGAGTGAGTTCCGCTTCGAGTTCATCCGCAGCGGCTGCGGATGCCGCGCGGGCTGCACCTGCGATGGACAGTACGGGGCGCAGCGACTCTCCGGCGAGCCACTCGATCAACGGCAGGAGATTCTGCGCCGGATGGCCGTCGCCCTCGGCGACGAAGACGCCGGAATCAGCCGTCTCCGGGAGGAGTTACAGCGCCTTCCGGAGAGCCGCCGCCACATCCTGCTGCTCGTCGGCAGCTATGAGGAATCCAAAGTCGTGGCGGACACCCTGCACACCCTCAATAGGCGGTGGAAGGACAGGGTCCGCCGGCTGGTGTCGGACGACGATCCCGAGGCCGGCGTCTTGGGGGAGGGCGACGAGCACCACGCGCCCATCCTGCGCCGTGGCGACGTCGAGACGCTGGCCAGTACCCGCGCCGAGATCCTGGTGGCGCCGCTACTAGCTGTCGAGCGCGGACACAACATCCTCGACCTAGACCGCGAGCACGCCGCGATCGGGTCGATCTACTTCCTCGCCCGACCCAACCCGCGCCCCGACGACCTCGGCCTCGCGGTACACGCGATCAACGACTGGATTGTGCGGGCCATGAGGGGCGGGGCGTTCGACGAATGGGTACGAAGCGAGCCCAGCCTCGGTCTCGGTGCCCGCAAGGTCAGGGATCTCGCTCGATCTCAGTGGTACCGGGTGCTCGCCCGGAGCATGGCATGGAGTTCCCTCGGAGATGACCGGGAAGCGATCACCTGGGACCTGCTCGTACTGATCTGGCAGGTGATCGGCCGTTCCGTGCGTGGTGCGGTGCCTACCAGGGTCGCCTTTGTCGACGCCGCATTCTCCCCTCATCTGGCCGTTGGAGGGGCGTCCCAGGAACCGGACACTCCCAAGAGCAGCCTCCTGCACAGCATCCACTCCGTCCTTGAGCCCTACTTCACCCCCGGGGCCGACGTGCCTGCCGACGATCGTCACATCGTCCGGGCGCTCTACCGCCCGATGTGGACAGCCCTCGACCGCTGCCTCAATCCATCCCCCAATGAAAGGAACACCGCGTGTATCACCTGATCAGTACCACAGCCTATGAACCGGATGTGGACAGGGAACCCTGGGCTGAGCAGTACCGGGTCATCAGCTTCCCCGAGGAGTGGCGGGCCGAGTTCATGGACCTCTACCGACGGCGATGGCGCCGCCGGGAACAGCCGACGGCCTTGCCGATCAGCAAGCTCAACGACCTACTCCGAGCCACCGCTCCGGGCCTGGTGGCCACGGGCAGGGGGGCCGGCAGCAACGCCGAGGTCCCGTGGTTCTATGCGTCCGAGGAGATGCCCGCGGAGCTGATCTCTCCGCTGCTGGCCTCCTGGGTGATGACCCTGCCGCCCGGCACCGATCCCGACCCTGAGCGCATGGCCGACCACCGGGCAGCCCTCGACCGGACCCTTGCACTGATCGACGACCACACCCCGCAGTGGCGCACTGAGTCGGTGGACCTCACGGCTGCGGATCACTCTCCGGGCGGCACCGCCCAACCCGACCGCAGGCTCTATCAACTGCTACCCGAGCGGATCGGTGCCAGGCTTGCCTCCTCCCCACTTCGCCTCAACGGCGTCGACCTGTCCTTCCGGCTGGTCACCCGCGACCAAGGAGTTGAGCTGGTCAGCTGGCCACCACGGTCGTACGCGAAGGGAAAACGCACATGGTTCTACTCAGGACTGGTGACCGTCACCGTTCAGACGGTGCCCTTCGCCCCACGGTTCCGCGTGCATGTCTCATACGGGATCCGTCGCTGGGCCACAGGATCGCCCGTATGGCTGCCGGAAGGGCATGGTGCGACCGTACTGCTCGACGCGCCGCTGCCGTGGCCAGGTGTCCACGGCCCGCGCCGACGGCTCACAGCCAATTCCCTTGCCTACGACCGCAGCCTCGGGATGCTCGCCTGGAGTCGGCAGAGTCTGGTCGGCCTGCTGCCCGAACTGGACGTGACGCGCGCCTACCCCAAGCCGTCTGATCTGGTTGCCGAACCGGTCGGGTGGATCGAAGGACAGAACGGGGTTGCGGCCGGCATCCTGCACAGCACCGCGATGGGGCGGCATGGTGTCGGCGCCGGGCTCATGCCGTTGGAACGCTCGCTGCTCGACCACTGGGTCGAGGAAGGCATCGGCCCCTTCCTGCGCCGGGTACCTGAGCTTGAACGCGTGCACCGGAAGTCCAAGCCCGTCCTGCTGCCCACCTCCGCGACGAAAGACCAGGCGGAGCAGGAGAAGCGGACCCGGAACCGAATCCAAGCCCGCCGGGACGCGGTGCGCGCGACCCTCGACGGGCGGCCGCTGTTGGTGGACGTACTCTGGCAGACCGAGGAGACCCGGGACGCTTTGGTCGCGGCGCTTCGCGAGTGGCTGGGCCTCTCTGCCGGATCCTGCGGAGTGGATGGCGAACACGACTGGCAGGACGGCGAGCTGCGAGTCAGGTTGCGTACCCGTCCGCTCGGGACCCTGGGCGCCCCACTCGAGGTCATCCGGAAGTCCGGCCACAAACGAGCGCAGGCGCTCGCTCAGGCCGTACGGGAGCGCGCTGCACGGACGGCTGGCCACTTCGTCCCCCCATCGGCCTCGGAAGGGCTGGTGATCGTGGAGACGCTCGGTCCCGAGCGCTTCCCAGTCCGGGACTCCGATCCCAAGTCTGCACTCCGGCTCGGTTGCGCCGTGGCCCGTCGAGTCAGCCAGTTCATCGTGGTTCCGGAAGACTCTGACGGGGCCGTGGCCCATCGCGCCAAGTCCGCCATAGCCGACGGGATGCGCCAACTCGGTGCTGTGGTCCCGCCGGACCAGCGGCTGGACGACAAGCTGGCGGATGGCCTTCAGTACCTGGCGCTCTGGTACGTCCGGTGCCAGGCAGACGGTCCGACCCGACAGGCGGGACAGCGCTTGGTTGCTCTCCGCATCCGGCCACGCGATCCTGTACATCCGGTGTGTGGCTGGGACGACACCCGCAAAAAGTGGCTCCCATACGCCCAACTATTGCTTGCCCTCGCTGCTGACGAGTTCACGTCGGACCACCCGACGCAGACCCGATCAGCCCGGGCCTTCTCCACCCAGGATGAGCGGCGTGACGAGGTCGAGCGCCAGGTCAGGTCACTGCTCTACCAAGTACGCGATCGACCGACCCTGCTCCTGGTAAACAGCGGCAACCTACGCGGGGTATGGCCCGGCCTGAACAACGGACAACTGGTCAGGGACATGGTGACTTTGCACGGGGAACAGCTGACGCGGCTCGCGCTCTATGGAGGCGGCTTGCGAGCGGTGTTGATTCGGGACGCCAACAGTCGCGGCGAGACGCCCGAGTGGTATGCGCCCGGCGAGACCGACGAGGAGCCGCCAGGGTTCTCCGCTGGCCTCTGGGCCGCCCGCGAGGCGAGCCCGGACAACCGTGTGTTCGTCAGCACCGTCGGTAAACCGCCGACGGCAGGCACGGTGCGGCGCGACCTACGCAAACTGGTACCCGACAAGGACTGGCCCCACGGCCCTGCGGCTACGGCCTGGAATCCACAGGCATTGGAACTCACCGTGCTGGGATGTCTGTCGGAGGCAGCTCTGGCTGCGGGGGGAAGCCCCGGCGCGAAGCCAGAACAACCCGCAGTAATTGCGGCAGCCGTCCACCAGCTGCGCTTCCACGACGAGTACCACCCGCTTGCCCGGCCGCTCCCGCTGCACCTGGCGAAACTCGCCGAGGAGTACTTCCTACCACTGGCTCCAGCCCCGGCAACCGAGCAGGTCGACGAATAGACGTTGCTGAGTCGGAGGTGCCGTGCTAGCCCTCCTTGTGCCCATTGCCGCACAGAATCGCTGCTCTGGCTGCCCAAGCCAGAATGCTCTGCCCTCGCATTGATAGCCCGAGTCGATTCCAGTGAAAGATCACGTGGTAGCTGAGCACCTGTCGCAGCCCGCGGTCGAGTGTTCCGTCTCGAACGCCGTCGGCGAGGGCTTGGCCGGCGTTGTGAAATGCGGCGACCCACTCGGCGACAGGTTCCAGTGGGCCGCCGGGGCGCAGCAGGACGTCACTGTCGGCGAGAAGCAGAGGACGGATCTCCTGGACTCGGGCGTCGAGCTGTTCCGGCGGAACGTCGCTGACGGCCGAGCGGTGTTCCGTCGTGATGACGCGGTCCCAGACATCGCCCTGCTCGTACCACTCCAGTCGGGCGGCGCGCATCATGATCGTGCATAGGAGGACGGACAGTTCCCTGGGCCCGACGGTGAGATCGTCGCGCTGGCGCAACAGCTGGATCTCTCGGCTATCGGTGACGAACAGGGCGTGCGCGGCCGTCATGCTGGCCTTCCCGCCGAACGCCGGCGTCTCCGGTTCGTAGATGCCGGGCCACCAGCGCTGAAGGTGTCCGTCGGAGACGAGGCGGTCGAAGCCGTCCCCGATCGTCAGCTTGGCGCCGCCCGCAGGCTGGACCCGGAGGAGGCGCAGCCGCCAGCAGGGGTGCTTTCTGGTGTACCACCAGCCGTCGATCGCGCGGGCGGCTTCCGCCTTGCGCAGGATGGGCAGGACGTGCGTGGTGAAGGTGGTGTCGGCGTTCGGCCAGTCGGTGAAGTGGAGGTACGTCTGCCACCAGTCAGTGATGGCTGCGTGGCGGGCCAGGGCTTCTCGGCCGGCCTGGTCGTAGACCGCGACCGCGTCGGAGAGGACCACAGGGTCTATCCGGTACTGCTGCACCGCGTCGGCGAGCGGCAGGCCGTTCAGGACGGCGAGGACGGCGTGCTGCGTCGGACTCGGCTCGGTTGTCTGGATCAGTTGATCAAGAGACATGTGTCCCATCCAGTGCTCGGCGCCTGCTGCGAGGCGAGCGTGGTGAGGGCGAGTGCGGTGCCGGCGGCGCCGTTGATCAGGCCGGGATCCGAGAGGGAGCTGGGCCGACCGGATGCGGCGAGGGCGTCACCAAAGCGTTCCGGGAGGGCGTGAAGCCGCGGGTCGAGAGCGTCTGCGGCTGCGCGGTGAGCGGTCTGGTAGATGCCCGCCCATCCATGGCAGAGACCGCTGTCGGTGACCAGGGCGAGTTGCGCGGGATCGGACAATGTCCGGTACAGGGCATCCTCGTAGAACTTCTGGAGCATGGGTGAGCGCAGGGCGATCCCCGCGAGCTGCCCTGCCCGTGCGATGCCTGTTGTGCCGTAGCACCAGCTCGGACGGGCGGGGGCGTCGTGATGAGGCTGACCGCGGTCGAGGTCGCGCCGGGAGATGTGCTCTGGCCACCACGGGCCGGAATCGCCGTGCTGACACCAGGCGTCGAGGTGGGCGCAGATGGTGAACATGGCGTCCTGGTGGCCATCGACGGTGACGCCTCGGCGCATGGCCTGGGCCAGGAGGAGGAGCGGGCCTGTGATGCCGTGGGCCGCGCCGAAGTTGCCGTGCCCGCCCGGGAAGTGGGGCGACTCGCCGCGCGCCGGGTCATGGCGGACCCACCAGCCGGGCAGTCCGCGCCCGTCAGCGGCGAGCGGCCGGGTAAGGGCGACGAGGTACTGCAAGATCCTCTCCAGGGCTGGGCCCTCGGGCTCGGTGCGCAGGAGGTAGGCGCCGATCCCGGTGAGGCCGTAGAAGAGGTCGTACTCCGCGAAGCTCGGCACGTCTCCCCTGCCGACGCGGGCGAGCGCGGCGTCCACGCGGCGGTGGGCGAGGCCGGTGATGTGCTGGTGCAGGGTCGTGCGCGCCGAGGCATACAGATGCCGGTACGCCGGGGGAACGGCGGTGAGGACGAAGCCGACGGCCGGGGCGCCGAGGAACAAGCCCGCCTGGTCGGCCGCGCTGATGGGGCCGGAGGCCGCACTCGTGATCCACCGGTGGGCGGAACGCCAGGAGCCGCCGTACCTGCTGGCGATCTCGATGTGTAGCAGGCTGATTCCGGCAGCGCCGTCGGCGAGCGACTGCACCGCCCAGGGCTCCTCCGGGGGCGGGGGAGGAGGCTCAGCCAGATCAGCTGTGTACTGCTCCAAGATTGTTGCGGCGGTGGTTGCCAGCGTGGTCATCGGTCCGCCATCCGGTGCTGGAGGGCGGCTGTTCGCACGAGTCGAATCGTCGTCTCCTCGGTGCGCGGATCGACGACAAGAGCTCGGACGTGGTGCTGGTGCAGCAGCGACCGGGCGACGTCGAGCGGATTACGTTCACTGACCAATGCGGTCCGGTAGAAGTCCACGGCGGAGGCGCGGGCTCGCCACGCTTCGGCGACCTGCCTGCCCCCGGCGAGGGACGCGAGCGCAGAGGCACCGTTCGGCCTGGTGAGTTCGAGCACCTGGCCGCGCAGGGTCCGGTCCAACCGTCCTGTGCCCTGGGGGAGGTTGCCCACCAGCCACTCTTCGGCCGCCGCAGCGTTCGGTGCCAGGGGAGTGACGAGGTGCAGGGCGCTGGCGGCGGCGAGGGCCTGTGGGGCGAAGGCATCGGTGCGCTCGGCGAGCTGGATCTGCGCAAGGGCGGCGGCGGAGTCCGCGGCGAACACCTGGTGCGCGGCGTCCATGGCCGGCCCGTGGCCGAAGCGTCCGGTCTGCGCCTGGTACGGGGCCAGGGCGAGTCCGGACGCGAGCCCCATCGTGTGCAGGCTGTCGGCCCACGCGCGGACGTGCTGTGCGCCGACTTCGTACGAGTCCGGCGACAGGAGCAGGATGAGGTCGAGGTGCTGGTCGGCGTCCGGCCGGGCCATCTCCCGGTGCCGGGTGAACCACCAAGTCGGCGGCTCCTCCCCGAACGCGGTGAGCAGGCGGGGGAGCTGGTGGCTCAGGATCTCGTCGTAGCGGCGCGGATGGGCGTGGAGTTGTGCGTGAAGAACGTCGCCGCCGCCCGGCAGATGCCGCTGGGCGCCCGGCGACGTAGTGGAGCGCGGCCGGGGCACGTACGCGGTGTCCGGCTCGGAACGGCCCAGCGAGAGCCAGATCTCGTGTGCCCGTCCGATCCAGCCGTGGGCGTCTGCGTCCGGTACCTCGCGCAGCTCCACGCGCCGGGCGTTGTCGAGGTGGGCGCGCAGGACCCGGAGGTGGACCGGGTGGGACAGGTCGAGCGGGAGGCGCTGGTCGTACTCGATGACGGCGACCTGCATCGGGACCCGCAGCCGGTCCCGCCACGCAGTGAAGGCGTCTGCCCACTCCTGCCTCGGGGCTTTCCGGCCGGGCAGGTCTTCCGCCATCAGTAGCCATCGCGCCTGCGTGAGGATGGTGCGGCGGTAGCGCACCCGAGGGAGGTAGGGGAGCCGAGAACCGGCGCCGAAGTCGAACGGCTTGTATGCGGCGTACCGCCCGCTGGCCACCTCGGCCAGGAACCGGGCCAGCGGCGGGGTCTGAGTTCCGCCTTGCAGGGCATGCAGCACCCGCACGTCGATGCGCCGGCCGGTGGAGAGCTGCACGAGATGGAAACTGCGCGGGTCGGCGGTGACGGCGATGTCGGCGAGCTGGATCGTCGTCTCGTCGCGCTCCTGGTGCCCGGACAGCTCGATGATGTGCGGCAGGAGTCGCGATGTGCGGGTGATGTTCTCGTTGCGGTGCCGACGCGGTGGGAACACGAGCTGCGCCGTGAGGCGGTCCGGTGCCCCGCGATAGCTGGTGGCGAGGGCGTCTTGGTGCTCGGGCGGCAGGACGTGGGCGAACCGGCCCGCCATGCTGCTGCCGGGGCGGGGCGCCGCCGTGAGAAGGAGGTCGAACGTGCCGCTGGACAGCGCCCGGGTGCTGGAGGCGTGGATCTCGAAGGCGGCCTCCACTCGGGGCACGAACAGCCGCTCGTCCGTTCCGGCGGCCTTCTCCAGGGCGTGGACCATGTCGTCTGTCAGCCGCAGTTCGTCGCGGCCGTCGAGGAGGACTTGCTGCATCAGCGAGAGCAGCAGCTCGTCGCGGTCGGTGCGCACCTTCAGGGAGGCTCCGCGTTCGGAGCCGACGTATCCGGCGGGCAGCCCGAGGCCGCTGTCGGCGACCAGGTCCATCACCGGCACCAGGGCGCCGACGCCGTACCGGGCCCGGAACCGGCGATGGTAGTCGCGCCAGTGCTGATAGCCGTAGGGCTGCGGGGTGGTCCGGTAGAGAGCTGACACGGCTGCCTGCGCTTCCGCGATCACGGCCTGCGGAAGCTGGGTCTCGCAGTCGAGGGCGGTGTCAATGAGCAACGGTGTCGGCGTGACGGTGGTGAGGGCGCGCATCCGCGCGACGATGGCGCTCACGCTGGCGTCGGAGAGCGTCGGCTGGTGGGCGGATACCTCGTCGCATAGCGCGTACAGCTCGTGGACCAGGTCCCGCACGTCGGGGATGCTGTCCGCGTCGTGCTGTTCCAGTTCGTGGCACAGGTGCTGGAGGGGGTCCACGGTGGTCATGGGTGCCCACAGGCTGGTGATGAGGAACTGCTGCTCGACCAGGCTGGTGAGGAGCGCGTCGATCTGCTCCGGTGTGGCCTGGGGGAAGCTGTCGCGCAGGTGGTCGTACAAGGCGCCGTAAGGGATGGGCGAGCGGGCGGCGTCCATGGCGGCGGCCACTGGCCTGGCATTACGGACGGATACCTCGACCGGGGCCAACAGGACGGCGTGCCCGTCGGAGGGCGGGCCCGGCGCCACGAGCCGATCGCCCCGCGTGCGGGCGGCGTTGTTGGCGACGAGCGGGAGCCGCGCCAGTAACGCGGGGATGCGCTGGAGTCGGAGGACCATGTCGGTGACCCACTCGGAGTCCGGCCGGATCAGCACGCGGTGCTTGTCGCGCCACCGCGCGCTTGCCCTGGGCCCGACCGTCACCGGAGCGGTGCCGGCGAACAGGCCCAGCGGGGTCGGCCGGTGTTGCCACCGCAAGAGGTAGGAGACCGTCGATACCGCGGTGCGGCGGACGTGACGGGGCTCGGACTGCCGGCCTTGGACGACTGCTTCGATAGCGTCGGACAGGACGGGGGTCGCCAGCTCCAGCGCGTTGCGGAAGCCATCGCATTCCCAGACGCGGTTCAGCCACCCGCGAGTGACGGCCACGTTGTCCAGGTCGAGGGTACGGGGGATGTCCGCCGGCCCGGGGCTGGTGGTGGCGCGCAGCATGGCAGCGCCCTGCCATCGGTAGTCGGCGACTGCTCGGGAAACCATGGGGCCCTCCGTCTGGCGGGGCGGGTGAGGAGCCGGTGGGCCGAGCGGAACACTTCGCTCGGCCCACCGGCAGGGAACGGCCTGGATCAGGCCGGGTCCTCCGTGAAGGAGCCGCAGGCGGAGGCGCCGGTCGCGCAGGTGGTGCCGCAGCCGTCGCCCGTGGAGCACATGAGCTTGCCGTACGCGTGCTCGGCGATGACGACCTTCACGTCCAGGGGTGCGAAGTCGTCGTCCAGGCCCGCCAGCGGGGCGGGAGGGGCCAGAGTGGGGCTCGTCATGTTCGTGCCTTTCTTCTTGGTGTCCGGATGGTGTGGAACAACCTGGCTTCCGGCGTTACGCCGAGGGCCAGGAGAGCGAGACCCGGCTGTGCACCTTGTCGATGACCCGGTCGGCCGGGATCTGGTCATCAGAGGTGTTGGCCGGATAGACCCGGATGACCGGGCTGGGGCCCCCGCGCCGGCTGGCCTCCCAGTCGCGAAGCACGTCGGCGACCTGGTCGGCGAACTGCTTCGCGTTCGGGCCGAGGGTGTGCACGCCGTATTCGATGTGCTTGTTGTCCTCGGTGCGGCGGGTGACGAGGTAGGCGAAGGTGTCGTCCTCGACGGCGGCGAGGGCGAACCGCTTGTTCACGGGGGCGACCAGGCCCGTGTCCATGTCCTCGTCGACGGCCATCGTGCAGAAGCCGGGCAGGCTGATGGCCAAGGCCATCTGGAGGGTGTCGATGAGTTCCGAGAGGCCGATGACGACGCCTGTCCACAGCTCGTGGCGCGGGAACGTGACCACGTTGTCCAGTCGGTGTGGGTCGGCCGGTAGCCCGTCATCGAACTTCAGCCCGATCTCCGGTGTGCCGTTGACGAGAAGAAGTTCTTCCCGGTGGGCTGTCGAGCCCTGCATCGGGACGAAGCCGCAGATGAGCGCCGACATGCTCTCCAGGTACGGGCCGTGTTCGCCCGTGATCTGGGTGAAGGCGACCGACCGGGTCAGGCCACGCATCCGCAGCGGCACCACAAGTCGACCCCCCTGCTTGAGCTGCGCGGTCCACGCCGGGGCGATGTCCCAGGCTCCGGCGGTCACCATGACGACGTCGACCTCGCCGAGGCCCGGAATGGGCTCGGCGGCGTCGGCGGTGTGGACACGCACCCGGTCGTAGCCGTGCTCGTCCAGGAGCCGGTGCGCCCGCTCGGTGACGACGGGGTCGATGTCCACGGTGACGACCTCGCCGTGCTCACCCACGAGCTCGGCGAGGTAGGCGGCGTTCAGCCCGCCCGAACCGATCTCCAACACGCGCATGCCGGGCTTCACCTGGGCCTGCTCCAGCATCATCGCCTGGATCTGCGGGGCGGAGACGGAGCTGAGCTGCACACCGTGCTCGTCCGTCTTGGTGATCACTGCCGCGTACGTGTCGTACGCCTTGTCCAGCGGGGTGTCGGGAAGGAACGCGTGCCGAGGCACCTTGCGCATGACGGCTTCGATCTCCGGGGAGGAGATGCCGCCGCCCGCGCGCAACTCGTCCACCACCTTGTTCCGGAGACGGGTCGCTTCGTCGGGCTCGACGGTCGTGTTCGTCATGGACTTCCTTCAGTCGTACGTATGGGGGATGCAGGCCGGCGTCGCGTGGCGGATGGGCCGGGGAAACCGGGGGGGGGGGAGAGCTCGCTCGGTTCTCGTCGGCTGACCGACGGGGCCGCGCTGGAAGGCGAGTTGGGAGGACCACGCCCGTGGAGGGCGGCCCGGCGGGCCGGTTCGTGGCGACCAGCACGCCGGGTGGCTCGCGGGTGGCAAGGGGCGTGCGTCACTCGACATCCTTGATGTAGCGGGCCTCGATCAGCACTTCGATCAGGTCAGCGGTCACGAAGGCGAGACGGCGGGCGAGTCCGACAACCTGCCGATAGCCAGCCGGAGTGGGCTCCTCCAACAGAGGAACTCCTCGCTCGACAAGTCGGGTCATCTCGGCACTGGGCGGGAAGCTGTCGTCAGCCACCGTGATGTCGCTGAGCTGTCTCAGGTGTCTGCGGAGGCGGCCGAACAGGGCGACAGCCGTTGCAACAGGTGGCGGCTGACTGCCGATCGCCGTGTCGAGATCGTCGAAGACCTCCTCGATGTCGAGGGGTTCCCACGCCCGGAACCGCTCCAGCACGAGCCGTAAACCGTCCGCGTCGAGTGGTGGCGTCCACTCCTGGGCTGGAGGTTTCGGAGCCACTGCGGTGCTCACCGCTCTCTCCCCGCCGGAGTCTCGACCACAGCCCAGGTGACCTTGCCCCACGGGTGCGTGTCGTAGCCCCACTGCGAACTCATCGCCGCGACCAGACTCAGACCCCTGCCGCTCTCAGCGTTCAGGTCGGCTGTCTTCAGATGGGGAGCGTCGTGCGAGCGGTCGGAGACTCCGATGCGGACGGCACCGTTGCTCGGACGCTCGATGTGGATTCGCGACACCGGGGTCTCGGTGTGCTCGACGGCGTTGGCCAGCAGTTCAGTGACGATGATCTTTCCCCAGCCGGTCACGTCGTCGTCCATGCCCCAGACCGCCAGCACCTGGGAGACGAAAGCGCGGGCGAGGCTCACGGACTCACGTACGCAAGGCACCTCTGCGGCGTAACCCGGGGAGCCGATCGCATTCGGTTGAGCGACGGTCATGGTCACGAGGTCTTTCCCTCCTGCTGGGGTTCCCGGTCCGGGCAAGCAAGGCAGGACCGGGCTTTCCTCCGTGCCGCCGCACCGAACCCGGCTTGGCGACCGATGACCAGTCAACGAGCGACGAGCGCAGCGCAACAGGAAGAGTCCCGGATTCTGCACGTCCACCAACCGGAAGACTTTACGTTTCCATTACCGGGCTCTAGGTGTCATCGTGACGGTGGTATTACGTTCGGTGCATGGGAGGGAATTTCGTTCTTCAGGAACGACTTGATCAACTCGGTCTGACGCAGGAGGAGTTGGCGGCACGCCTGAACGCCGCGCTACAGGAGGTCACGGGTCGGCCTGGCGACATCTCCTCCCGGACGGTCCGCAACCTGCTCAACGGATCAAGCCGACGCCCAATCGGACGCACTTGCGCCGCACTTGAGCGTGTGTTCGGCTGCCCCGTGGCGGACTTAGGGTTCAGCGCACCCAGCTCCATGCAACATCCCCCGGAGGGCCCCGTGCGGCGTCGCGACTTCATCGCTTCCACCACCGGGACGGCAGCCGCAGCCGTTCCCGTGGTCAAGCAACGTCGGTCGGTGGGCATGACGGACGTGGCCCGAGCATCGGCCAGCATGGACCAGCTCGTGGAGGCCGACGACCGCCAAGGCGGGCACGCCTCCCTGGCGACCGCAGCCCTCGAAGCTCGCGCCAAGGTGCTGGAGCTTCAGCAGCGGAACGCCAGCGAACGTGTACGTCGTGCCCTGTACGCGCTCGCGGCCGAGTTCACCACCGTCGCCGCCTGGTCGTGCATCGACCTACGTGACCTGGACAAGGCCCGGACGTACCTGCACGAGTCGTCCACGTTCGCCGGCCTCTCCCAGGACCCGCCCACGGCCATGCGCGTGTGGGTCAACATGGCCATGCTCGCCTATCAGCGGAAGAACTGGCCGGAACAACTCGCGGCAGCTCAGGCGGCCAACGCCTCCCCAGCTGCCCGCCGAGATCCGTTCTTCGGCTCCATGGGCCGCGTCCGTCTCGCGCTTGCCCACTCGTCGCTGGGAGACCTGCGGGCCGCTCGCCGGTCCTTGGGCGCAGCGCAGGAGAACTACCGGAAGGCGGCCGAGGACGAACGCCCCCGGTGGACTGCGTTCTATGGGCCGGCAGAACTCAACCACCTTGCGGCGATCATCCTCAACCACAACGGGGAGCCCGCCGAAGCCGAGGCGATGGCTCACCGATCCCTGGCCAAGATCCCGGCGGCATTCCAGCGCAACCGCGCGTTGGCCACCTGCCAGCTCGCCCTGGCACAGCTCCGCCAGGGCGAGCCCGAGCAGGCCACGGCGACCGCGGCCACCGTCTTCACGATCATGGAGGGCGCCCCACTACCGGGGCGCATGCGCACGCTGATCGGAGACTTCCACCGAGACCTGTTCCGGCTGGCGCCGTCGACGACGTACGCCCGCGACTGGGCAGACCGCATGCGAGATGAATGGAGCCGAACGTGACCAGTGTGATCGACCTGCGACACTACGGACAGGGAAGCCTCCCCGAGGGCTTCAAGCAGATGCTGATCGACGTGCACGCCGACGCCTACGTCGATGCGATGGACAACGAGTTCAACCAGCGGTTCCCGTGGTTCGTCGATCACTGGTCAGCAATGGACGGCTTCACCTGTGTCGTCGCCTTCGACGGCGACGCGCCGACCGGCTTCGCGTACGGCGCCCCGCTCCAGCCGGGCCGCGAGTGGTGGCGTTCCACGGCCTTCGCGCCGAACAACGGGTACACCGCGACCTACGCCGTCTCCGAGGTCATGGTGCGCCCGCAGTGGCGGAGGCAGGGGATCTCGGAGCGGCTCCACGAAGCCCTGCTGAAGGAACGCGGCGAAGACCTTGCGGTGCTCCTGGTCGACGTGACGCACCCGAAGGTTCAGGACCTGTATGAGACGTGGGGCTACGAGAAGGCGGGCGAGCAGCAGCCTTTCGCCGATTCCCCGGTGTACGCGGTCATGGTGAAGAGACTGCACCCCTGAGCAGCCAAGGCCACCCTTCGTGGGGTGTTGCTTGCTGGCCCGGCGTGCGACCACCGTCCGCTGAGGGCTGCCGTCACGTTCCTATCTGAAGCGTGACGGCAGCTTCTGAGACGGGAAGGACTACGTCAGCGACTTGGGCGCACGCGTTTCACGTCGAGCGGCTGTGCCTGGATCGCTGGAGCGGCAGGTGTGCCCGCCTCGCGGCCAGAGTTTTGGTGCGAGCGCTACGGGTTGCCGCGCTCCGAGCTCGCTGGCTGATTGGCTCGGCGGTGGCGGTTCGTAGGCGCCAGACCGGGACTTCGGCTGGCCGGTCCGCAGTGTCGAGTTCCCGTTGCCCGGACAGGTCGGCCAAGGTCTGGCGGGGCGGTGTGCCGGCGGACTCGGCTCGGGCGAGGGCGGTGGACAGCGCGGGCCTAGCCGGGTCGGCGGGGATGCGGTGCGCGTGCTCGGGGATCGTGGCTCGGACGGCTGCGGCGAGCCGATCCTGTGCTTGGGGACTCGGGGCGCGTGCGGTGAGCTGGGCCAGGGCCGGCCGGGCGGCGTGCTGTTGGGCGGATTGGAGGTGGACGAGGGACTGCTGGGCGGCTGCCGCCTGCTGCGCGTGACCGGGCTGGGCGTGTCACGTGGTGAGGGTGATGAGCAGGAAGACGGCGGAGGCGAGCGCCGCGGCGACGAAGTCGCCGTCCTTGGCGGTAGGTGCGGTCAGCGGCGTCCTTCCGGCCTGGCGCAGGGCGTCGGCGGCCCGATGCTCGGCTCGGGTGGCGGAGCGGTTGGCGCGGTTGAAGGCGATGGCTGCCGCTTGCAGTTCTGCCCGGGGCTGGCGCGGCGCCGAGACTGCGGTGTTGTGCAGCAGCTCGGCGAACGCCGCGCCCTGAGCCTGCACTGGGCGTCGGTCTCCTATTCTGCCGTTCCGCTGTTGGCCCTGGTGACGAGGTTGTAGGCGGCGCGCAGCTCCCCATCGGCGTGCCGCCAGGAGTCGCCTGCGTCCGCACAGCTCGTGTGCAACGCCGTGGCCTGCCCCGCAACCTTGTCATCCGCCGGGCCGAAGCGCTCGCGGAGCCGGTTCAGGGACGGGTCTGGCGCGAGTGCGGAGCCGCTGTAGAAGACGGGCTCGCCCTTGGTGTCGGTGTCGTCGGCGGTGGCGAGGCTGTAGCCGGTCACCTCTCCGGTGACGGGATCGAGACGGGGGACGAGGGCCCCGGCACATGCATGTCACCGGACCCATGCTGAAGCCGGACCCATGCTGAAGAACGTCGCGCAGCAAGCCGGGGACGCACTCCGGGGTACCGCGCCGGAGGCGAGCGAAGAGGTCGGAGATGTCCGAACGAGGGCCCCTCGGACCGCAACTGAGACGGAAGATCACGAAGAGCCCACCGCCTAGCGGCGCGTGACTGAGACCGGTCCGACTCGGGCCAGCACGCGAGGAAGGCCCTGACCAGTCGAAACGGGTCAGGGCCTTCTTCGTATTGCCCGGTGAGAGCAATGGCGGAGGATACGAGATTCGAACTCGTGAGGGGTTGCCCCCAACACGCTTTCCAAGCGTGCGCCCTAGGCCACTAGGCGAATCCTCCGCCGCAAACAATACAAGACGTTGGAGGGTGCTAGCGAACACGTTCCCCGAAGATCGTCCGGAGAGGCCGGGCAGGTCGTTCGGTGGGGTGGGCGGGTGGACCGGATGGGGTGGGGATCCGCTAAGGTGGGCGTCAGCCCCTCACGTGGCGCTATCTGACTGAACTCCCCCAGGGCCGGAAGGCAGCAAGGGTAGGTTGGCTCTGGCGGGTGCGTGGGGGGCCCTTTGTGTTCCGGGGGTTTCCGGGATCCGGTGGGCCGTACGTCCTGGTCGGGGCCCTGCGTGGGCCGTGTGGGGCCGGTTGTCGGTCCGCCCCGATAACCTCGTAGGTGTGTCGTCCCTTGCGCTGTACCGCCGCTACCGCCCCGAGTCGTTCGCCGAGGTCATCGGTCAGGAGCATGTCACTGACCCGCTCCAGCAGGCCCTGCGGAACAACCGGGTCAATCACGCGTACCTGTTCAGCGGGCCGCGTGGCTGCGGAAAGACGACCAGTGCGCGCATCCTCGCCCGCTGTCTGAACTGCGAGCAGGGGCCCACGCCGACCCCGTGCGGGGTGTGCCAGTCGTGCCAGGACCTCGCGCGCAACGGGCCGGGGTCCATCGATGTCATCGAGATCGACGCCGCCTCGCACGGTGGTGTGGACGACGCCCGTGACCTGCGCGAGAAGGCGTTCTTCGGGCCCGCCTCCAGTCGCTACAAGATCTACATCATCGACGAGGCCCACATGGTCACCCCGGCGGGGTTCAACGCCCTGCTGAAGGTGGTCGAGGAACCGCCGGAGCACCTCAAGTTCATCTTCGCGACCACGGAGCCCGAGAAGGTCATCGGGACCATCCGGTCGCGTACGCACCACTACCCGTTCCGGCTCGTTCCCCCGGGGACCCTGCGCAGCTATCTCGCTGATGTGTGCGGCAGGGAGAAGAGCCCTGTCGAGGACGGTGTCCTGCCGCTCGTCGTGCGCGCCGGGGCCGGGTCCGTGCGTGACTCCATGTCCGTCATGGACCAGCTGCTGGCCGGCGCGGGCGACGACGGTGTGACATACGCCATGGCGACCTCCCTCCTCGGGTACACGGACGGATCCCTGCTCGACTCGATCATCGACGCCTTCGCGGCCGGTGACGGGGCCGCCGCCTTCGAGGTCGTGGACCGGGTCATCGAGGGTGGCAACGATCCTCGTCGGTTCGTGGCGGATCTCCTGGAGCGGCTGCGCGACCTCGTGATCCTCGCCGCCGTGCCCGACGCCGGGGAGAAGGGGCTCATCGACGCGCCCGCCGATGTCGTCGAGCGGATGCAGGACCAGGCCTCCGTCTTCGGCGCCGCCGAGCTCAGCCGCGCCGCCGACCTGGTCAACGACGGGCTCACCGAGATGCGCGGCGCCACCTCGCCGCGCCTCCAGGTGGAGCTGATCTGCGCCCGGGTCCTCCTCCCCGCCGCCTTCGACGACGAGCGGTCGATGCAGGCCCGGCTCGACCGGCTGGAGCGCGGTGCGTCCGCCGCCGCTGCCGCCTCGTTCGCCGGACCGCCCGCAGCGGCCGTCCCGATGGGGTACGTCCCCGGGCCCGAGGCCCAGGGCCACGCCCCGCAGGCAGCCCCCGCCGCCCCCGCAGGTCCGGATGCCGCCCGTGCCGCCGTACGGGGCGAGGCGTCGGCCCCCGCGCCCAGCGCCTACGCGCCGCCCGCCGCCCACGCCCCGGCCGAGCCCGCCGACCCGCAGCCCCCGGCCACACAGCCCCCGGCGGCGCAGCCCCCGGCCGAAGCCCCGGCGCAGCGGCCCGGGTCCTGGCCCACCGCGGCCGGTGGTGAGCAGGCCCGGCGCCCCGGCGGCTGGCCCACCGCGTCCGCCCCCGGCAGCGGCCCCGCCGCCCCGCCCCCCGCCGCCCCCGCACCGACCGCTCCCGCTCCCGCGGCCCCCTCCCCGGCCGCCCCGGCGCCGGACCAGGGCATGGTCCACGGGGCCGGCCAGGTCCGGAACATGTGGCCCGACATCCTGGAAGCGGTGAAGAACCGGCGTCGCTTCACCTGGATCCTGCTCAGCCAGAACGCCCAGGTGACCGGGTTCGACGGCACCACCCTGCAGATCGGCTTCATCAACGCGGGCGCCCGTGACAACTTCGCCAGCAGCGGCAGCGAGGAAGTCCTGAAGCAGGCACTCGCCGAGCGGTTCAACGCCCAGTGGCGGGTCGAAGCGGTCGTCGATGCCTCCGGCGGCGGTGCGGCGCCCCCGCTCCCCGGCGGTGGACGCCCCCCGGCCCCGCAGTACCAGCCCGCCCCGACGCCCTCACCCCATACCCCGACCCCGACGGCGTACGAGGGCAACCCGGCGCACGCCCCCCAGCAGCACACGCCGCAGCAGCCCCCGCAGGCCGCCGCCTCGTCGTACTCCGCGCCACCGCCGCAGCAGCAGGGCCGGAGTACGGCCCCGTCGGCCCCCGAGCCCTCCCACGGGGGGTACGGGTCGGAGCCGCCGCGCTCCGTCGCCCCGGAGGACGACACGGCGGAGGCCGACGACCCGGATCTGGTCGACTCAGCCCTCTCCGGCCACGAGCTGATCGTCCGCGAGCTGGGCGCCACCGTGGTGGAGGAGTTCACCAACGAGCAGTGAGCCGGTGGGACCCGAGCGGCGCAGGCCGTCCACGGACCGGCGGCCGTCCGGACCCGCCGCGCCCGGCGGCTAGGCTGCATCCCGTGAAGGTCCTCGTCATCGGCGGCGGCGCCCGCGAACACGCCCTGTGCCGCTCTCTGTCCCTCGACCCCGATGTCACCGCTCTGTACTGCGCCCCCGGCAACGCCGGCATCGCAGAGGTGGCCGAACTGCACCCGGTCGACGCGCTCGACGGTGACGCCGTCGCGCGCCTCGCGGCCGAGCTGGGCGCCGAGCTGGTGGTCGTCGGCCCGGAGGCGCCGCTCGTCGCCGGGGTCGCCGACGCCGTGCGCGCGGCCGGCATCCCGTGCTTCGGCCCCTCCGGCGAAGCCGCCCAGCTGGAAGGCTCCAAGGCGTTCGCCAAGGACGTCATGGCCGGGGCCGGTGTCCCCACCGCCCGCAGCTACGTCTGCACCACCCCCGCGGAGATCGACGAGGCCCTCGACGCCTTCGGCGCTCCGTACGTCGTCAAGGACGACGGCCTCGCGGCGGGCAAGGGCGTCGTCGTCACCGACGACCTCGCCGTCGCCCGCGACCACGCGCTCTCCTGCGACCGCGTGGTCATCGAGGAGTTCCTCGACGGCCCCGAGGTCAGCCTCTTCGCCATCACCGACGGCACCACCGTGCTCCCGCTCCAGCCCGCCCAGGACTTCAAGCGGGCCCTGGACGGTGACGAGGGCCCGAACACCGGCGGCATGGGCGCCTACTCCCCGCTCCCGTGGGCCGACCCCAAGCTGGTCGACGAGGTCCTCGAAGGCGTCCTCCAGCCGACCGTCGACGAGCTCCGCCGCCGGGGTACGCCCTTCTCCGGGCTGCTCTACGCAGGCCTGGCGATCACCTCGCGCGGGGTGCGGGTCATCGAGTTCAACGCCCGCTTCGGCGACCCGGAGACCCAGGTCGTGCTGGCCCGGCTCCGGACCCCGCTGGCCGGTGTCCTGCTCGCCTCCGCCAACGGCACCCTGGACGTGCTCCCCCCGCTGACGTGGCGTGACGACGCGGCGGTCACCGTCGTGATCGCCTCGCACAACTACCCGGACACTCCGCGCACCGGCGACCCGATCGAAGGGCTCGCGGATGTCGCGGCGCAGGATGCGCCGGACGCGTACGTCCTGCACGCCGGGACCCGTGCCGAGGGCGGAGCGGTCGTCAGCGCCGGCGGCCGGGTCCTGTCGGTGACCGCGACCGGCAAGGACCTCGCCGCGGCCCGTGAGCGCGCCTACACCGCGCTCGGCCGCCTCCGCCTCGACGGCTCCCAGCACCGGACGGACATCGCCCTGAAGGCCGCCGGAGGCTGATCCGCCGGCCACCGTGCTCCACCCGGCCCCTCGCGCCGCCCCTCGAACGCCACCGGCGTACGCGGGGCGGGCGCGAGGGGCCGTCCCATGGAGTACGCGCGCGGTACCAGCGGCGGAAGCCCTGCCCTACGGACACGAACACGTCAGCAGCTTTGCCCAAAGCCATTCCATCGGGTGACGACTGGGCCAGACGGATGACGCCCGCCCAGGCCCCAACTAGGGTGCGGCGCAAGCGTTCCGGCACTTGGCCCACCGGCATTGCGATGTCAGTGACGGGTGCCACAGTGGGGGAGTGGACAACCGTCGCGGGGCAGAGGGGGTGACATCCGGCCGTGTCCGGTATCGACGTGGGTGAGGAGCTGGGTGCACGGGCCGCACAGGCCCGAGCGCTCGCCCTGCTGCGGATCCGCAGCAGGGCACTGGCCGTGGTGATCACGCCGGCGGCCGTGGCTGTCGTGCTGTTCGCCGCGGGCGCCCAGGGGCACCTCGGCGGGTCCGTCTGGGACGGGGTGCGGTGGGCGGTGCTGGGTGTCGCCGTCTTGGTGCTGCTGGTGGCCGCCGCCGTCGCGGTCTCCGTCGCGCGGGCCCGGCCCGCCGTGAGCCCCACCGTCCCCGTGGCGGAGGAGGGCGCCCCCGACCTCTACCGGCTGGTCCGGGACCTCGCCGACCGGCTCGGCGTCCCCGCGCCCTCGGCCATAGCGCTCACCCCTGACTGCGACAGCTGGCTGGAGGACCGTACCCACCGCGCGCACCGCGTGGGCCGGAAGCGGCCGAAAGCCACGTCGGCGGCCCCGGAGCAGGCTGCCGTCGCCCCGGCGCCGGCTGAGGACCGTGCGGCCAAGGACACCGCCCCCGTCCTGGTGATCGGTTCGCCGTTCCTGTGGTGGATGCGGGTAGCCGAGCTCCGCGCGGTCCTCGCCCCCGTCGTGGCGGGCACCGACTCGTCCGCGCACCCCGACATAGCCGCCGCCCGGCGCTTCGTCCGCGGTCTGGACGCCGCGGTGGCCGACGGAGCCGCCCCCGGCCGCGGGGCGCTGCGCGGGGCGCCGGTCACCTTCGCCGGCTGGGTCGCCCGGCTGCTGCTGCGCGCCTGCCGGGAGCACGCCGCCGAGATGGAGCGGTGCGTGGCGGCCACGGCCTCGATGCGCGCCCAGGGCGTCGACTACGCGCTCCGCATCGCCGCCCAGGAGCAGATCGGCCTGGCCTACGCGGGCTGGGACCGGCTGCTGACCCGGGTCGCGCTGCCCGCCTGGCGGATGGGCCGCTGGCCCTCCCGGCTGGACGCCGGAGTGGTCTCCGCGCTCACCGAGCTCTCCCGCCGGGACCGGCTGGCCGACGGCTTCACCTCGCGCCTCGGTGAGCGCCCCGCCTGCGACCTGCTCGACGAGCCCGGCGCCGCCGACGAGGCCACCTCCCTGCTCGCCGCCCGCCTCTTCCACGGCGGCCCCGCGGAGAGCGGTCCGGGCTGGGCGCCGGTGGACTGGCAGCAGTATCCGGACGAGGTCGTCGACCGGAAGTGGCGTACGGAGGCGGCCCGGCTCCACCGGGTGCTCGACGCCATGGGCGTACCCCCGGCCTCCGCGGCCGATCCGGCGGTTCCCACCCTGGCCCGGGTCATGGAGCACCTGTCCGGACCCGGCGGGCCCGGGGAGGAGCTCGCGGCGGGCATCGGGGCGGCGGTCGCCCGCGACGACGCCCGGGCCTCGGCGCCCGGCCCGTCCCAGCAGCCGCCGTCCGGCACCGGCCCGGACCCCCTCGACCTCTGGGGCCCCGACCCGCTGCCCCTCTTCCCGCTCCAGCCGCCGCGTACGGGTACGGAGCTGCTCGCCGACCACGTCGCGGCCATGGTCTGCTGCGCGGCCGTGGACACGGCGGGCGCGGCCCCCGGCCTCGACTGGCTGGACGGCCCCGTGCTGCTCGTCGACGGCGAGCGCCGGGCGGACCTCGCGGCGCCGGTCCTCAGCCTGGTCGAGGACGGCGACCCGGACCCGCTGCGGTCCTGGCTGGCCGAGGCGGGCGTGCGCTCCGACAAGCCGGTGCGGCTGGTGTGACCGAGAGCCCGCCGCCGGGCAGTCCACAGCACTGTCCGGGGGCGCACCCCGGGACCGGCCTGCGGCAGGGGCCCGCCCCGGGGGAGGCACCGCCCGGGTCCCGGGGGAGGCACCGCCCGGCGGCAAAGCACCGCCCGGGGGAAGCACCGACCGGCGGCAAGGCACCGCCCGGCGGCAAGGCACCGCCCGGGCCCCGGGGGAGGCACCTCCCGGCGGCAAGGCACCGCCCGGGGGAAGTACCGACCAGCGGCAAGGGACCTCCCGGCGGCAAAGCACCGACCAGCGGCAACGGACCGCCAGTCGGCACAGACCCGCCCGGAGACAGGGACTCGCCCGGAGACAGGGGTCCACCCGGAGGGAAACGTTCCGATCACGTCAATTCACGACGAAGGGTGACGGAGTGCGTGCGTTATGTGATGTGCTGGGGAGCGGCGCCGGCATCGTGCGCGCCGGTGTTGTCCGGGGGACCTGAGGGAGGGGCGCGGCATGGGGGCGGAGCAGATTCGCCGGTGGGAGTCGGGCGCCCTCGCGCACGCGGTGAGCGACCCCTTCGGGCAGGGCCCCCTGCCCTGGCTGCGCGGCAGCGAGAACTACTTCGACGACACCGGCCAGGTCGTCCCCTGGTACGCCGACCTCGCCCGCTCCACCGGCGGCGGCACCCGTACCGCCGACGACGTGCGCCGGCAGATCAAGGGCTTCGTCTCACCCGGAGCGGCCGCCCCCGGCGAGGCGATCGACTTCCACATCACCGTGGACCCGCCCCAGCAGTTCTCCGTGGACGTCTACCGGATCGGTCACTACGGCGGCGACGGCGCGTCCAAGATCACCACGAGCCCGCGCCTCTCCGGCATCGTCCAGCCTCCGCCCCTCGCCGCGGACCGGACCGTGTCCTGCCATCACTGGTGGATGTCCTGGCGGCTCCAGATCCCCAGCTACTGGTCGGTCGGCGCGTACGTGGCGGTCCTGACGACCGCCGACGGCTACCGCTCGCACATTCCGTTCACCGTCCGCCACGACCACCCCGCCGACCTGCTGCTCCTGCTCCCCGACATCACCTGGCAGGCGTACAACCTCTATCCGGAGGACGGCCGCACCGGCGCCAGCCTCTACCACGCCTGGGACGATTCGGGGCGGCTGCTCGGCGAGGAGGAAGCCGCCGTCACGATCTCCTTCGACCGCCCGTACGCCGGGGCCGGCCTGCCGCTGCACGTGGGGCACGCGTACGACTTCATCCGCTGGGCCGAGCGGTACGGGTACGACCTCGCCTACGCCGACGCCCGGGACCTGCACGCGGGTCGCGTGGACCCCAGCCGCTACCGGGGCCTGGTCTTCCCCGGCCACGACGAGTACTGGTCCACGCCCATGCGCCGGGCCGCCGAGCGCGCCCGCGACTGCGGCACCTCGCTGGTCTTCCTCTCCGCCAACACCATGTACTGGCAGGTGGGCCTCGCCCCCTCCGCCTCCGGCATCCCCGACCGCCTGCTGACCTGCCGCAAGCGCCGGGGACCGGGCAAGTCCGCGCTGTGGCGCGAGGTGGACCGGCCCGAGCAGCAGCTCCTGGGCATCCAGTACGCGGGCCGGGTCCCCGAGCCCAGTCCGATGGTCGTGCGCAACGCCGGGCACTGGCTCTGGGACGCCACGGGCGCGGTCGACGGCGACGAGATCGCGGGCCTGGTGGCCGGTGAGGCCGACCGCTACTTCCCCCGGACGAGCCTGCCCGAGCACGACAACCGGATCCTGCTCGCCCACTCCCCGTACCAGGACTCCGAAGGCGCCACCCGTCACCAGGAGACCTCGCTCTACCAGGCCCCCTCCGGCGCCCTCGTCTTCGCCTCCGGCACCTTCGCCTGGTCCCCGGCCCTGGACCGCCCCGGGCACACCGACCCCCGGATCCAGCGGGCCACGGCCAACCTCCTCGACCGGATCTGCAAGCGCGACTGAGGCTGCGACTGAGACCGCGACCGACGCACCGGGAGCGGCAGCCGCGGACGCGACCGGCCGAAGACCGGGCCCCGCGCGCGCCGTGCCCCCTCCGTACGGGACAATCGGAACCGCTCCTGGATCAATCTACGCGGAGGCACCGTGTCCGGTTTTGTAGAAAAGCCCGAGCCCGTACAGGTTCCGGGCCTCACCCACCTGCACACCGGCAAGGTGCGTGATCTGTACCGGAACGAGGCGGGCGACCTCGTCATGGTCGCCAGCGACCGTATCTCCGCGTACGACTGGGTCCTGCCCACCGAGATCCCCGACAAGGGCCGCGTCCTCACCAAGCTCTCGCTCTGGTGGTTCGACCAGCTCGCCGACCTGGTGCCCAACCACGTGATCTCCACCGAGCTGCCGCCCGGCGCCCCGGCGGACTGGGCGGGCCGCACCCTCATCTGCACGTCCCTGCGGATGATCCAGGTCGAGTGCGTGGCCCGCGGCTATCTGACCGGTTCCGGGCTCGCCGAGTACCAGGACTCCCGTACGGTCTGCGGCATCGGCCTTCCCGAGGGGCTGGTCGACGGCTCCGAGCTGCCCGGCCCGATCTTCACCCCGGCCACCAAGGCGGCCGTCGGCGACCACGACGAGAACGTGAGTTACGAGGAGATCGCCCGCGAGGTCGGCGTGGAGACGGCCGCCGAGCTGCGGCAGACGACGCTCGACGTCTACCGCCGGGCCCGGGACATCGCGCACCAGCGCGGGATCATCCTCGCCGACACCAAGTTCGAGTTCGGCTTCGAGAGGCCCGACGAGGGCCGCGACGGCGGCGAGCGGCTGATCATCGCGGATGAGGTGCTGACGCCGGACTCCTCGCGCTTCTGGCCCGCCGCCACCTGGAAGCCGGGCCGCGCGCAGCCGTCCTACGACAAGCAGTTCGTGCGGGACTGGCTGACCTCGCCGGCCTCCGGCTGGGACCGCGCGAGCGAGCAGCCGCCGTCGGCGCTGCCGCAGGAGATCGTGGACGCGACCCGCGCCAAGTACATCGAGGCGTACGAGGTCCTGACCGGCAGCAGCTGGTCGTAGGGGCGAGCGGATACGCGGAAGGCCCCGGTCCTGGAGGACCGGGGCCTTCTCCTTGTGGAGCGGACGACCAGGTTCGAACTGGCGACCTCAACCTTGGCAAGGTTGCGCTCTACCAACTGAGCTACGTCCGCACTGCGCCGAAGCGCGCTGCTTACTATACCCAACCCCGCTCGCGTGCGAGACGCACCGCCGTGTGCCGGTTCTCCGCCCCGATCTTGGAGGCGGCCGAGGACAGGTAGTTGCGGACGGTCCCCTGGGAGAGCGAGGCCCGCTCCGCGATCTCCGCGACCGGCGCCCCGTCCGCCGCCAGTTCGAGCACCTCGGCCTCCCGGGCGGTCAGCGGGGAGTCCCCGGCGGCGATGGCGTCGGCCGCCAACTCCGGGTCGACGTAACGGTTTCCGGCATGGACGGTACGGATGATCTCGGCGAGCCGCCGGGCGCTGACGGTCTTCGGCACGAACCCGCGTACGCCGGCGGCCAACGCCCGCTTGAGGTGCCCAGGCCGGCCGTGGCTGGTCACGATCATGGTGCGGCAGCCGGGCAGTTCGCTGCGGAGCGTTGTGGCGACCTTCACACCGTCCGCACCCGGCATCTGGAGGTCGAGGACGGCGACATCGGGCCGGTGGGCCAGGGCCATGGCGAGCGCCTCGGGGCCGCTGGCCGCCTCCGCGACGACCACGAGATCGTCCTCCAGGGCCAGCAGCGCGGCCAGCGCGCCCCGGATCAGATGCTCGTCGTCGGCGAGCAGGACCCGCAGGGGCCGGCCGGAGTCGTCGGTGGTCATCGCTCCTCCGGGAGGGCAGTGCGGCCGGTGGTCATCGCTCCTCCGGGAGGGCGGTACGGAGTGGTGGTCATCGCCCCGCCGGGAGGGCGGTACGGAGTGGTGGTCATCGTTCCTCCGGAGAGGCGGATCGAGTGGCAGGAGTGGTGGGGCGGTTACGGGGAGCCGTCAGCGGCACCGTCGCCGTCACTCGGAACAGGCCCTCCCCGACCGCTCCGGCCTCCAGCGACCCGCCCAGGGCCGCGAGCCGTTCGCGCAGCCCGGCCAGGCCGGAGCCGCCGCCCTCACCCGCCGCGGCCACCTCCCCGGTCCCGGCCCCGCGTTCGCGCAGCCCGGCCAGGCCGGAGCCGCCGCCCTCACCCGCCGTGGCCGCCTCCCCGGTCCCGGCCCCGTCGTTCTCGACCTCCAGCACGACCGCGCCCGCCGCCGTCTTGAGCCGGATCACGCACCTCCGGGGGTCGCCGTGGCGCAGGACGTTGGTCGCCGCCTCGCGGACCACCCAGCCCAGGGCCGCCTGCACCGCCGCGGGCGCCCCGGTCCCCGCCGGGCCGTCGGCGCCCTCGACGGTGCAGGTGATCCCGGCGGCCTCCAACACGCCCTTGGCGCCGAGCAGTTCGGTGGGCAGGTCGGCCTCGCGGTAGCCCCGTACGACATCGCGTACCTCCTGCTGGGAGGCGCGGGCGATCCGCTGCACCTCGACCATCTGGTCCATGGCCGCCGCGTTCCCGCGCTGGGCCAGCTCCACGGCCAGCTCGCTCTTCAGCGCGATCACCGCCAGGTTCCGGCCCAACACGTCGTGCATGTCCCGGCCGAACCGCAGCCGCTCCTCCGCCACCGCCAGCCGGGCCTGCATGTCCCGGGCCTCCTCCGCCTGCCACATCACGGACAGGCTCCAGGCGCTCGGCCGGGTCGAGATGAGCACCAGCAGGGTGACGACGAGCAGCGAGAAGGCCGCCCCGAACAGCATGCGGCCGGGCACCCCGACGGCCGCCAGCAGCGCCACCACCGCCACCGCGTAGGCCGCGCAGAGGAGCAGGTACTTCCGGACCGGGACGATGAGCACGTACGGGGTCGCGAACGCCAGGGGCAGGTCCAGCACCAGCAGGCTCAGCCCCGCGTCCTCGACGCCACCCACCGCCGCGAGGGCCACCAGCAGGCCGGTCAGCACCGCCAGCAGCGCCGCCGGCAGCCGCAGCCGCCGCAGCGGGAAGAGTTCGGTCCCCCGGTAGTGGGCGAAGGCGGGTTCCACGTTGCGGTTGCTCAGCAGGCACTGGGCGGCGTTCACCACGAGGAACGCCACCGCCAGGGAGACCGGCAGCGGGCCCTGCCCAAGGGCCTTGCCCAGTGGCAGCAGCCCCCAGGTCCCGAGAAAGACCCAGGGGAGCGCGCAGAGCGTGACCCGGGTGTAGAGGTCGATGCGCTGGAGCTTGGTGCGTTCCTGCCAGCCGCGTCGCCAGCCCCGTACCCGACCGATCACCTCGTCCAGCCCCTTCACGTCATCCCCACGGCCACGGCAGGAGCCCGTCCCTCAGCCGCGCGGGTCCCAGCGGAACCACCGCTGCACAGCAAACACCGCGAACGCGGTCCAGGCCAGCGCCGCCACGGCGGCCGTGACCAGGTCCCCGCCCTCCACACCCCCGAGCCAGCCGTGCCGGATCAGGGTCATCACGCCGGTCAGCGGCAGCAGTTCGAACACCGAGGCCAGGCCGTCCGGGAAGATGTCCAGCGGGACGAAGATCCCGGAGGCGAAGAGCGAGACGAAGAACAGCGGCAACGTGGTGAGCTGCGAGGTCTGCACCGTCCGGGTCACCGCGGAGGTCGCGGCCGCCAGGCCGGACATCATCACGAGACCCACCAGCAGACCCGCCAGGAACAGCTCGGGCCGCTTCGGCGCGCTCAGGTCGAAGGCGACCGCGCCGGCCGCGACCAGCAGCACGACCTGGAGGAGGGCCAGCGCGACGGCGGGCAGCGCGTTGGCGGCCAGGATCTCGCGGTCGGTGACCTCACCGGTGCGCAGCCGCTTGAGGACGAGCTCCTCGCGCCGGGTGACGTACCCGGTGACGAGGGTCATGTAGACGACCTGGACCAGCACGATGCCGATGCCGCCGGTGAGGGCGGCGCCCGCGATGGAGAGGCCGGTGCCGGCGAGGTCGATCTGCTGGAGCGAGGCCCGGATCGAGAAGATCATCACGACCGGCAGCACCAGGGCCACGAAGATCGCGGACCGGTTGCGGACCAGCAGGATCAGTTCGGCGCGGGCGAGGGCGGTGAGCCGTCGTGCGGAGGCGGACGCCTTCGACGGGGATGAGGGGCCGGGGGTCGTGCGGTCGTCCGCGAGGGCGGTGGGCGTGGTCATGCCGTCACCTTCTTCTTCGTCTCGTCCATCGGCTTGGCCCCCGCCCGGCGCGGGTCGTCGGCCCGGGAGCGGAGCTGGGTGTTCGCGATCTGGAGGAATGCCTCCTCCAGGGAGGCGGAGCGGGCGTCCAGCCCGAGCAGCTGGACGCCCGACTCCCGTGCCCAGCCCAGCAGTTCGTGCAGCGACTCCTGGAGCGCGGCGGTGCGGATCTCGATCCGCTGCCCTTGTGCGCCCGCCCGCAGCGAGAGCGGGAGGTGTCCTGCCGGTACGTCGTCGGGCAGCGTGAACCGGATCCTGGCGGGCTGCGACGCGGTGACCTCGGCGGTCGTCCCGGCCGTCACGATCTGCCCCTGGTGCATGATCGCCAGCCGGTCCGCGAGCGCCTCGGCCTCCTCCAGGTAGTGCGTGGTCAGCAGTACGGTCGTGCCGCCGTCCCGGAGCGCCCGGATCAGGTCCCAGGTGTCGCGCCGGCCCTCGGCGTCCAGCCCCGTCGTCGGCTCGTCCAGGAAGAGCACCTCGGGCCGCGAGGTCAGGGCCAGCGCCAGGTCCAGGCGCCGTTTCTCGCCGCCGGAGAGCTGCTTGACCCGCACCCTGGCCCGGCTCGTGAGGCCGACCATCTCCAGGGCTTCGGCGGCGGGGCGGGCGCCGGTGGTGCACGCCGACCACATCCGCGCGGTCTCCATGACGGTGAGGTCGGAGGGGAAGCCGCCCTCCTGGAGCATCACCCCGGTCCGGGGCCGGACGGCGGCGCGTTCGCGGTACGGGTCGTGGCCGAGGACCTCGACGGTCCCGGAGGTCGGGAGGGCCAGCCCCTCGAGGAGCTCCACGGTGGAGGTCTTGCCCGCGCCGTTCGTCCCGAGCAGGGCGAACAGCTCGCCTCGGGCCACGGAGAAGGAGACCCCGGAAACGGCCTCGAAGCCGTCCTGGTAGCTGCGGCGGACCCCGTCCGCCGCGATCACCGTCTCCGCGTCGGTCGTGCCACCGGTCGTTCGGTCGCTGAGAAAGTCGTCGCTGGTCATGCTTCAAGGTTTCCGCCGGAGCGGGCCCGTGAGCAGTGCGCGCTGTCACCACTGCTCATGACAAACGTCATGGGAGTGCTGCGGGGAATGCCAAAAGCCCTGACCGAAATCGGTCAGGGCTTTTGACTCTGTGGAGCGGACGACCAGGTTCGAACTGGCGACCTCAACCTTGGCAAGGTTGCGCTCTACCAACTGAGCTACGTCCGCAGTGCAACCACTCGGCTTTCACCGGTGGAGCGGGCACTACTCTACCTGATCCAACAGAGTGGTCCGAAGAGTCGTGCAGAGCGGGTGACAGGAATTGCACACTGCGCCTTCCCCCTGGAAGGGGGATGTTCTACTACTGAACTACACCCGCACGCGGCTTGGGATCCGGCCTTTCGGCCTCGCCCCTCGGCGTGCTCCAGACTCTAGCCGACCTGCGGGGGTGTAGCGCAAGTCGGCTCCCGGCGGGTCTCCCGGAACGGGCGCGCGGGCGGCCCGCGGCACCCGGTCGAGGCTTTGAGCACCGCCCCTGACGGAGCCTCCGCCGCTCGGGGTCGAAGCGCTCGGGGCCGAAGCGCTCGGGGCGGGAGCGGTCGGAGCGGGAGCACTCCGGGCCGGAGCGCTCGGGTCCGGAGCGCTCGGAGTCGAAGCGCTCGGGGGATGGCCCCCCGGCGCCCCCACCCCCCCGGCCGCCCACCCTCCCCGGCCCTCCCCGGCGGCCCGCCCGTCCGGCGGCCCGCCCGCCCGGCCCCTCGTTCAGTCGGCCGCGTTGAACGCCTCGTAGACCTTCTTCGGGATCCGGCCCCGGGCCGGCACCTCCATCCGGTGCGACCGGGCCCAGGCGCGGACGGCCGCGGGGTCCGGGGCGACGGAGGTGTGGTGGTACGTCACGGGGGCCCTGCCGTGCTTACCGGCATTTGTCTGCTTTCGGCCGGCCGCCACGTAAGGCGCCAAGGCCTTCCGCAGTTTCTTCGCGTTGGCGGGATTCAGGTCGATCTCGTACGTCTTCCCGTCCAGGGCGAAGGTGACCGTTTCCGCCGCTGTTCCCCCGTCGATGTCGTCGGAGAGCGTAACCACTACGCGCTGGGCCACGGATATCGGTCCTTTCCTACGGCATCGGCGCGTCAGGCGTGCGCCGGTGGCCGGCCTTCCGGCTGTTAGGCGGATACGGATCGACTGATGTCGACTGTTCCGGTGTTCCCGGGGCCAATGCTGCTTTCCCCGGTAATCATTTGTACAGCGGTAGGTACCGCATTGTGAAGCCCGGCCAATTGCGTCCGCGTGTCCGTACGCAATCAAGCGCATGATTTTTCCCCGGACTTTTCTCGTCCGTTGTCGCGGTCGATATCCCGGCGTGATCCGCACCGGGCCCGCACCGGGCCCGCACCGGGCCCGCACCGGGCCCCGCGGTCCCTCCCCGCCGCGTCCGTTCCGCCCGATATCTACCCGCGTAGAATTTTCGGCCAGGTACGCTGAGTGGACCCGCGGGGGTCTGGGGAACCCCCCGGAGAGACAGCCGCACCACACCACCACACCGGGAGTGCCAGTGGCACGCGTCGTAGTCGACGTCATGCTCAAGCCGGAGATCCTCGACCCGCAGGGACAGGCGGTGCAGCGCGCGCTGCCCCGTCTCGGCTTTGAGGGAATCGCGGACGTTCGTCAGGGAAAGCGTTTCGAGCTGGAGGTCGAGGGGCCGGTGGACGACGCCGCCCTCGCCCGCATTAACGAGATGGCCGAGACCTTCCTCGCCAACACCGTCATCGAGGACTTCGTCGTGAAGGTGGAGGAGGAGAAGTGACCACCCGTATCGGCGTCGTCACTTTTCCCGGCACCCTCGACGATCAGGACGCGCTGCGGGCCGTCCGCATCGCGGGCGCGGAGCCGGTATCGCTCTGGCACCGCGACAAGGATCTGCACCAGGTCGACGCGGTCGTCCTGGCCGGCGGCTTCTCCTACGGGGACTACCTGCGGGCAGGCGCGATCTCGCGCTTCTCGCCGGTGATGGAGCCGCTCATCGAGCAGGCGAAGGCCGGCATGCCGGTCCTCGGCATCTGCAACGGCTTCCAGATCCTGACCGAGGCGCACCTGCTGCCCGGCGCGATGCTGCGCAACAACCACCTGCACTTCATCTGCCGCGACCAGAAGCTGCGGGTGGAGAACGCGGGGACCGCCTGGACCGCCGACTACAGCGCGGGCCAGGAGATCCAGGTCCCGCTCAAGAACATGGACGGCCGGTACACCGCCGACGAGCACACGCTCGACGAGCTGGAGGCCGAGGGCCGCGTCGCCTTCCGCTACCTGGACGGCAACCCCAACGGCTCGCTCCGCGACATCGCGGGCATCACCAACGCGGCGGGCAACATCGTCGGTCTGATGCCGCACCCGGAGCACGCCGTGGAGCCGCTCGTCGGCACCGGCCGCACCGACGGCCTCGGTTTCTTTACCTCGATCATCAAGAAGCTGGTCAACGCATGAGCCTGGATACGGTCAAGCACGCGGCCGAGACCCCGGACGCCGAGCAGCCCTGGAAGGAGCTCGGCCTCAAGGAGGACGAGTACGCCCGGATCCGCGAGATCCTGGGCCGCCGCCCCACCGGCGCCGAGCTCGCCATGTACTCCGTGATGTGGTCCGAGCACTGTTCGTACAAGAGCAGCAAGGTCCACCTCAAGCAGTTCGGCGAGAAGGTCCCCGCCAACGACGCGATGCTCGTCGGCATCGGTGAGAACGCGGGCGTCGTCGACGTCGGCCAGGGGTACGCGGTCACCTTCAAGGTCGAGTCGCACAACCACCCCTCGTACATCGAGCCCTACCAGGGCGCGGCCACCGGCATCGGCGGCATCGTCCGCGACATCCTCGCCATGGGCGCCCGCCCCATCGCGGTCGTCGACCCGCTGCGCTTCGGCGCGGCCGACCACCCCGACACCAAGCGCGTCCTGCCGGGCGTCGTCGCGGGCATCGGCGGCTACGGCAACTGCCTGGGCCTGCCCAACATCGGCGGCGAGGTCGTCTTCGACTCCTGCTACCAGGGCAACCCGCTGGTCAACGCCGGCTGTATCGGCGTGATGAAGCACGAGGACATCCACCTCGCCAAGGCGTCCGGCCCCGGCAACAAGGTCATCCTCTACGGTGCCCGCACCGGCGGCGACGGCATCGGCGGCGTCTCCGTGCTGGCGAGCGAGACCTTCGAGTCCACCGGACCGGCCAAGCGCCCCGCCGTCCAGGTCGGCGACCCGTTCCAGGAGAAGCTCCTCATCGAGTGCACCCTGGAGATCTTCCAGGAGAAGCTCGTCGCGGGCATCCAGGACCTCGGCGGCGCCGGGCTCTCCTGCGCCACCAGCGAGCTGGCCTCCGCCGGTTCCGGCGGGATGCGCGTCGAGCTGGACACCGTGCCGCTGCGCGACTCCTCACTCTCGCCCGAGGAGATCCTCATGAGCGAGTCGCAGGAGCGCATGTGCGCGATCGTCGAGCCGCGGCACGTGGACCGCTTCCTGGAGATCTGCGAGAAGTGGGACGTCATCGCCACCGTCATCGGTGAGGTGACCGACGGCTCGCAGCTGGAGATCTTCTGGCACGGCGAGCAGATCGTGGACGTACCCCCGCGCTCGGTCGCCCACGACGGCCCGGTCTACCACCGCCCGTTCGCCCGCCCGTCCTGGCAGGACGCGCTCCAGGCGGACGACGCCGGCAAGCTGGCCCGTCCTTCGAGCGCGGCCGAGCTGCGCGAGCAGGTCCTGAAGCTGGTCGCCTCGCCGAACCAGGCCTCCAAGGCGTGGATCACCGACCAGTACGACCGGTTCGTGCAGGGCAACACCGTGCTGGCGATGCCCGAGGACGCGGGCATGGTCCGCATCGACGCCGAGTCGAACCTGGGCGTGGCCATGGCGACCGACGGCAACGGCCGGTACGCCAAGCTCGACCCGTACACCGGCGCGCAGCTCGCGCTGGCGGAGTCGTACCGCAACGTCGCCGCCTCCGGCGCCAAGCCGCTCGCCATCTCGGACTGCCTCAACTTCGGTTCGCCCGAGGACCCGGACGTCATGTGGCAGTTCGCCGAGGCCACGCGCGGTCTCGCGGACGGCTGCCTGGTGCTGGGCACCCCGGTCACCGGCGGCAACGTGTCGTTGTACAACCAGACCGGTGAGACGGCGATCCACCCGACGCCGGTCGTGGCCGTGCTCGGTGTGATCGACGATGTCACCCGGCGTACGCCGGTCGCGTTCGCGGAGGAGGGCCAGCTCCTCTACCTGCTGGGCGACACCCACGAGGAGTTCGGCGGCTCGGCCTGGTCCGAGGTCGTCCACCACCACCTCGGCGGTCTGCCGCCCAAGGTGGACCTCGGCCGCGAGAAGCTGCTCGCCGAGATCCTCATCTCGGCCTCGCGCGACGGCATGATCGACGCCGCGCACGACCTGAGCGACGGCGGCCTGATCCAGGCGGTCACCGAGTCCTGCCTGCGGGGTGGGAAGGGTGCCCGGCTGGTCGTGCCGGACGACCTGGACACGTTCACGTTCCTCTTCTCGGAGTCGGCGGGCCGCGCGGTCGTCTCGATCCCGCGCAGCGAGGAGCTCCGCTTCAACGACATGTGCGGCGCACGGGGTCTGCCCGTCGCCCGCATCGGTGTCGTGGACGGCGAGGAGATCGAGATCCAGGGTGAGTTCTCCATCCCGCTGAGCGAGCTGCGTACGGCGCACGAGGCGACGATCCCCGCGCTGCTCGCCTGAGCCGCGCGCCGGCCGGCGTTCTGCGAAGCCCCCACCCGGGTCCTCCGGGCGGGGGCTTCGGTCTTCCCGGTATCCCTTGATAGAGATTACGTAATTACGTAAGGTTGGTTTCATGGAGCTGGAGCAGCGGGTCGCCGAGCTGGAGAGGCGGCTCACGGCGCTGGAGCGGCAGGACCGTGAGTCCCCCCGCCTGGGCGACGGCGACTTCTGGGCACTGAGCGGGTTGAAGCAGCAGCTCGCCGGTCTCGGGGAGGCCGCCGCCGGCGGGGGAGTGCTCTTCACCGGAGCGGTCCGACTGCCCACCGGCGAGAGTTACGAGTGGCAGTACGGCGCCCTCACCGCCGGCCTCCTCGGCGCGGAGGGCGCGGAGGGCGGGGACGGTGAGGACCGGCCGGACGACGCATCGGCGACGGCGGATGCGCTCGCCGCACTCGGCCACCCGGTACGGCTGCGCCTGCTCCGCGAGATCCTCGGCGGCCGCCGCACCGCCGCCGAACTGGCCGCGCTCGACGCGGTCGGCACCACCGGCCAGATCTACCACCACCTGCGCCAGCTGACCGGCGCGGGCTGGCTGCACACGGCCGGCCGCGGCCGGTACGAGGTGCCGGCCGCCCGGGTGGTGCCACTGCTGGTGGTGCTGACGGCGGCGCGGCCCTGACCTGAACGACCGACACGACGCCATGGGGGAGACATGTCCGTCCGCACAGCCCTAGCCATCGCCCAGCGACTGTCCTGGGTGGTCCTGATCGCGCTGATGATCAGCGAGTCCGTCACGGATCTGCCGGGACCCGGGTGGGCGACCACCCTGCTGCCCGCAGGGGTCGTGCTCGTCCTCATGGTGGCGACGATGACCCTGCAGACCCGGGCCGCCGCGCCCCGGGGCGAGCCGCGGCCCCCGGTCGAGGTCGACCCTCCGGTGGCGGGGAGCTGGACGGCCCTGAACAGCCCGGCGGACAAGGTGCCGAGCCACGGGACGCACGTCTACGGGCAGACGTACGCGATCGACATCGTGGCCGAGCCGGAGGCGGGCGCGGAGTTTGGTGACGGCGAGCCCGCCGCCCGTCCGGCGTTCCGCCGGCTCTGGCCGCTCCTCCGGTGCAACCAGGCCTTCCCGGCCTTCGGTGCCCCGCTGCTCGCGGTGGCCGACGCCAGGGTCGTCCGGGCGAGCGACGGCCAGCGCGACCACCTGAGCCGCAACTCGCTGCCCGCTCTCGCCTACCTGATGCTCATCGAGGGCAACGTCCGGTCGGTCGCCGGCGTGCACCGAGTCCTCGGCAACCACGTGATCCTCGACCTCGGCGAGGGTACGTACGCCGTCTACGCGCACGCCCGGCGCGGCTCGCTCCAGGTGAAGGCCGGGGACACCGTCCGGGCCGGGCAGCGGATCGGCCGCGTGGGGAACTCCGGCAACACCACCGAACCGCACCTCCACTTCCACCTGATGGACGGCCCCGATCCCGACGACGCCCGCGGCATCCCGTTCACCTGGCGGGGCGTCGGAGTCCCCGGAGGCGGCGAGACGTTCACCGTCGGGGAGCAGGTCGCACCGGCCCGGCCGGGCGATGTCGGTGCCGCCGGTTAGTCTCGGTCCCATGCCCCCGGCCAAGAAGCGCCCGCGCGCCTACGACCACCTCAGGACCCGGACCGCGGTCCTCGCCCAGTTCGGCCATGTCCGCGACGCCGTCGGTGCGTTGACGCCCGAGCAGCTCGCCCGGCCGACCCGGCTCGGCGACTGGACGGTGCGCGAGCTCGCCGCACATGTGGCGATGGTCCTGGGCAGCGTCAGCCGGTCCCTGGCGCTTCCGGAGCCGCCGGGCCCCAAGCCCGGGCTCACCCTGCTGGAATGGCCGCCCGCCACCGCCGCGTACGCCGCCCGGATCGCCGAGGACGTCGAGGACCTGGCGTCCGGCCGTCCCGACCTCACCGCGCTCTACGAGGAGGTGGAGGCGGGATTCCTCGCGGACGTCCCGGCCACCGGTACGGGAGAGCGGCTGCTGCCCACCCGGGTCGGCGTGATGCGGCTGGCGGACTTCCTGGTGACCCGGACCGTCGAGCTGATCGTCCACACGGACGACCTGAACGCGGCGCTCGGGTCGGAGATCCCGTACGACCGGCAGGCTCTGGCCGCCTGCACCCGGCTGCTGGCGGACGCCCTCGCCGACCGGGCGCCCGGCGGTTCGGTCGAGGTGCGCGTCCCGCCGTTCGCGGTGGTCCAGTGCATCGGCGGCCCCAAGCACACCCGGGGCACCCCGCCCAACGTGGTGGAGACGGGCGCGCTGACCTGGGTCCGGCTCGCCACGGGACGTACGGAGTGGGCGCGGGCCCTGGCGGACGCCGAGGTCGGCGCGAGTGGCGAGCGCGCCGATCTCACCGCGTTGCTGCCCCTGATGGGCTGAGGGAGACAAGGCGACGGAACCGGATCTGGGGCCCGTCCCGTCCCATCGCCATGCACACACAACGTATGGCAGTCAGCGTCAGCGTCCTGGCCCTCCTCACCCTCGCCGCCTGCGGTACGGAGTCGGGATCCGGCTCCGGCGGCGACAGCGGCGACACCGCGCAGAGCGATGTGCCCGTCACCGGGGTGGCGTGGAGCGTCGATTCCGTGACCGTCGGCGGGAAGAAGACCGAGGCCCCGGAGGGCTCCCGGCTGGAGATCGACCCCAAGGGCCGGGCCAAGGCCGGCTTCGGGTGCAACCACATCAGCGCGGATGCCCAGGTCCAGGGCGACCGGATCACCTTCGGCAAGCCCGTCTCCACGCAGATGGCGTGCGAGGAGACCACCGAGAAGGCCGAGAAGGCCGCCCTCGCCGCGATGGACGGCGAACTCACCGCGAAGCTGTCCGGCAAGAAGCTCACCCTCACCGCCGAGGACGGCGACACCATGGCACTCAGCGAGGAAAAGGCGGCCGATCTGGTGGGCACCCGGTGGGCGGTGAACACCCTGCTCAGCGGAGAGACCGCGACCTCCGTGCCCGCCGACCTCCCGAAGGAGCGGGCACCCCACCTGACCTTCGGTGAGGACGGCACGGTGCACGGCAACTCCGGCTGCAACTCCTTCCACGGCAAGGCCGAGGTCGAGGGCTCCACGATCACCTTCGACCCGCCGGCCGGCACCCGGAAGATGTGCCCCGAGGCGCAGATGGAGGTGGAGCGCGCGGTCCTAGCGGCGCTGGACGGCCCGGCGACGTACACGATCAAGGGCTCCACGCTCACCGTCACGTCGGACGACGGCAAGGGCATCGGCGCGATGGCCACCCCCGCCGGGTCCGAGGGCGCCGAGGGCCGGAAGACCGAGGGCGCCGGGCAGCACGGCTGATCCCGTCCCCCGGTCCCGGTGTGAGGCTCACCACGGAACGAGCGTCCGGACGGCGGCCGCGGCCGACTCGGGGCAGGTTCACCGAGCGCCACGGCCGGACGGCCACCGCCCGGCTCCGGCCCCTGCCCCTTACCGGCCGGTAACCGGCCTCCCGGCCGGGCAGGGAGCGCCGCACCCGATCATCGGCCTCCGTGGGGCAGCGGCGACGGCCACGCACCGTGACCGGCCGAAGCCCCGCGAATCGCCCTGCCCGCACGGCGGGCGGACCCGTTCCCCGTGTTCCGCCCCGGCTTCGCCGACCCATCCCCAATTCGGACCAGTGGTCGATCTCGCCTACACTCGGTGTCGTGCCCCGTGGTGATGGACGACTCAACCACGACCTGCTCCCCGGAGAGAAAGGCCCCCAGGACGCTTGTGGCGTCTTCGGTGTCTGGGCTCCGGGTGAAGAGGTCGCTAAGCTCACCTATTTCGGACTGTATGCCCTGCAGCACCGCGGACAGGAATCCGCGGGCATCGCAGTGAGCAACGGGTCCCAGATCCTGGTCTTCAAGGACATGGGACTGGTCTCGCAGGTCTTCGACGAAACGTCTCTGGGTTCCCTCCAGGGCCATATCGCGGTCGGTCATGCCCGTTACTCCACCACCGGTGCCTCGGTGTGGGAGAACGCGCAGCCGACGTTCCGTGCCACCGCGCACGGCTCGATCGCCCTCGGCCACAACGGGAACCTGGTCAACACGGCCCAGCTCGCGGAGATGGTCGCCGACCTCCCTCGCAAGGACGGCCGCGCCACCCAGGTCGCCGCGACCAACGACACCGACCTGGTGACCGCGCTGCTCGCCGGGCAGCGCGACGAGGACGACAAGCCGCTGACCATCGAGGAAGCCGCCGCCAAGGTGCTCCCCGACGTCAAGGGCGCGTTCTCGCTCGTCTTCATGGACGAGCACACCCTCTACGCCGCCCGTGACCCGCAGGGCATCCGCCCGCTGGTGCTCGGCCGGCTGGAGCGCGGCTGGGTGGTCGCATCCGAGTCCGCCGCACTCGACATCTGCGGCGCCAGCTACGTACGGGAGATCGAGCCGGGCGAGCTCGTCGCCATCGACGAGAACGGCCTGCGCACCTCCCGCTTCGCAGAAGCGAAGCCCAAGGGCTGTGTCTTCGAGTACGTCTACCTGGCCCGTCCCGACACCGACATCGCCGGCCGGAACGTCTACCTCTCCCGGGTGGAGATGGGCCGCAAGCTGGCCGCCGAGGCTCCCGTCGAGGCGGATCTGGTCATAGCGACCCCGGAATCCGGCACCCCCGCCGCGATCGGGTACGCGGAGGCCAGCGGTATCCCGTTCGGCGCCGGACTGGTGAAGAACGCCTACGTCGGCCGGACCTTCATCCAGCCCTCGCAGACCATCCGCCAGCTCGGTATCCGGCTCAAGCTGAACCCGCTGAAGGAAGTCATCAAGGGCAAGCGCCTGGTGGTCGTGGACGACTCGATCGTGCGCGGCAACACACAGCGGGCCCTGGTCCGGATGCTCCGCGAGGCCGGGGCCGCCGAGATCCACATCCGAATCTCCTCGCCGCCGGTGAAGTGGCCCTGCTTCTTCGGGATCGACTTCGCCACCCGCGCCGAGCTGATCGCCAACGGCATGACCGTCGACGAGATCTGCACCTCGATGGGGGCCGATTCCCTCTCGTACATCTCGATCGACTCCATGATCGAGGCGACGACGATCGACAAGGCCAACCTGTGCCGCGCCTGCTTCGACGGTGAGTACCCGATGGAGCTCCCGGACCCGGAGCTGCTCGGCAAGCAGCTGCTGGAGACCGAGCTGGCGGCAGGACCCGCGGCCACCGCCGCGGCCGACGCGCTGCGCCGTCCGTGACCCGGACGCGCCGCCGCCCCTCCCACCAGCCCCGTATCTCCACACGAAAGATCCCAGGCCATGTCTGAGACAACAGGTGCTTCCTATGCGGCGGCAGGCGTCGACATCGAAGCCGGCGACCGTGCCGTCGAGCTGATGAAGGAGTGGGTGAGGAAGACCCAGCGCCCCGAGGTCGCGGGCCTCGGCGGGCTCGGCGGCTTCGCCGGCCTCTTCGACGCCTCGGCTCTGAAGCGCTACGAGCGTCCGCTGCTCGCCTCGGCCACCGACGGTGTCGGGACCAAGGTGGACCTGGCGCGTCGGATGGGCGTGTACGACACCATCGGCCACGACCTCGTCGGCATGGTCGTGGACGACCTCGTCGTCTGCGGTGCCGAGCCGCTGTTCATGACCGACTACATCTGTGTCGGCAAGGTGCACCCCGAGCGTGTCGCGGCGATCGTGAAGGGCATCGCCGAGGGCTGTGTCCTCGCGGGCTGCGCCCTGGTCGGCGGCGAGACCGCCGAGCACCCGGGCCTGCTCGGCCCGGACGACTTCGACGTCGCCGGCGCCGGTACGGGCGTGGTCGAGGCCGACCGGCTGCTCGGGCCGGACCGTATCCGCAAGGGTGACGCCGTCATCGCGATGGCGTCCTCCGGTCTTCACTCGAACGGGTACTCGCTCGTCCGCCACGTGGTCTTCGACCGGGCCGGCTGGACGCTGGACCGCGAGGTCGAGGAGTTCGGCCGGACGCTCGGCGAGGAGCTCCTGGAGCCCACCCGGATCTACTCGCTGGACTGCCTGGCGCTCACCCGCACGACCGAGGTGCACGGCTTCAGCCACGTCACCGGGGGCGGCCTGGCCAACAACCTGGCCCGGGTCATCCCGGACGGGCTGCACGCCACCGTGGACCGCTCCAGCTGGACGCCCGGCGCGGTCTTCGACCTCGTCGGCAAGGCCGGTCAGGTCGAGCGGCTGGAGCTGGAGAAGACGCTGAACATGGGCGTCGGCATGATCGCCATCGTCCCGGCCGACTCGGTGGACGCCGCGCTCACCACCCTGGCCGACCGCGGGGTCGACTCCTGGGTCGCCGGTGAGATCACCGACCGTGGCGACCACGCCACCGGCGCCGAGCTGACGGGCAGCTACGCACGCTAGGCCGTACGCCGGGTGCGCCGGGAGCTCGTCGGGCCCGGCGCACGACGAAGGCGCCGGAACCGGGCCGGGACACACAGAACCCGGCCCGGGGCAGGCCCGGACCGGGTTGATGTGTCAGCGCGAGGTCAAGCGCCGCGGCGCTGTGACGACGGACCGGACTGATCGTCCTGATCCTCGTCATCGTCCTGGTTGTAGCGATCCGCGTACTGTGCGTACGGGTCATCTTCCTCGTCGTCGTCATCGAACGGCTCAGCGTTCGGTGGCTGACTCGAAGGCGATGCGCCCAGCTCATTGGCCAGACGCGACAGGTCCGTCCCGCCGCTGCTGTACTTCAGCTGGCGGGCGACCTTGGTCTGCTTGGCCTTTGCCCGGCCGCGCCCCATGGCTCGACCCCCTCGGTGACGGGGCTCGACGGCCCCAGAGTCTTGACACGCGTTCATGTTTCAGGACGGACTCTCGACAGAGAGACTGCGCCCGTAGGGCTTTAACGGTACCTGCTTCCGTGGCCATACGGTACGCCGCCCGCGTCTTGCGCCCCGGTGCAGGGCCAGTGGGGAGCCCCGTCCCCGCTGGTCAACTGCGATTTTAACCTCTTCCGGGCGGGCGACCCGCCGACCGGCGTGAGTCTTGTCTCCTGCCGGACCTCCACCGGTCCCCGCAGGCCTCCCGCCGGCCGGCGGGAGGTCCGCGTGCGCGTCAGTGACCGCGTGCCTCCGCCATCCGCTGCTCGGCGATCCGGTCGGCCGCCGCGGCCGGCGGAATACCATCGGCCTTCGCACGTGCGAATATTTCCAGCGTGGTGTCGAAGATCTTCGTGGCCTTCGCCTTGCACCGGTCGAAGTCGAACCCGTGCAGCTCGTCGGCGACCTGGATCACGCCACCGGCGTTGACCACGTAGTCGGGGGCGTAGAGAACCGACCGGTCGGCCAGGTCCTTCTCGACGCCCGGGTGGGCCAGCTGGTTGTTGGCCGCGCCGCAGACCACCTTCGCGGTGAGCACCGGCACGGTCGCGTCGTTCAGGGCGCCGCCCAGCGCGCAGGGCGCGTAGATGTCGAGCCCCTCGGTGCGGATCAGCGCCTCGGTGTCGGCCACCACGGTGACCTCGGGGTGCAGATCGGTGATGCGGCGCACCGACTCCTCGCGGACGTCGGTGATCACGACCTCGGCCCCGTCCGAGAGCAGGTGCTCGACGAGGTGGTGGCCCACCTTGCCGACCCCGGCGACGCCGACCTTGCGGCCGCGCAGCGTCGGGTCGCCCCACAGGTGCTGGGCCGAGGCCCGCATGCCCTGGAAGACACCGAAGGCGGTCAGGACGGAGGAGTCGCCGGCGCCGCCGTTCTCGGGGGAGCGGCCGGTGGTCCAGCGGCACTCCCGGGCGACGACGTCCATGTCGGCGACGTAGGTGCCGACATCGCAGGCGGTGACGTAACGGCCGCCGAGCGAGGCGACGAACCGGCCGTAGGCCAGGAGCAGTTCGTCCGTCTTGATCTTCTCGGGGTCACCGATGATGACGGCCTTGCCGCCGCCGTGGTCGAGCCCGGCCAGGGCGTTCTTGTACGACATCCCGCGCGACAGGGCCAGCGCGTCGGCGACGGCCTCGGCCTCGGAGGCGTACGGGTAGAAGCGGGTGCCGCCGAGGCCGGGGCCCAGGGCGGTGGAGTGGAGGGCGATGACGGCCTTGAGGCCGGTGGCACGGTCCTGGCAGATCACGACTTGCTCGTGGCCCCCCTGTTCCGAGTGGAACAGGGTGTGCAGTACATCGACAGGCACGCCGGTCACATCGGTCACTGTGGTGACTCCCAAATAACGAAGCGGCGGAAGCCCTCCTAGGGGTGGGGAGGACCCCGGACCGACCGGCACGGCCGGTCCGATGGGCAAGAGCGTAAGTCCTCCGGCGGCGCGGATCTGCCCCCGTGCCGAGGATCACCCCTCAGGGGGTGTCTCGGGCTGTGCGGGCCTGGCACGATGCGCGCATGTCGGTGGTGTCTTCAGTGCTCGTCCCTTACACGTCGTACCTCCGGGTGTACGAGCCGCTCGCTGCCTTCGCGGAGCCCGAGCGCAGTCACTGGGCCCGTTACGCCGAGCGTCCGGTGCTGCCCACCGCCCAGGACGAACTGCGCCGCTCACTGGCCGACCTGGTGCCGACCCCGCCGGTCGGCGTGCCCGTGCACGAGAGCGGTGACGCGTTCGTGGCGGAGCTGGACGGGGTGGTGTGCGTCTGCCCGTGGCGGACCCGGCTGCGGGGGTGGCTCGCCCTGGAGGAGCTGGAGGGCCCGGGAGAGCAGGGGGGAATGTTTCCGGCCAACGTGCTGGACGCCCTGCTGCCCGCGGTGGTGCGGGGGCAGGCGCGTGCGGACCACGAGCGCTGGCGGCGGCGCAACCCGGACGCGCGACCGTGGATCCGGAGCACGGTGTGGCAGGTCCCGGTGCGCTGGTTCGTCCTCTTCCACGACGAGGAGCGGGAGTACGCGGCGGCCGACGGCGAGGGCGGGGAGCCGGTGCTGCGCTACCGGACGCCGATGGTGGAGGCCCGGCGCCGGCTCGCCCGGGGGCTGCGGACGCTGCGCGGACACGCCGGCGAGGGCCCGCTCACCGAGGGGCTGGTGGACGTGGGGCGCTGGCTGGAGGAGTTCCATCCGCGCTCGCTCGTGGAGCTCGACTACGGAGGGCTGGTGCACGCGCTCTCCGCCGGGCAGCTCGCCGGGGACCGGTCGGCCGCGGATGTGGCCGAGGGGCTCGCCGCGCTGGGGACGGGCGACAGCGAGGGCGCCGGTGAGGCGTACGCGCGGCTCGCGGAGCGGTGGCGGGCGGTCCGGGACCGCCAGTTCACCAACTGACCGGCCCGTCCGCCGCCGCCCTCACCAATTGACGTGAAAAGACCCACAGCGGCATCAACGTGATGGAACCGGGGCATCCTTCATCCAGGACGGACCGGAAGACCGAGCGGGTGGGAAGGAGGCGGAGCGAGAGCCCGGCGAGGGAGCCGGCCGGAGCGCCTGGACAGAGGCCGTGAAAGGGAACTGACGGGCCGTGAACCTGCGTCCCGTGTGGCACGTGTGGTGGGTGAGGCGGCAGAGTACGTCTTCTGTCCCAGGACCTACGTCCCGAACCGGGCCTTTGCCTCAAGCGTGATGGACAGCACTAACGGGGCCCTTGCGCCCATCCCTGCTCCTCGTGCCAAAATAGGACAAGGAGTCCGGGGAGGGCTCCTTCCGTCCAAGTAAGGGCGGAATGCTCAGCATTGCACGCTATGGGGGGTCTGATGACTCCTGATCGCTCTGTGACTGATCGTCACTGTGGTGTGACTGTCCGCTATGGCATGGTCCATCGGCTTCCGTCGCTGATGAACACCTGGGAGGGCAATTCCATCGGTTTGGCCGACGCGGCTGGACGGATGGTGTAGTTGTAGTGCCGAGGACAAGCCGTTCGTCCTATAACCGACTCGGCCCGCGTCCGCCATTTCGGGCAACGCGGGTCAAGGTGCAGAATTTAGAGGAAAGAACCGAGAAGGTTCGGTTCTCCCGAGGAGGCCGCTCATGACCGCTCGCACCCCTGATGCCGAGCCGCTGCTGACCCCGGCTGAGGTTGCCACGATGTTCCGCGTGGACCCGAAGACGGTCACCCGTTGGGCCAAGGCTGGCAAGCTCACGTCCATCCGCACGCTCGGTGGACACCGCCGGTACCGCGAGGCTGAGGTCCGCGCACTGCTTGCGGGTATTCCGCAGCAGCGCAGCGAGGCCTGACACACCCCTGCCTCGCGGCACGACAGCAGCACAGCATCACAACCGGGCAGCTGCCAGGTCCCCCAACCTCCGGCCGCCCCTGCATATAGCTCCACTCGACGGACGCCTGCCCCAACGGGCGTCACACCTGTGTCTGGGTGCGTCGTCTTGATCGCGCTGGACTCCGCCGGGTCCAGCGCGATCTTTTTGTGCCCCGGAGCCCTGGCACCTCTCGTGCCCCCGCGCGCCTCTCGCACACCCTCTGAGGGCCCCCGGAACGGGTGACCGATAACCGGGTGGTCGGTCGGCTTCCGCGCCCCCCACGGTCCGTCCGGTGCCCCGTCCTGCCGTCCGTCCCGGCGCCCTTCGTGGGTCTGTGGGCGGGTCTGTGCGGGAGTGTGGGTGAGCGTCCCGGACTCGGCGGGACAGCCCCGGACGGAACGGCCCGGTCGGACGGTCGACCCGGTGCAATTGCACATATTAAATTCGCCAGTTGTAGGAGAGGCGTAAAGTGCCCCGGTCTGAAAACTCTTTCAGTGACACCCGTCACACTGCCTGATACTTGCCAACTACGAGCCTGCCACTGGCCGGAGGCGAAAGCATCCGGCCGATGGTCATGGAGAGGCGGGTCTTTCGTCCCCGTCCCCGTCCTCGTCCCCGTCCGGCGGCACGGCGGCGCTCTCCCCGGCCGCCGGTTCGGCGGCGCTCTCCCTGTCCGGCGGCACAGCGGCGCTTTCCCCGGCCGCCGGGCTCCCGGCGCGACCGGAGGGCTCCTGCGGCTCGTACGGGGGCTCCGGCGCCGGCCCGGGCTCCCGTACCTCCCTGTCGCCGTCCCCGGGCTCCATGGCCAGGCGCAGCAACCGGTGGCAGACCGGGCAGTGCCGGGTGAGGTGTCCGTAGCCGTAGGCGGCCGCCAGATGGGCACGGAGCAGTGCGCGGGTCTCGTGTCGTGCTGTGGACGCGGACATACGAGCCACCTCCCGGTGGGCCCGGCCGCCCCTCGCCGAGGGAAACAGGGCAGCCTCGTCTCTACGGGGTACCCGCGGTGAAAGAGGCCGTCAAGACGCGAGAAAGCCCGGATCGAAACGATCCGGGCTTTCCCTACTGCGGTCCTGACGGGATTTGAACCCGCGGCCTCCACCTTGACAGGGTGGCGAGCACTCCAAACTGCTCCACAGGACCAGGTTTTCGCTGCTTGCCTTGCGGCTGGCTGCGAAACCAGACTGTACAGGAGGTGGGAGGTCCAGGTCGACTTCACTCCCGGTGGTGACACCGTCACCGCCCTCGCGGGCCCGGTGTCAGGGGGCGAGGGCGTCGATCGCCTTCACGATCCGCTTGTCCGAGACGGGGAACGCGGTGCCCAGGGCGTGCGCGAAGTAGCTGACCCGCAGCTCCTCGATCATCCAGCGGACGTCCAGCACCTCCTGCCCCACCGGCCGTCCCCGCGGGAGCTGTTCGAGCAGCCACGCGTACTCGTCCTGCATCTCGTGGACCTTCGCCATCCGTGTGGTGTCCCGCTGGACGGCCGTCGGCATCTGCTGGAGCCGCCGGTCGGCCGCGACGAGGTACCGCATCAGGTCCGGCAGCCGGCGCAGCCCCGTCGCCGTAACGAAACCGGGCGGTACGAGACGGGCCAGCTGCTCCCGTACGTCGGTGACGTTGGCGACCAGCGTCAGGCTGTCGGTCGACTTCAGCCGGCGCTCGCAGGCCTGCCAGGCGGCCAGGATCTGCTGCACCTGGTCGATCGTGCGGACGGTGAGGTCCACCAGATCGGCGCGCACCTTGTCGTACAGCGTCCGGAACGCCTTCTCGTCCCACGCCGGGCCCCCGTGCGCGGCGATCAGCCGGTCGGCGGCGGCGGTGGCGCAGTCCTCGAAGAGGGCCTGGACCGAGCCGTGCGGATTGCGGGACAGGGCCAGCTTCTGCTGGTTGGTGAGCCGGTCGGAGGCGAACTTCGCCGGGTTCACCGGGATGTTCAGCATGATCAGCCGCCGGGTGCCGCGCCACATCGCCTGCTGCTGCTCGGCCTCGGTGTCGAAGAGGCGTACGGCCACGGTCTCGCCCTGGTCCACCAGCGCCGGATACGCCTTCACCGGCTGCCCGGCCCGACGCGTCTCGAAGACCTTGTTCAGCGCGCCGATCGTCCAGTCGGTGAGGCCCGAGCGCTCGATGGACTCGCCGGACGGTCCCGCGGTCGCCGCGGCGGCCTGGGAGAGCGCCTGGCGGGCCTTCGGGCGCAGCTGGAGCTTCAGCGCCTCCAGGTCCTTGTCCTCGGCGACCTTGCGGCGCCGCTCGTCGACGATCCGGAACGTGATCTTCAGGTGGTCCGGAACGCGGGAGAGGTCGAAGTCGTCGGCCGTGACCGGGACGCCGACCATGCGCTGGAGCTCCCGGGCCAGGGTGAACGGCAGCGGCTCCTGGAGCGGGACGGCCCGGTCCAGGAACTTGTCCGCGTAGTTCGGCGCGGGGACGTAGTGCCGGCGGATCGGCTTGGGCAGCGAGCGGATCAGCTCGGTGACGACCTCCTCGCGCAGCCCCGGGATCTGCCAGTCGAAGCCCTCGGACGTGACCTGGTTGAGCACCTGGAGCGGGATGTGGACGGTCACCCCGTCCGCGTCGGCACCGGGCTCGAACTGGTAGGTCACCTTGAACTTGAGCTTCCCCTGCCGCCAGGAGTCCGGATAGTCGTCCTTGGTGACGGCCCCGGCCTTCTCGTTGATCAGCATGGAGCGCTCGAAGTCGAGCGCGTCCGGCTCCTCGCGCTTCTTGTGCTTCCACCACGAGTCGAAGTGCGCCCCGGAGACGATGTGCTCCGGAATCCGCTGGTCGTAGAAGTCGAAGAGCGTCTCGTCGTCCACGAGGATGTCGCGGCGCCGGGCCCGGTGCTCCAACTCCTCGACCTCGCCGAGCAGTTTGCGGTTGTCGTGGAAGAACTGGTGGTGGGTGCGCCAGTCACCCTCGACCAGGGCGTTGCGGATGAACAGGTCCCGCGATGCCTCCTGGTCGATGCGGCCGAAATTGATCTTGCGCTGGGCGATGATCGGCACCCCGTAGAGCGTGACCCGCTCGTACGCCATCACCGCGGCCTGGTCCTTCTCCCAGTGCGGCTCGCTGTAGGTGCGCTTCAGCAGATGCTGGGCGAGCGGCTCGATCCACTCGGGCTCGACCCTGGCGTTGACCCGCGCCCAGAGCCGCGAGGTCTCCACCAGCTCCGCCGACATCACGAACCGTGGCTGCTTCTTGAACAGCGCCGAACCGGGGAAGACCGCGAACTTGGCGCTGCGCGCGCCCAGGTACTCGTTCTTCTCGGTGTCCTTCAGCCCGATGTGCGACAGCAGCCCGGCCAGCAGCGAGACGTGCACCGCCTGCTCGGGAATGGACGCGTCGTCCTTGGGCTCCTCGACGGCGATGCCCATCTGCTTGGCCACCGTACGCAGCTGCGCGTAGATGTCCTGCCATTCGCGGATGCGCAGGAAGTTCAGGTACTCCTGCTTGCACATCCGGCGGAACGAGGACGAGCCACGCTCCTTCTGCTGCTCGCGGACGTAACGCCACAGGTTCAGGTACGCCAGGAAGTCGGAGGTCTCGTCCTTGAACCGGGCGTGCTGCTGGTCGGCCTGTGTCTGCTTCTCCGAGGGCCGCTCACGCGGGTCCTGGATGGAGAGCGCGGCGGCGATGACCATGACCTCGCGGGCGCAGCCGTTCTTGTCGGCCTCGATGACCATGCGGGCCAGCCGCGGGTCGACGGGCAGCTGGGAGAGCTTGCGGCCGAGCGGGGTGAGCCGCTGCCCCCTCTTCCCCTCCTGGGGGGACTTCTCCCCCTGCTCCAGCGCCCCCAGCTCCTGGAGCAGCTGTACACCGTCGCGGATGTTGCGGTGGTCCGGCGGGTCGATGAAGGGGAACTTCTCGATGTCGCCGAGACCGGCGGCGGTCATCTGGAGGATCACGGAGGCCAGGTTGGTCCGCAGGATCTCCGGGTCGGTGAACTCCGGCCGGGTGACGAAGTCGTCCTCGGAGTACAGCCGGATGCAGATGCCGTCCGACGTACGGCCGCAGCGGCCCTTGCGCTGGTTGGCGCTGGCCTGGGAGATCCGCTCGATGGGCAGCCGCTGGACCTTGGTGCGGTGGCTGTAGCGGGAGATACGGGCGTTGCCCGGATCGATCACGTACTTGATGCCCGGGACGGTCAGCGAGGTCTCGGCGACGTTCGTCGCCAGGACGATGCGGCGTCCCGTGTGGCGCTGGAACACGCGGTGCTGCTCGGCGTGCGAGAGGCGCGCGTACAGCGGGAGCACCTCGGTGTGTCTGAGGTTGCGCTTGTTCAGCGCGTCCGCCGTGTCCCGGATCTCGCGCTCGCCGGAGAGGAAGACCAGGACGTCACCGGGGGCTTCGTGGCCCAGCTCGTCGACGGCGTCGCAGATCGCGGTGATCTGGTCCCGGTCGGAGTCCTCGCTGTCCTCTTCGAGCAGCGGGCGGTAGCGGACCTCCACTGGGTACGTCCGTCCGCTGACCTCCACGATCGGCGCCTCGCCGAAGTGGCGCGCGAACCGCTCCGGGTCGATGGTCGCCGAGGTGATGACGACCTTCAGGTCCGGGCGCCTGGGCAGCAGCCGGGCCAGATAGCCGAGCAGGAAGTCGATGTTCAGCGACCGCTCGTGGGCCTCGTCGATGATGATGGTGTCGTACGCCAGCAGCTCGCGGTCCGTCTGGATCTCGGCGAGCAGGATGCCGTCCGTCATCAGCTTCAGATAGGTCGACTCCGGGTTCACCTGGTCGGTGAAGCGGACCTTCCAGCCGACGGTCTCGCCGAGCGGCGTCCTCAGCTCGTCCGCGACCCGCTCCGCGACCGTGCGGGCGGCGATCCGGCGGGGCTGGGTGTGCCCGATCATGCCCCGGACGCCACGCCCCAGCTCCATACAGATCTTGGGGATCTGCGTGGTCTTCCCGGACCCGGTCTCCCCGGCGACGATCACGACCTGGTGGTCGCGTATCGCCTCCAGGATCTCGTCCTTCTTCTGGCTGACCGGCAGCTCTTCCGGGTACGACAGGGCCGGCAGCCGGGCCGCGCGGGCGGCGAGCCGGCCGGCCGCCTTGCCCGCCTCGGCGGCGATCTCGTCCAACACGGACTGGCGGGCCTCGGGCTTGCGGATGCGGCGCGCTCCTTCGAGGCGCCGGCCGAGCCGGTTCGCGTCACGGAGCGAGAGCTGCCCGAGCTGGGACTGGAGATCGGCGAAGGAAGTAGACATACGGGTCCCAGGATCTCACCCGGGCCCAAGGAGTGGCGACCTCATTTCGCGCGGGCTGCGTCACGCGGTGGGGCGCGCGCGAGCGGTGACCGAGGTGGCGCGGGTGGTCACGGCACGTACCATTTCGGGCAGTCGAACGCTCAGCCCCTGGTGAGAAAGGCCCGGCCCGTGTCCCGTACGCAGTGGTGCTGCCTGACGGCCCTGCTCGGGGTCGTCATCGGGCTGCTGTGCGGGCCGGTGGGTGCGGCTTCCGTCTCCGCCGCCGCGCCGGAGACGCTGGCGGTCCCCGCCGCCCCTACGCCGGAGACGGAGGCGCTGTCCGTCAAGGTCTCCGCGCTTGCCAGGCCGGAGACGGTGGCGCTCGCCGTCAAGGTCCCCGCGCTTGCCAGGCCGGAGACGGAGGCGCTGTCCGTCAAGGTCCCCGCGCTTGCCAGGCCGGAGACGGAGGCGCTGTCCGTCAAGGTCCCCGCGCTTGCCAGGCCGGAGACGGAGGCGCTCGCCGTCAAGGTGCCCGCGCTTGCCACGCCGAAGAGGATGGCGTTCAGCGTCGCGGTCCCCGCCGGGGGTGCCGTCACCGTCGTCGACGCCGCCGAGACGGACCCCGGCGTTCCGGGCTGCGGCAGGCCCGGCGACCACGACGGTGAGCCCGCCGTCCCGACCCGGGCCCGCGCCGCGTACGACCAGGCCCCCGGCCTCGCCCCCTGGGGGCTGCCTGCCGCGACGGGCGCCCCGGAGACCGCGCCGCCGCCGGGGATACGGGTCCGGGCCCCGGTCCCCGCCACGCCGACCCCCGTCGAGCTCTCCGTGCTGCGGGTGTAGGCCGGGCCACCCGCCCCCGCCCGCACCCCCCTCATCCCTCCCGCACCACCAGCACGGAGTGCCGCATGTCCACGACCGAGAAGACCCAGCCCTCCTCCCGTAAGCCCCTCGCCTACGGCGCCGTGATCGTCGTCGCCGCAGGCCTCCTCGGCTTCGCCTCCTACCGGGCCACCGCCCCCGACGACTCCCCCCGGGACACGTCCGCCCCGGCCGCCGAGGTCTCCGCCGACCCGCAGGAGGGCATCTACCCCGAGCTGGCGAAGCTGGCTCGCCGCGACGTCGGCGACAAGCTGGCGGTCGGCCGCGCCGACGCCCCCGTCGTCCTGATCGAGTACGCCGACTTCAAGTGCGGCTACTGCGGCAAGTTCGCCCGGGACACCGAGCCCGAACTGATCAAGGAGTACGTGGCGGACGGGACCCTGCGCATCGAGTGGCGCAACTTCCCGATCTTCGGCGAGGAGTCCGAGAACGCCGCACGCGGTGCCTGGGCCGCCGGACAGCAGGGCCGCTTCTGGGAGTTCCACCGGGCCGCCTACGCCGAAGGGGCGAAGGAGAAGGGGTTCGCCAAGGACCGGGTCAAGGCCCTCGCGCAGGAGGCCGGGGTCAAGGACCTGGCCCGGTTCATGAAGGACCTGGACGGCTCGGACGCCCGCGCCGCCGTCGCGAAGGACCAGGAGCAGGCGTACGGGATCGGCGCCACGTCCACCCCGTCGTTCCTGGTCAACGGCCGCCCGATCGCGGGGGCGCAGCCCAAGGAGACGTTCACCCGGGCCATCGAGGCGGCCGCCGGACAGGCGAGGAGCACCGGCAAGGCAGGTACCACCGGGGACGCCGCCGAGTGACGGCGGACATCGGCTACTTCGCGGCCCTCCTCGGCGGGCTGCTCGCCCTGGTCAGCCCGTGCAGCGCGCTACTGCTCCCGGCGTTCTTCGCGTACTCCATCGACTCCGCCTCGCGCCTGCTCGCCCGTACCGGCATCTTCTACGCCGGGCTCGCCACCACCCTCGTCCCGCTCGGCGCCGCAGGTTCGTACGCGGGCCGGCTCTTCTACGGCCACCGCGACGCGCTGGTCACGGGGGCGGGCTGGCTGATCATCGTGCTCGGCGCCGCGCAGATCGTCGGCCTCGGCTTCGCCTCCCGGCGCATCGCCGCGCTCAGCGGCCGCATCCGCCCCACCACGGCGTTCTCCGTCTACGCCCTGGGCGCGGTCTACGGCCTCGCGGGCTTCTGCGCGGGCCCGATCCTCGGCAGCGTCCTCACCGTGGCCGCGGTCAGCGGCAGCCCGGTCTACGGGGGTCTGCTGCTGGCGGTCTACGCGCTGGGCATGGCGGTCCCGCTGTTCGTGCTGGCGCTGCTCTGGGAGCGGTTCGACCTCGGCCGCCGTACCTGGCTGCGGGGCAGGACCGTCCGGCTCGGCCGGTTCGAGCTGCACACCACATCGCTGCTCTCCGGCCTGTTCTTCATCGGCCTCGGCGCCCTCTTCCTCGTCTACGACGGGACGACCGCCCTGCCCGGACTGCTGGGGGTCGACGCCTCGTTCGCGGTCGAGCAGTGGGCGCAGAGGCTGGGTGAACGGGTGTCGGACGCGGTGCTGCTGGGGGCCGTGGTGCTGATGGTGCTGCTGGCTCTGGGCGTACGGGCCTGGCGGCGACGCGAGCCGGAGGTGAAGGAGGGCAAGGGGGTGTGAACACGGCGAAGGCCCCGTCCACCGGACGGGGCCTTCGAGAGGTGGCTGGGGCCGGGATCGAACCGGCGACCTATCGCTTTTCAGGCGATCGCTCGTACCAACTGAGCTACCCAGCCACGCAGCCGCTGGGGCTGCAGCGGTCCTGACGGGATTTGAACCTGCGGCCTCCACCTTGACAGGGTGGCGAGCACTCCAAACTGCTCCACAGGACCAAGCAATGTGCGAAACAAGTCTCGCACACGGTAAAACGTGCCCCCAACGGGATTCGAACCCGAAATCGTTACCTCGCTGAGCTGCGGAGATGTGCGAGAGCCCGGAAATTGCACCCTTCTGCATCCCTCTGAGCCCAGCTCGATCCTGCTCGACCCTGACCCTGTGCTGACATGTCAGCACAGGGTCAGGGTGACGTTGTGACTGCAAATCGTAGGTCGCCGCGGTGCCCTCCGGCGCCTCTGATTCTCGCCCTGTCGACCGTGATCCTCTTGCCGGAGCCATGCGCTACGACCGGGCGGCAACCGACGCTGCCCGCTATGAGCGGCTCGGCCGGGCTATTGAGCTGACCTGACAGTCGAGATCGTCCTGAGCCAGAGGTCTCGGTACGCGTTGTGGAAGAGGCGCAGGACGATCAAGAAGGCCACGGCGCGCTCAGGAGCCGGGCTGCGGGGCTGACAGCCACTCGCGCGCAGTCTGTGACGTTGCCCTCAGCTCTGGGTGCTCCTGCACGATCTGTCGCTGCCGCTCAGCCGGCAGCCTGAGCTCGTGCAGCACATTGAGGATCACGACCGCCGTGGTCACCCTAACGACGGCGATCAGTTCCTCGAACGAGTGATTCGGCGTCCTGCCCTCGTGCGCGAGGTCGTTGCGCGCCCGCGTCGTCCGCGTAGCCCAATGGCCAATGTCCGGCATGAGGAGCGCGATCGCTTCGTGATCGGGTCGCTCGGCGAGCGCGTGGAGCCGGTCTCGGAGCGTCGGGTCGTTACGGATCACACCCCGGAACCGGTCGCGATGCTCTTCTGGCACCTGCGCGAGCATCGCCTCGCGCATCTTTTTGAATTCCGCTCTGGGAAACGGCTTCTCATCGATGCGCAGGCCGCGGTGCAGCACCTCGGCAGCACCCACCGTCGTCAGGAGGTTGTTCTCGACGAAGCTGGCCGGCGCGTAGCGCAGGCCCAGGATCATGTTGGTCGCCGCCTTCAGCCGGCCGTGCGCCTCGCACCAGCGGGGCACGACCTCCTCGAACGGAAGCGACGCACAGGTGAAGAACGCGCGGTTTGGGTCGGCGGCCTTGGCATCATGTTGGCCGAGCGCGGCGGGTGAGTAGAGCACGTCCGCATGGTGACGCGGCGCAAGGCGACCGTTCGTCCCGGTCACTTGCAGCCGGAGCCAGATCACGCCAGCTGCACGGTTCATCGCGAGGGCGATCAAGTCCTGTACGAGGCTCGCCGTCGCCCGCGCTGCGCTCACGGAGAACGGAGCTGCCGGGACAGCTCGCACGAACGTCGCGTCCCGCATACGCCCCACGGTCCCGCCCCTGCGCTCGTCGAAGAACGGCAGAGTATGGCGGTGCTCAAGGCGGAACTCGGTCTCATCAACCACGACCGACTGCGCCTCGACCGGCTCCACGGAGATACTCCCGGTCCCGTCGATCTTGCCGTCTGGAGCGCCGAGGAAGCCTCTGAACACGGACGACGACGCCCAGAGCCCGAGGTCCTCTACCGAGACCTCGGCCGCGGAGAATGCAGCGTCCTCCTCGCCGCTGACATGCGCGCCGATGATCGCGATCATCGCCGCCACGGTCTGCTTGTCCGGGCTCTTCACTCGCGCGAACAGGGTCCGCTTCCCGCCCTTGGGGACGCAGCCGACGAGGGTAATCTCGCGCTGCTCGGCGGCGCCATGGATGACGTCCCACGTCCTGGCGCCCTCGTGGTACACGGTTACCCCAGGAGCAGGATGCGAGGTGATGCGATCCTCGAAAGCGCCGATCAACGAGAGCGAGAGGCCCCCCTCGGGGGCATACCGGAGCACTCCCGGGACCTGCTCGTCAGGGGCATCGGGCAGCCACCACAGGCCAGCCCACTCGCCGGCCTCGTCGAGGTTCAGAGGATCGTTTGTCATCGTTTTCTCCCGCGGGGACGACTTCTTACCTGAGCTGGTCGCCCCTCCACGCCGGAACTTCACCGTGTCGCCGTTACTTGTGGCATGGGCCGCTCGCGTAGCCCATAAGTGCTGTGGCCCTGTGATCGACGGGACCACGGGAGCTCAGTGTCGTTCGAAGATGCCTGAAGATGTGACCTCTGCCTAGGCGTAAGGTCCGAGGAACCGTTCGCCGTTGAGGTGGATCATGTGCGTTGGGTCCGACGCGCACCACGCTTCGGTCTCCCACGCGAGATCGGCGAGAAACTTGCGCATCGTCGGCCGATCAGGGAAACAGGACACGTAGACCAGGCCGGCCGTCGATCCGGCGAACAGCGCCTGGAGCTCACCATGACGCTTGGCATCGACAGGTCCATGCGTCGAGGCGGCTTCCATCAGGAAAAGCCAGTTCTTCTCCTCCTGGTAGACAACGAGGTCAGGCAGCTTGCCATGCGTGTCGACCGAGACGCCGAGCGATGCGAGCTTCTGCTCGTCGAAGTGCATGAGCTTCTCGTCGGCGTCACCGATGTAGAGCACCTTGCCGCCGGGCACGAAATACCCGCAGAAGTCGTTGATCATCTGCTTGATCAGAACGTTCTGACCACCGCCTCCGAGCGAGAGTTCCTTTCCGCCGGGGAGCGTCACGGGGATGCGGGTCAGGGTGCGTGCGGCCTGATACATCGACAGCAGGCCCGGAGCCGCGGCGAGATACTCCTGGACCGCGTCGGCGAACGCGGGCGTGCCGTGGAGTCTGATGGCCTCGAGTGCCTTGGGGTTGAGGCGGTAGTTGTTGGCGCTTGAGTTCGTCGGGCGGCCGGGGTTGTCATCGTTGTAGATGACGAATCCGGCATCGCGGAACTGGTGCAGCGTCTGTCGCCGGTAGGTCTCGCGCGTGTTCTCGGCGATCTCGTGCCCGAGCTGGTCGCGAATCCAGTCGAGAATTGCGCGGACACCGAGCATCTTGTTCGTTGCATCGGCCCACGAGGAGTCTTCCTTCAGCTGAGCAAGGGCCAGCAGTGCGCGTCCGCTGCGGTCGTTGGAGCGTCCCTTGTCAAAGCCGAAGGCCTTGAGGATTTCTTTGGCCTCGTCGAGCCGTGTCATGCCTTTACCTCCGTCGGCGCGAGAACGGCTTCCACCGCAGCGTCGATCTCCAGCTGGTCGCGCGAGGTTACCGCCGCTAGTTCCCGCAGCTGGTCGAGCGAGGGGAAGCGCATCTGTCGCAGATCGGTCGCATTCACCTGCGTGTGGCCGGAGAAGACGCGGAAGTAGCTGTCGAGTTGTGTCGAGTTCAGGAAGACTGACAGACCATCGGCGACTTCGGCTGCCAGGCCGTGGCCGTCTTGGTGGATGTAGTTGAGCTTGTTGTCGAAGGCGACCTCGCCCTCCGACCGCCAGACAGCGCTCACGACGCGTCGGCGCTCCTCCTTGGCAGAGAAGCGCTTGATCAGTACGTAGTCTCCGCCAGGCACTAGCAGCTTGGCCGCGTCGGCTGGCTCGGCGTGGAACCATTCCGGCTTCTTTGCGCCGATGGGGTGCTGCGTGACCCCACCACGGATGTGCGTGGCATTGATCATGGGCACTGCACCGCGGATGTGCTCGTGGTGCAGCATCTCGCGGGAGCGGAAGTCGACTACCCGGCCGGTCGAGACCGTCAGTCCGAGATCGGCCAACGTGTGGCGGGCGTGGGTGCTCATCCACGCGACGGCCTGCGCGTCGCGCTCGGTCGCAGGAACATGAATGAAGTCGGGGGTCACGATGTCCCCGTAGGCGACCATACGAGAGGACGGCGTGCTGTTGTGATCGTGCGAGGTATGGACGACGACGTTGTCCGGGGTGCGGCCGCGTGTCGCCGAGACCACGATGGATTCCTGGAGCACGCCGGTATCCCCGAAGACCTTTGAGCGGCTCTCGAAGGTATGGATCGCGTCGATGCCTGCCGCGCCCACGAACCTCCTGCGGAACGCCGCGTAGTAGGGGCCGTTCATCCAGGAGCGAGGGGTGATGGCGACTTGCTGGCCACCGTCGACGAGCAACTGCAAGCCAAGGTCAAGGAATGCCGCGTAGATGTTCGGCACGATGATCTTCGCGCTGCGCAGAAGGTTCTGGGACTCGCTCCCGGTGCGGAGCTTCGCGTAGGGCGGGTTCTGGATGACCAGGTCGAAGCGCTCGTCGGTGGTTAGCGCCCAGCCCAGGAAGTCTGCGGCGACGAGCTCCGTGGTAACGCCTTCGACCGTCTCGAGGTCGTCCAGAGTTTCTACCAGTGCAGGGTGGAGGGCGGCGTCGTTCTCGACAGCGACGATGTGGACGGGCAGGCCAGGGCGATCAACGCGGAGCCGATCGACGAGAGCTGCTGACAGGATCCCGCTGCCGGCCCCAGGGTCGAGCACTCTCATGCTCTCGAGCTCGACGACGTGCGGCAGCCCAGCGATGATCTGAGCCGCGAGGTGCGGTGTGAAGTACTGGCCGCGCTGCGCCTGCTCTTCGACATCGAGTCCGGCCAAGGCAGTCCTGCGGCGCTTTTCGGCCCGCTTGAGGAGCTCCACGCTCATACGACGACATCCTGTCTCTCGGATGTGTCAATCATGCCGGAGGGCTCTGACAGCTCAGCACGCTGACGCTTCCCGTGGCACTGCTGTACGGAAGCCGCCGTTGCGGGCTATAGCTGATCTTCGGAACGTAACCAGAGCCCGGGGCGAAGATCAGCAGCGAGGTGCCGCCCTTCCCTGGCTGAGTTCGCGAAGATTGCGCGGAGGCGCTGTGTGCGCTGACCTCCTGGCCGAGGGCACTGCCTGGTAGCCACGGCCGTCCTCGTGTCCGGTACCAGTCGTCAGACCGCCTTCTCAGAGCAGACCACTCGTGCCCCGGCCCACCGCCACCCTGCTTTGGTCTGGCAGGGCGGCATGTGCCGCAATTGAAGTAGCACGGGTTCTGCGCGGGAGAAGGAAGTCTCGGCAGCCCGGAACCGCGGCGGCCAGGTGCTGACACGTCAGCACCGTGTCAGCACGTGAAGCCCGATTGCGGCCAGGGGCGGCCTTTGCTCGGGCAGGCAACGAGATCGTCCCGGGCAGCATGCTGCCCGGGACGATCTCGGGAGGTGGCTGGGGCCGGGATCGAACCGGCGACCTATCGCTTTTCAGGCGATCGCTCGTACCAACTGAGCTACCCAGCCACGCAGCCGCTGGGGCTGCAGCGGTCCTGACGGGATTTGAACCCGCGGCCTCCACCTTGACAGGGTGGCGAGCACTCCAAACTGCTCCACAGGACCAAGCAATGTGCGAAACAAGTCTCGCACACGGTAAAACGTGCCCCCAACGGGATTCGAACCCGTGCTACCGCCTTGAAAGGGCGGCGTCCTGGGCCACTAGACGATGAGGGCTATTGGCCCGCCTGTTCGCTTTGCAGCGCGTCGGGGACGTGAGAAGCATATGGGATGGGTGGAGCTATCGCCAAAACGGTTTACGGCGTGGGCGTCGGCCGCGTCGGAGAGCCGGTCGGGGAGGGCTTCGAGGACGGGGTGGGGGCCGGGGAGGAGGGGGTGTCCTTCTTCAGGTTCTCCTCCGGAAGATGGCGGCTGACCTCGGCGGTCGTCAGCCCGAGACCGCCCAGCGTGATCTCGTCCCAGGCCTGGAGCCGACGGGTCGAGCGGTCCAGGTAGAGCACCGAGGCGCGCACCTTCTCCGGCTTGTCGTTCTGCACCGCGCGCAGCCCGCCACCGCCCGTGGAGCCCTCGACCTTCAGCCGCGTACCGCCCTTGAGCTGTTCGTTGATCCGCTTGTGGAGGTGGCCCGCGAGGACCAGCGGAACCGTGCCTTCGGTCTGCCGGGCGGTGTTCGGGTCATGGGCGACCGCGATGTCGACCGGGGTGCCGGCCTGTTCCTGGTCACGGAGGGCGGATGCCAGGCGCGCCCCCTCCAGCTGGGCGGCCGCCTTGCCGCCGACCGGCTTGGAGCGGTCCGGGGTGAACTGGGCGTCGCCGGTGCCGGCGATCCGCAGCCCGGCCACGTTCACGGCCCGGCCGTCGTCCAGGACGCGGACGTTGCCGAACTTCTCCAGGTACTCCTGCGTGACCATCGAGTCGTGGTTGCCGCGCACCCAGACGTACGGCGCCCCGAGGTCGCGGATCGGGTCCAGGAAGCCGTTCTCGGCGGCGGAGCCGTGGTCCATCGTGTCGCCGGAGTCGATGATCACGTCGATCTCGTACTGCTCGACGAGCGAGGCGATGATGTGCCAGGCCGCCGGGTTCAGGTGGATGTCGGAGACGTGCAGGGCGCGGATGGTCCCGGGGTCCGGCTGGTAGACGGGAAGCGTGGAGGTCGCGTCGTACAGCCGGGTGACGTTGGTGACCAGGCGGGCCAGTTCCTGCTGGTAGATGTCGAACTCGGTGACGATCGAGCGGGCGTCACCGACCAGGGACGGTGCGCTGGAGAGCAGCCCGGAGAACTTGGGCTCCAGGACGGACTTCGGGTTCCAGGTGGCGTACGCGCTGACGCCCGAGGCGGCCAGCAGGGTCAGGGCCAGACCGCCGGCGGCCAGGGCGCGGCGCGGGCGGCGGTAGACGACGAGGCCGAGCACGGTGGCCCCGGAGATCACGGCGACGCAGGAGCGCACGGCCAGCTCCTTGGTACCGGCGGCGACGTCCCGGGTGACCTCGTCCTGGAGGCCGGAGAACCGTTCCGGCTGGTCCACCAGGGCCTGCGAGCGCACGGGGTCGAGGCGGTCCACGTCCACGTCCAGGCGGAGCGGGGCGATGTGCGAGTCCAGCTCCAGCGCGCCGAGCGGGGACACGTTGATCCTGCTGCCGCCGGTGAGGGACGGGCGCAGGGTCATGTTGGTGTCCATGGGGCCGACCGGCGTACGGATGGACCCCACGGCCAGCAGCCCGAGCCAGGCCCCGAGGACGACGACGGCGAGCATGCCGAGGGCGCGTACGTACGGCTTGGGGGCGGTGCCCGTCAGGTCGCCGGGGACGGGTTGTGCGCCGGAGCGCGTGCGGGTGCTGGAGCGCGTGCGGGTGCCGGGGCGTTCACCGGAGCCGGAGTCCGTACGGAGTCCCTGGTCGACGGGACCACCGGCGGTGTTGCGGGTCGGGGACTTCGGGCGGATGAGCTGGGTGAGGCGGTGCCGGACGCGGTCGGCTGCGGCACGGAACGGGGCGCGGACCATTGGGCCCGTATGCCCCGGTACGGCCCCGGCCATGCGGTGTGTCGGCCGCGGGGGTGGATCAAGGGCGGCTGCCATCTGCCCGCCGCGGGCCCCGGTACGTGACAATGGCGGGGTGCTGGAGATGACGCGGGAGCAGTTCGAAGAGCTGGTGAGCCAGGCTCTGGACCGGATTCCGCCGGAGCTGATGCGGCTGATGGACAACGTGGCGGTCTTCGTCGAGGACGAACCGGAGCCCGGCGACCCCGACCTGCTCGGGCTCTACGAGGGCACCCCGCTCACCGAGCGCGGGGAGTGGTACGCCGGGGTGCTGCCGGACCGGATCACCATCTACCGCGGCCCGACCCTGCGGATGTGCGAGTCCCACGAGGACGTCGTGGCCGAGACCGAGATCACCGTGGTCCACGAGATCGCTCACCACTTCGGCATCGACGACGAGCGGCTGCACGCCCTGGGCTACGGGTGAGCGACGCGGCGCCGGCTCTCCCGCCGCCCGGACCGCCGCCCGGAGCGCCCGCCGCCCCGCAGGCGCGAGTGCTGGGCGCGGTCGCCGCGGGCGGTGCGCTCGGCGCTCTCGCGCGGTACGGGGCCCTGGTGCTCCGGCCCGCCGCCGAAGGCGGCTTCCCGTGGACGGTGTTCGCCGTCAACGTGAGCGGGTGCGCCCTGATCGGCGTCCTGATGGTGCTGACCGCCGAGCGGGGCCGGGTGACCCACCCGCTGGTCCGGCCCTTCCTCGGGGTCGGTGTGCTCGGCGGGTTCACGACCTTCTCGACGTACGCGGCCGACGTCTCGGGCCTGCTGGTGCGTCAGGAGCTCGCGGTGGCGGTCGCGTACCTGGCGGCGACGGCCGTGGCGGCGCTGGCCGCCGTATGGGCCGGGGCGGTGGCGACGCGGCGGCTGCTGAGCCGGGACGCGCGGTCCCTGGAGCGGGGGCGGGGCGCGTGAACTGGCTGCTGGTGGTGGTCGGCGGGGCGGTCGGCGCGCCGCTGCGCTATCTGACGGACCGGGCGGTGCAGGCGCACCAGGGGGCGGGCGTCGCGTACGTCTTCCCCTGGGGCACGTTCACGGCCAACGCGGCGGGCAGCCTGGTGCTCGGGGTGCTGACGGGGGCGGCGGTCTCCGCGCCGGCGTACGCCCTGCTGGCGACGGGGCTGTGCGGGGCGCTGACGACGTACTCGACGTTCTCGTACGAGACCCTGCGCCTGGCCGAGACGGGCCGGGCCTTCCTGGCCGCGGCCAACCTGGTGGCGTCGCTGCTGGTGGGGCTGGGGGCGGTGTTCCTCGGGGCGGAGCTGGCGGGCGGGTTCGGGGCGTAGGGCGAGGGGCTCGCGGTCCGGTCCGGCGCGCGCCGGGGGGCGGGGCTCGCCGGGCGGGTTCGGGGACGGGTGACACGGCCCGGTGGGGGCGGACGGTGTTTCGGGCGTGTCTCCTGCGGGGTCCGGGGAGTTGGGCACAGCACGACACCACCGCGTACGGCGTGCTCCGTGCCGTACGGCCCGCTACACCGCGTACGGCGTGCTCCGTGCCGTACGGCTCGCTCCGCCCCCGCTTCTCCGTCTCCCGCTCGCCCCGCCCCGGAGGTGCCACCCGTGCGCCAGTTGTCCGTCCCTGCCCGTTGGGCAGCCGTCACCGCGCTGACGATCGCCGCGTCCACCGGCTGTATGAGCGTCGGCGACGACGCCGCCGGGCCGAGGCCCTCACGCTCCGCCGACCCGAAGGGCCAGGCCGTCCAGCCGAACGGGGAGACGGTGCCCGGAACCGGTGAGGCCGGACACCGGGGCGACGACGCCCACCCCCACTCGGACGCCGACCGGAAGAAGAAGTCGGGGAAGAAGCCGAGGCCGGGCGCGTCCGGCGCTGTGCCGTCGGTCACACCCAAGGGCCCGCGCCCCGTCCCCGGCGCCCCGCAGCCCTCGCGCCCCGGCCACCCGCCTGCCCCCACGCCCTCCACGCCGGGCCCGGGGGAGCCGCCGCCGGTCGTCCCGGAGCCGCCCGCCCCGCCGCCCACCCCCGCCCCGGACCCGGAACCCGAGCCGGAACCCACCCAGCCGCCCGAGCCGCCCCCCTCCGCGTCGCCCGCCGCGCAGCTGCGGACGCAGTCGATGGGCGGTGCCGATGAGGCGCGCCCGTGGCGGACTCCGGAGGCATCACCGCAGGTGAGGCCGGTATAGCGGGGTGCCAGGAGGGGCCGGGTTGCGCGATGTGGGTGAGAGTGCGTATGGTAGTAGATCGTTTGATCCCATTGCCCGGCGCCGACACAGAAGAGCGCCGTGTGGCGCGTACTCTCCCTTGCCGTGGCTGGACCGCATTGAGGCGGTCGAAATTGCGAATCACGGAGTTACGGGCGCGTGCCGAGACTCCGGAAGGTTTCGCATTTCGCATGTCAATTTCCAGTTCTGACCGCACCGTCATGCCCGAGAACATCGACAACGACGAGCTCACCGAGCTCGTCGAGGCCGCTGTGACCGAGGCCCCCGCCGGCGCCGCCGCCGCAGCCGAGAAGGCTCCGGTGGCCCAGAAGGCGGCCGAGAAGTCCGTCGCCGACTTCATCGCGGACCAGCCGGCCGAGGCTCCCGCCGAGACCGAGGCTCCCGCCGAGACCGAGACCGAGGCCGAGATCGAGGCCTCCGCCGAGCAGGCCGACGAGACCGACGCGGCCCCCGAGGCCGACGCCGAGCCGACCGTCACCTTCGGCGGCCTGGGCCTGCCCGAGGGCATCGTCCGCAAGCTCGCGCAGAACGGTGTGACCGCCCCCTTCCCGATCCAGGCGGCGACCATCCCGGACGCCCTGGCCGGCAAGGACATCCTCGGCCGCGGCCGTACGGGTTCCGGCAAGACGCTCTCCTTCGGTCTGCCGCTGCTGGCATCGCTCTCCGGTGGCAGCACCGAGAAGAAGAAGCCGCGCGGCATCATCCTCACCCCGACCCGTGAGCTCGCGATGCAGGTCGCGGACGCGCTGCAGCCTTACGGCGACGTGCTCGGCCTCAAGATGAAGGTCGTCTGCGGTGGCACGTCGATGGGCAACCAGATCTACGCGCTGGAGCGCGGTGTCGACGTCCTCGTCGCCACCCCGGGCCGCCTGCGCGACATCATCAACCGCGGCGCCTGCTCGCTCGAGAACGTCCAGGTCGCCGTCCTCGACGAGGCCGACCAGATGTCGGACCTGGGCTTCCTGCCCGAGGTCACCGAGCTGCTCGACCAGATCCCCGGCGGCGGCCAGCGGATGCTCTTCTCCGCCACCATGGAGAACGAGATCAGCACGCTGGTCAAGCGCTACCTCTCCAACCCGGTGACGCACGAGGTCGACAGCGCCCAGGGCAACGTCACGACCATGTCGCACCACGTCCTCGTCGTGAAGCCGAAGGACAAGGCGCCGGTCACGGCCGCCATCGCCGCCCGCAAGGGCCGCACGATCATCTTCGTCCGCACCCAGCTGGGCGCCGACCGCATCGCCGAGCAGCTCATCGAGTCCGGCGTGAAGGCCGACGCGCTGCACGGCGGCATGACCCAGGGCGCCCGTACGCGGGTCCTGGAGGACTTCAAGAAGGGTTACGTCAACGCGCTCGTCGCTACCGACGTGGCCGCCCGCGGTATCCACGTGGACGGCATCGACCTGGTCCTGAACGTGGACCCGGCCGGTGACCACAAGGACTACCTGCACCGCTCGGGCCGTACCGCCCGTGCCGGCAAGTCCGGTGTCGTCGTCTCGCTGGCGCTTCCGCACCAGCGCCGCCAGATCTTCCGCCTGATGGAGGACGCGGGCGTCGACGCCTCGCGCCACATCGTCCAGGGCGCGGGCGTCTTCGAGCCGGAGGTCGCCGAGATCACCGGCGCCCGTTCGCTCACCGAGGTCCAGGCCGACTCCGCGAACAACGCCGCCAAGCAGGCCGAGCGCGAGGCCGCCGACCTGACGAAGCAGCTGGAGCGGGTCCAGCGCCGCGCCGTCGAGCTGCGCGAGGAGGCCGACCGCCTGGTCGCCCGTGCCGCGCGCGAGCGGGGCGACGACCCGGAGGCGGCGGTGGCCGAGGCCGCCGCCGAGGCGGAGGCCGCCCTGGTGGCCGCCGTGTCCGTGCCGGAGCAGCCGGCCGCCCGTGACGAGCAGCGCCGCGACGAGCGGGGCAACTACGAGCGCCGCGACAACCGCGGTGGCTACCGCGGCGGCAACGACCGCCGCGACGACCGCCCGTCCGGTGGTTTCCGCTCCGGTGGTGACCGTCGTGACGACCGTGGTGGCCGTCCGTTCGAGCGCAGGGACAACGACCGCCCGTCGTTCAACCGTGACCGCCGCGACGACCGTCCCTCGGGTGGTTTCCGCTCGGGTGGTGACCGTCGTGACGACCGTGGTGGCCGTCCGTTCGAGCGCAGGGACAACGACCGCCCCTCCTTCAACCGTGACCGCCGCGACGAGCGCCCCTCGGGCGGCTTCCGCTCGGGTGGTGACCGTCCCGCGGGTGGTTTCCGCTCGGGTGGTGACCGTCGTGACGACCGTGGTGGCCGTCCGTTCGAGCGCAGGGACAACGACCGCCCCTCGTTCAACCGTGACCGCCGCGACGAGCGCCCCTCGGGCGGCTTCCGCTCCGGCGGCAGCGACCGCCCGTTCAACCGTGACCGCCGCGACGACCGCCCCGCGGGCGGCTTCCGCTCGGGTGGCACCGACCGCCCGACCGGCCGTCGTGACGACCACCGCGGCGCCAACACCGGCACCAACACCGGTTCCTTCGGCCGCCGCGACGACAAGCCGCGCTGGAAGCGCAACGGCTGACCACGGCCCAGCTGGTGACCACCGGCTGAGCAGGTCCGCCTGACAGACCGGCAGGGCCCGTACGCCACCGAACCGACTCGGTGACGTACGGGCCCTGTTGCTGTTCCCGGGAGTGCCCTCACGCCCCTGGCCGGCTCGTGCCGAGGGCGTCGGCAGGGGCGTCGGCCGGGGGCCGCAACCAACGGCACACCTAGGGCTTATCTTGGACGCACCCAAGCCGCACCCAAGCCGCACCCAAGCCGCATCCCGGCGCGAAAGGGACACGACGGGGGCGTGACAGGGCCCAAGGCGGATACCGGATCGGCTGACGGGACCGGGCGGGCTATGCTCATGGGTGATGTTGCAGGGGCCGTTAGCTCAATTGGTCAGAGCAGCGGACTTTTAATCCGTTGGTTGTGGGTTCGAGTCCCACACGGCCTACCGACAGCAGGAGGAGGGAACCCCTCTGACCTGCTACTTAGCGCCTCGACCAGCTTCGGCTGGCCGGGGCGCTTCGTCGTTTCCGGCCTCGTGCGTGAGCGATGCGTGAGGGGAGGGCCTGCCACGGAGCGCGGCAGATGTCCTTTGTCCTTGGCGTGCAGTCCGCTGCCGGTTCCTGGCGGCTTCGGTATCGACGCTGCCCCACACCAAGGTCCATTGACCGCGGGCGAGCAGGCGGTGGCGGTGCACGCGACCGGACTCGACCGTATCTACCCTTCGGGGAATCGCAACTCGCTGGATATGTCAGCAACCCTGGGCTACATGTAAAAGAAGTGGCTCCAAGGGGCGCGTGGACTACCGTGTGGTTATGAGTCTTTGTACGGCCCCGGTCCGGGGTCATCGGACTGCCAGCGCGGCTGCGGCGTGTCCTGCGTGCCGCAGCGGACGCTACGGGTACTCATCGCCCCGGCCCTACTACCCACAGCCGGACTACACGCCGCGAGGCAGTAGTGGTGGCGGCGCGAGCAGTGGGAATGGGTCTATCAGAGGTGGAACGCGACCGAGTTGGTCGCCGAGCACTTCCTCCGTGACTTACACGCCTGCCGAGGTGCGGGCGCTGAATCCCGTTCGCCGTACCGTCGAGTTGCGCGCTCGTCAGGAGCCAGACCTCTGTGACGTCTTCCTCTGCCACGCGTGGGATGACCGGCGCGGTGCTGCTACGGAGTTGCACGACCTGCTGGGAGTAGAAGGCGTATCGGTCTGGTTCAGCGAGAAGGACATTGTGCTCGGCCAACCGTTCATGCGGGAAATCGACAGGGGCCTGGCGAAGTCGCGGACGGGTCTCGTCCTGGTCACCCCTGCGCTACTGAAGCGCGTTGACAGCCGTGGTGTCTCTGACAAGGAGCTCTCGGAGCTCCTTGCACGTGACCTGCTGATCCCTGTGGTGCACGAGACGACTTACGACGAACTCCGCAAGGTCAGCCCCTTGCTCGCCTCCCGAAACGGGTTGAATACGGCGGATGATTCAATGGCAGACATTGCCGTCAAGATCGCCGAGCTGGTTGCTGTGGAAGATGACCTGACCGCGCCGCCCACAGTGGCGAACTGAAGGGCATTCCCTTCGATGCAGGAGCCTTCCGGCGCCTTGGAAGGCTCCTGCATCCACGCGCCACCGTCTCACCACCACCGGCCCCCGCCCGCACCCTGTCCTGGCGCATCCACCGCCTCGGCCAACGCCACACCCCCAGCCCCCGCGCCCAAGCAGCCATGGCCCGCAGCACCACACGACGCCCCGGCACCCCGGCCCACCTGCCGGTGGCCGAACCGACCACTGCACCGCAGCAGCCACACGTACGACGGCGTTGATCACGATGGTCCGGGCGTCTCCCGTCGTAGGCGCCCGGACCCGCAGTAGCAGCTCAGTGATCCTTGTGCGCCTGGGCAGCCGACTCCCGTATCGTCGTCGGGGTGACCGACGCGAACGTGGCGGACAGGACGCACATTCCCGTAGGCGATCTTGCCGCGCTGGTCGAGGCGTTCGACATCGGCGAGGTGCTGGATCGACGGCATCTGGTCGACGGCCTGATGAACGTGAACTGGCGGCTGGACACTTCGGTCGGGAGGTACGCCCTCAAGCGGGTCACGGACGTGCAGATCGACCGGCTGCGGCGTAATCTCGCGGTCCTACCTGTCCTCGTTTCGCGCGGGGTCCCTGCATGTGCTCCGCTGCCCACCGTTTCGGGCGACGTGATCGCCGAAGTCGGCGGTAGCGGCTACTGTCTGTTCCCCTGGTCGGACGGGGAACACGTGCGCGGAATCGACCTGTCCTTGCCGCAGGTGTCCGAACTCGGCGCACATCTCGCACGGCTCCATGCGGCGCTGGACCGCGCCGCCGAAGGCGCAGGACTGCCGGCCGTACCGGCCTCGGTCGCCGCGGAGGCGACCGAGGCCGGGCGAGCCGTGCAGAAGGCCGATCGGTTTGCCGAAGTGGTGTCGGCCCGGAGCGCCGATGACGCCTTCGACATGGCTGTGTCCACTGCCCTCCGAGAGCGCAAGCTCCTTCTCGACAAGCACGCCCACCTGAGCCCCGAGGGCGACGTTCCTATGGGACCGCACGGGTGGACGCACGGTGACTTACAGTACCGGAACCTCCTCTGGGCAGGTGGTGAGCTGGTGGCGATCCTGGATTGGGACCGGCTGGGCATCCGTCCGTATGCGGAGGAAGTCGTGCGCACGGCGCAGGTGCAGTTCGGTGTGCAGGGCGTGTTCCACCTGGACCGGGTGTCGGCGTTCATGACCGGCTACCGGTCGGTGATCCCGCTGGAACCGGCCGCGCTGGTCGACGCCGCTCGGCGGCTGTGGTGGAAGCGGATGACGGACTTCTGGCAGCTCGAATTCCATTACGACCGGGGCGACCGCTCCTGCGACGACCTGTTCCTTGCCGACGAGGCGCTCCTTCACTGGTGGACGGAGCGGCTCGACACGGTGGAGCAGGCGTTCGCCGGGACTGCCTAGCTCTGGATACCGAGCTCCTGGAGTTCGGGGAGGCGCGGTCGCGTGAATCGGGCCGCCCGGCGCAGGGCCTTCGTTCCTAGCGCCTCACAGTCGGCGTTCCGGATCGCCCGCACCCATGTCTCGGGACCGGCAGTGCCGGGCAGGACGATCCCGGGTTCGCCGATTGCTTCGGGGATGCCGCCCCGGTCGGTTCCGATGCTTGGGGTCCCATGCAGCGCGGCCTCGATGATCACGCGAGGGAAGGCGTCCTCTACGACGGACGGGACCAGCAGCAGGCGGTGGCTTCGGTACAGGGGCGCCATGTCGTACACGCGGGGCACGTACGTCACGTTCGGGTGGGCGGCGAAGTCGGCGGCCGTGTCCCACCAGCCTTCGACCAGGGTGAAGTGCTGTTTCGGCATGAGGCGGATGAGCTGATGGAGTAGATCCGAGCCCTTGGCCGGGATGGGATTGATCATCAGTACGGACGCGGAGCGGATCTCGTCCGTGCTCGGCCCAGGTGGAGCGAACGGCGGATACATCACGGCAAGGCGGGTTCCCGCGGCGTGAGGTGCGCGGGACCGGACGAACTCCGACACGGCGAGGCCGTAGTGGGGTCGGCCGGCGAGGACGCCCAGGCCCGTGGTGGAGACGGAGTGCAGCAGGCCGGCGACGAGCACGGTCGGTCGGGCCTGCGCGGCCAGTTGTGCCGAGCCCTCCTGCGAGGTGAAGGCGACGTCGGGACGGAGCGTGCTCAGCAGGCTCCCGAACGCGTGCTCCACGTTGTTCTGCGTCAACGCGGAGCACGCGACCCCGTTCCACCGGTAGTGCAGGGCGCCCGCCTCCTCGTCGTACGGGACACGATGCAGGTCCAGGTGGGCGCGCATTTCCGGGAGCTGGGTCCTCCCGTTCCAGGGGGCTTCGTGCGACCCGAGGTAGGTGACGTGCCAGCCCGAGGCGGCGAATTCTTCTGCGAGGAGTTGCTGGGTGACCTCGGCGCCGCCGATGAGGAACGGGGGCGGGGTGCGGCGCCAGGCGAAGAGGGCGGTGGGCACCGGCGATCACCTGGCCCAGAAGGAGACGAGGGCTTCTACGGCCTGGGCGACGTCGTCCGGGTCGGCGGCCGCGTCCAGGACGGTGAGTTCTCGTGTCACGGGTTGTCGGGCCGTGTGGACGAAGTAGTCGTGGGCGTGGTCCAGGAAGGCGGGTTCGTGGAGGAAGTAGTCGGACTCGGCAGCCGTATGCCCGGCGGCCTTGCGCCGCAGGTGGAGGGATTCGGCCGGAACGTCGAGGTAGAGGGTGTAGTCGGGCCGGAGGAACGGGAGTGCCTGGAGTCGTTGGTGGAGCTGGTGGTGGACGCCGTACCCGAACAGGGCGTCCAAGGCGTACGCGTGGGCGAGGAGCGTGTCCACGGAACGGTCGAGGATCACCAGGCGTCTGCCGCTCGCAGCGGCCTCGGAGACTCTGGTGGTCTCGATCTCCATGAACCTCTCGAAGGCGCCGAGTTGAGTAGCCGCAGAGGCGGTGCGGGCCGGGGGGATGTCGTCGCGGTGGCTGATGTGCTTGATGTAGCAGTCGGAGACGAACGCCCGGGTGCCGAGGGCGGTGCGGCGCAGGTGGCGTATCGCCGTGGACTTCCCGGCGTACGAAGGCCCCTCTAGGGCGACGATCAGCACGACGGCTCCGTTCGGTAGAAGCGTTCGGCGTAGAGGTCGGGTGGGTCGGGGAGGTCGACGAGGTCGGCGGCCGTGGTGAAGGCGTGCCGGATCGGCCGGTACATCTTCCGGGCCGGGTGCATCTGGGAGCCGTGCATGCGCAGGACGGTGACCTTGTCCAAGACCACGTCGGTGATGTCAACCGGCTCGGGTCGCATCGTCGCCCCCGTACGCGTACGGAAGAGGTGCTGGTCGCAGCCGGCGAGCGCATACGTGGACCAGAAGGCGAGGTCCTCCCAGAACCAGCGGCACCCGAGACGAACGGCCGCCTCGTGGACGAGGAGGTGGTCGGGGTGGCGGGTGACGGCGGCGGGCGCGAGGAGTTCGGCGCCGGAGTGGGCGGCGGCGATCCGGTGGAGTTCCTCCGTGATCCGGTCGAGTCTCTCGGGGGCGTAGGGCCGGTACGGAGGGTCGGCGTCCTTGTGGCCGAGGACGTACCGGCGGGCGCCGAACGGTGCGAGCGCGGTGGCACCCTCGCGGTCGCGCAGTCCAGACACCGCCTCGATGTCGGTGTACGTGGTCTCCAGGGCGGGGTGAACGCTGCGGGAGCGGGTGAAGACGGTCACGACGGTGAGCGGTCGGGGGCGAACGAGGAAGGTGCCGGAGGCGGACAGGGCGAAGTCGTCGTGGTGGGGTTCGACGACGAGGACCGGGCGGCCGGCGGGGGCGCGGGCCTCGATGTAGTAAGGGACGCGGGTGTGAGGTGCGGTCACCTCCAGGACGTGGTGGTCGTGGGCGTGGTGGCGGTCGGCGAGCTGCCGGGTGTGCTCCTGGTGGGCGCGGTGGAGGTCGTCGGGGAAGGTGTAGATGCCGTGGCCGTCCGGCACGGGCAAGGGCGGGCGCACAGGGGACTCCTTCGTCATCGCACGGTGGTCTCGTACCAGTGGCGCCACTTACGGGGCGACCGGAGGCGCAGACGGGCGGTCACGGGGTTCTGCCACCAGAGCATCCGCAGGCTCGACCACTGGTCGTAGCGGCGGGTCGACGGACGTACGCGCAGTTCGTCGAGGATCGTCACGGGGCGGCCGACGGCCTGGCCGTGTGTGGTGAGCCGGGAGAAGAACTCCACGTCCTCGCTCATGAACAGGTCGTCCCGGTACCCGCCGATGCGGTGGAAGGCGTCGGCGGTGCAGAACTGGTTGACGCCCTGGGCTCCCCCACGCCGGGTGCGGTGGTGGTCCCAGTAGGCGCACAGCAGGCGGGCGCCGAGACGTTCGGGCGTGTAGAGCGGCGGGATGGCTCCGCCGACGGCTCCGGCGTTCATGGCGGCTGCAGCTGCGGTGACCGCCTCCAGGGGAAGGGCTACGTCGGCGTCGGTGAAGAACAGCCGTTCGCCGCGGGCGGAGGTCGCTCCGGTGTTGCGGACCCGGCCGATGCTGCGGACGGTCTCCGTCACGACGCGGACGCCGAAGGAGGCGGCCGTGTCGGCGGTGGCGTCGGTGCTGGCGTTGTTGACGACGATCACCTCCCCCGTATGGCCCGTGGCCTCCTCCCAGCGGGCGAGCGAGGCGAGCACGGAGGGGAGGTAGCGGGGAAGGTAGGCGGCCTCGTTGTAGGCCGGGATCACCACCGACAGGGCGGGTGTGGTCATCGGTGCGTCCTGTCCGGGCGGTGGTTGCGGAAGAGGTACGGGGTGCGTCTGTTCAAATCGTCCAGGCGGCGTTCCCACAGGGCGCGGTCGTCGCCCGGGGAGGAGTACGCCCATGAGCGCGTGGTGTGGAAGACGGCCCATGCGGACAGCAGGTGGTGGTCGAGGGCGAGGGGGTAGGCGTCGGTGACCGTGCGGGCCAGGAGTGGAGAGAGGGCATCGCTCATGACCAGGGTCTGGGCGACGTCGGACTCGCGGGGACCGGCTGCGGCGTCGGTGAAGTCGACCAGGTGGCGGACGGCCCGGGGTCGGGCGAGTACGACGTTGTCGCCGTGCAGGTCGCCGTGGCACCACACAAGCGCCGTGGGGGATGCGTCGGTGATGGCAGCCAGGGCGGGACCGATGCGGTCCAGCTCGCTGGGCGGGCAGCGACGGCCGAGCGAGGCGACCTGTTCGTAGAACGGCCGACGTGGTGCCCACGGCTGGACGGGTGCCCGGTGCAGGCGCCCGAGCAGGCCGGCCAGGTCCTTCAGGCTCCGCTCGTCGGAGACCAGACCGGATCGCATGGCGCTGCCGAGGGTGAGTGGCCCCAGGTCGGAGGTGATGAGGGCGGTCGCCTCGTGACCAGGGACATGGCCGTATCCGACGACAGTCGGTACGGGGACGTGGTCCGCCACCGATCGGATCGCGGCGCTCTCCGTTGCCGCGTTTCGACGTGCGGTGGCCGCGTACAGCTTGATCACGACGCTCCGCCCGTCCGCCAGGCCCGCCCGGTACACGGCCGTGCGCGAGCGGATGGACAGGCGGCATGCGGTGCGGGCCGGAGCACCGGCCAGGGTGCGGGCGGCGCGCGAGACGACGGCCGGGACTGCCCCGGTCACCGCACACCCGCCGGGTCCATGCCGACGGCGCCCAGCCGGCGGACCTGCCTCATGACACCCGCCAGGTGTCGGCGGTACTCGACGACGTCCTCCGTGGCGGGGCAGTCGGCCTGCCACGGCTTCTCGGGACCGACGAAGTGCACGAGAGTGGCGGCCGGATCGGGCTTCGGCGATCGCATGACGACCCGGCGCACCCAGTTCCCGCGTTCGAGGAACCGGCCGACCTCGAACCGGTTGAAGCCGCCGGTCACCGGGCGCACTCGGCCGGATCGTAGGAGCCACAGGTTCAGGGCGTCCTGGTCGTTGTGGAGAATGTGGCGCCGCGCGTGCGTCAGGGCGTGCTCGACGCCTCGGCGGACACGGGGCATGTGGTCGGTGTGGAGCCAGAGCACGCCCGCGTTGAAGTACGGGCGCCCACGCAGGTGGGGCCAGCGTTTGGCAGCTCCGGGCAGTGCCGGGCATGCCCCGACGGTCGGGTTGAACTCGTCGCGTACGGCACCGGTCTCGTCCGGCCGGAGCGAGCCCAGCGGAACGGTGAGGTCTCCCCGTACGAGGACATCCGCATCCACGTAGATCAGGTACGGCCGATGGACGAAGGCCCTGGTGAACTCGAAACGCAGATAGGTGGTGATGCTGATGTAGGAGGCGTCAGCCATCCGCAAGGTCCGCAACGGGACGCAACGGCGAATGTCGAAGGAGCCGAAGCCTCTTCGGTTGGCGAGGTCGGAGAGGAGCAGGGCCTGCGTTCGGGTGAGGTCGAGCGTCAGCACGCGTACGGCGGCCCTGCGGCGGGCCGCAGGAGTGAGTCCGTCCGCCAGCCCGCAGAGGGCAGCGAGACCGGGGACGAGATACTGCTGGTCGATGCACAGGCCGAACGCGTACATGGGTGATCCGCCTTCCGGGAGTGGTGCACGGGCATGACGAACGGGTTGAAGGCTGTCGGAGGAGACGAGCAGCAGGGGCCTACGGGCCGTCGTGGTCTCCGCGGCGGGCGATGATTTCCAGGGTGTCGGGGTCGTCGGTCTCCCAGTGGGGGCCGTTGCCGACCTGCGGTCGCAACACCCAGACGGTGCCGCGGGCTCGGACATCGGTGACGATCGCTCGCGTGCCGCACCCGTCCCTGACGAGGTCGCCGACCCACGCCCTTGCCGCAGTCACGAAGCACCTTCTTCGGCCGCTTGGCTCTGTGGTGACCAGCCGGAGGCCGCGTCTGCGATGTCGCGTCGCCGCTCGCGCTGGCCGGGCGTGTGGCGGGTCGGCAAGGCCCCGGCGACGTCGGTGAGGAACCCGCCTCGTTCGCGGATGAGGACACCGAGGCTGGCGAACTGGGCCGCATCGGAAGCGACATGAGTCAGCGCACCGACGACGATCCCCCGGATCATGCCTGTGGACAGAGCGGCCGTGACGGCCTGCCAGCCGGGGCGTTCCGCGAGTAGCAGGCCCGGGTCGGAGTCGGACCATGCGCCGGCGACGTGCCAGTGGCGTGCGTCGGCGTAGTAGCGACCCCGCTCCTCTCCCTCACGGACGGCGGTGGGGGTGAGGGCGCAGACGTAGACGGCAACGGGAACGTGACCCAGAGCGCCGGATGGATTGATCGGCATGCCCACAAGGCTGCTGGGCTGTCAGGCACGGTCCCAGACACGGCCCGTGACTCCGACGGCGGCCCGTACTCAACCGCCCTGCCACGCCTCGTGGCATGGGAGGGACGCCGGCTTGGCTAGGTGCAACGATCCGTGTCAGTCATGCAGATGGCAGCAACCGCACTGCTACGGACCGTTGCAGTGGTGACGAGAGTCAGCGCACAGCGAGTGGGACGCCTGCGGAGTCAGCGAGACCCCTGAGCCGGTGAACGGACACTCCGGCGAGCCGACTGATGATGACCCCGGGGAGCATCTGGTGGCGCACCCATCCCGGAGCCATCGTGCAGACTCTTTGGAGTGTGTCGGCGGCGGCGTCCCACCGCCGACATTCGACCTGGGTGAGGGCCACGTCCAAGCCGTAGCGGGCCCGGGTTGCCAGGGGTACGGCCTCGTCCAGGCGAACGGTATCCATCAGCCGCAGCGCTCCGGCAGTGTCGCCGAGCGCCACTGCGATGCTCATGGCCTGCGTGGCGGCGTACATGGGCCCGTACGGCTGGGCATGGGAGCCACGAGCCCGTTCCTCACCTATGCGGGCGGCAACGGCATGGGCTTGAGACAGATATTCGCGGGCGCTGTCCGCTCCGGCACCGCCTCGGGACGCGGCGACAGCGGCGTTCGTGACGAGCTGGCCGTACACGCTCAACCGGTCTGGATCGTGCTCGCTCATCTTGGGTTCGATCCGGTCGGCCTGGGCTGCGGCGAGAAGGAAGCCCTGCTTCGTCCGGCCGTCTCGAAGGTTGACCCACGCGGTCGTCGCGGCGAGGTGGGCGTCCCGTAGATCGTCCCCGGTCTGCACGGCGATCTGGCGGCCGTACGTCAGCGCCGCGTACGCGAGATCACGTGAACCGAGCACGTTGGCCGCCATGCCCGCAGTCTGGAAGGTGTCGATCAGAATGCCTGCGGCGGCTTCCCGCTCGACGCTGCTTGCCGCGTCGAACCTGGCTCGTGCCTCGGGGAGGAGCCGGCCCAGGAGGGTGCCGAGCTCGGTGTACCTGCCTCCCCAGTAGGCGGCGTCCGCGCGACGGACGACTGCACGGAGCTCTTCGGTGGTGCCGGGCTCGACATCGGCGGGGATACCGATGGCAGCGTCATGGGTGGCTGCGGAAACTAGGCGCAGAGCGGCGCGTTCGTCGCGGTCCATGGACCGCCGGGGAGCCTGCTGCCCGAGAAGCACGGCGATGTCCGTGCCGAGCGCGTCGGCGATCGAAAGCAGAGAGGGGAGGGACGCCGTCCCTCCGCGTTCGAGCTTGCGGACCACACCGACAGACACAGCGGCGGCCTCGGCTAACTGCTCCTGGGTCATGGCGCCGCGAAGCGCCTTCATGCGCTCCGCGGTGGTGTACTCAGACCATTGCACGATCTAGAACCTCCGCGTGACGGGACATACACGGACAGTACTGGGTGAAGCAATTGTGCCGACAGGCTTTGACCGGACAGTAGTTGGCCCTATGCGACGGACGCCGCCGTCACGCCGAGGAGCGTCTCCAGCTCGGCCACTGCGGTGTCCTCGTCGGTCGCGTGGACGGTGGTGATGCCCAGCTCGGCAGCCGGTGGGAGGTTGATCGCGTGATCATCCACGAAAACGCACTGCTCGGCTGGGACGCCGATGAGTTCTAGAGTGAGCTGATAGATGGCGGGGTCGGGCTTGGCCAGCCCCACGAGCTCGGACACCACGTGTACGTCGAACAGGTCCCAGATGCCGACGTGTTCGTACGGGTTGAACGGATCGAGGCCGAAGCTGTTGGAGAGCAACGCGAGCCGATGACCGGCCGCCCGCGCGGCGCGGGCAAGCGCGACCATACGACTAGCCACAGGCACCTTGGCCCAGGCCCGCCCCATCAGGTTCACCGGATCGATGTGCTCACCGAGAAGCGGGGCCGTGCTCTGGTTCCACTCGGCTTGCCCTATCTCGCCGATCTCCAACGCCGTGTAGAGGCGACGCCCTTCGGGATGATCGTTGAGGGTGCCGCGCCACGCTCCGGGGGCCAGCCCTTCGGAGACGCACCAGTCACGGTGGACGTCGACGGGGCTGGCGGTGAGCACGCCGGCGAAGTCGAGGATCAGGCCGCGCTTCTTATCCGTCTGGGACGCCTCCGTGTTGTGTGACATCCGGCGCTTGGCCCCTTCCGCAGTTGGTCTCCTGGGCGACGCTATCGCGCGGCAATGTGACTGCGCAGAGTCCGGGGTGTTACTGGCCCCATGCAGTCCGCAGAGGGGCAAGCCAAGACCCGCCCCCGCTCTCATTAGATGTGCAGCATCAAGTGAATCGGCCCGGGATCGGCGGAACGCCCGCTGGCCAGTACATGGAAGGAGGCGGCGTTGTTCGGTGATCTCTCTGACAGATGGTGTCGCTCTGCGTACCCTTACCCATACTGAGAGGTAGGGGGCTACATGTCGGATATGGGCTTTTTGGTCGAGAGTGTTACTGCGGCACTTACGGGACTGCTTGTCAGTGATGCCTATACATCCGTGCGCCCGCGACTGAGTGCGATTTTAGGCCGTTCGCGAAGCGACGATGCTGTACGAATCGAAGATCTTGATCGTCTTCGAGGATCGGATCCAACGGCGTTGCATAGTGCCGTGTACGGGTACGTCCACCAACTTGCCGTGTCCGACGAACGCCTTGCGCGGCAGCTTCAGGATGCCTTGGGAGGGCCGCAGCCTCATACCCAACTGAACGTTCATGACAACCAGTTCCATGGGTCAACCCAGGTGGGCGGTACCCAGATCGTCAACATGCGCGCGGTGGAATATGACTCAGGAATCTGACGCTTCGGAGGTGCACCACAACCTCTTCACCGGGCCCACCGTGATCGGGGGGACCCAAAATCTAGTCGCTGCCACCTCTACTTCGGCGACCTCCCGGCCGTCGTTGCCCTCGCAGGTCTGGGCTGCGATCATGCTGGCTTGGGCGTTCTGCCCAACAGTGGCGTGGTGGACGCAGTCAGTTCCTGGCGGGGAACTCTTCTCGAGGGTCGCAGACCTAGTCCACGCCGTGACGCCGTACATCTGGCTGGCAGGTGGTGTCGCTGTTCTTCTCGACGGAGCGGGCTACTTGCTATATCGGCACTGGACTTTGGCCCAGCGAGCGATCACTCATCCCGTAACGTGGAAACTGCGGCTGTTCGCAGTTGCCCTTGGGGGCGTCACCCTGGCTGTGGGCGTAGCCATGAATGGTCGGTAGCTCGCTAGCAGGGCGTGTGGAAGTCGTAGCCCGAGACATGGACTGGGTTAGGCCAGCCAAGGCCCGTCGCCCTTGCGGAGCAGTGCTATTACTCAAGGAGCCGATGCTGCGTGAGCGATGCGTGAGCGGACGTCCCGGCACGGCCCGGTTCCGTCCGGACCGCGCGGCTTCGCCCACCCCGTCCGACCAGGCATTCCGGGACAGCGCAACATAGCCCGGCACCACCCACCCGCTCCCGGCCGGGACTTTTAATCCGTTGGTTGTGGGTTCGAGTCCCACACGGCCTACCCTTGGACCCCAGGTCAGAGCGTTTCTCTGGTCTGGGGTCGCTGCTTGTTCGGGTTCATTTCGGACGCTCGCTCAACCGATGCTCCATCGAAGTGCAAACGATCACACGAGGCAGACCCGCCTCTCGTGTGAGGCAGGGGCTGCGGTCGTCCTGGGCGGGCTACGCCCCTACAGGGCGGGGGCGCCGCTACCGGGGCACGTCTCGGTCCCGGTGCCGTTGCGCTGGTGCATCGTCGTCGGCGAGCCGGGGGGGCTCCCGACCCCCGCACCGCACACGGGGCAGTTGCCTTCGGTCAGGCCGGGGTCGAACCGCCGGCCGGGAGCTTCGTGGCTGCACATATCAGTTCCTCCTCGATGGGGGTGGTGCTGACAGGTGGTGCACATGCGCCCAGTCCCGGTCAGGGCCGGGGAGATCAGAAGGCGGACTGGAGGTCGAAGGCTCGATCCTTGTCCTGGCCGGCACGCGCGGTGTGCTGGAAAAGCACCTGGATGCGTGCCTCGCTGTGGAACTTGACCCCGATGCCCGGGTTGGCGGTCCCCGGGTCGTTGACCGTGTACGCGTACACCGTGGCGATCTCACCGGACCCGCTGTTGGTGAGCGCGGCGGCGAGGTACTTTTCCGCCAGCTGCGGGGTGACCTTCCCGTCCTCGTACAGTTCCGGGTAAGCGACCTCGGCGGGCGCCTCGTAGACGACAGGGTTCTCCGGCTGCTTGTAGTCCTCGCCCGGCGCGGCGGTTGCGGTGATGGCCGCCCAGATCTGGGCCCCGCTCATGAACATGATGTGCACGCCGAAGGGGCGCTCGGGCTCCGCCCACGGATCGACGCTCTTCACGTCGGGGGCCTTGGTCAGGGCTTCTACGGCGAACTGCTGGAATCGCGCGGGTCGCATTTGTGATCATTCCTTCCGGGGCGGCCGGGTCAGTCTAGGCCGGGCGCCCGCCCGGGCGGCCGCCCCGGCAGCTTCGTACCTCTCTCCAGATGCGGCCGAGCCGCACGGACGTCGGGCACGACACCCCGGCCTCACACGTGGCGCAGGTGGCCGTGTGACCGACCCACGCCCGGTAGGCGGAGTCCAGTTCGGGGGCGGCGGCGTTCACCGCTTCGCCTTGCACGAGGGGCACTGGCACGGCGGGTAGGCGTGCGACGTCTCGGGCTCCGGCAGGGGAGTGACGTCCGTCTCCTCGCGTAAGACCCGGGTCACCCCGTCGCGGTTGACCTCGTACACCTTCAGCGTCATCCGCGCTGTCTCGGCGCTCATGCTCGCCCCCTGGGGTGGGGCGGCGTCGGCCGGTTCCTGGCGGGGAGACCGACGCCGCTGTCGTGAGAATCACGCTAGGTGCCTGCTCGATCACATCCCAGGGGCGAACCCCACCACTCTACGGACCCCCGCCTCGCCGAAGCAGGACGTAGCGTCCTACCTCACAGGGCCGGGTCCACCCCGAGCCGCGACGCCAGGCCGCGCAGCGTGGAGTTCCGCCGGCGTTCGGCTTCCAGCATCTCCCGGACCGTGGCCGCTGCCCCGGCCTGGAACTTGACCCACTCCGGCTGGTCGGCCTCAACTTCTAGCAGGATCTCCAGCGCCCCGGCGTTGTCGCCGGTCTGGTAGCGGGCCTGCGCGATGTCCACCCGGTACGACGCCGAGTGCACCGGCCGGCTGATGGCCGCGAGATCCACCCCAGCCGACGCGGTCAACGCCACGTCCGGCCGCCCCGTGGACCCGGCGAGAGCGATGTTCACCTGCTGGGTACGGACGTCGGTCACGCTGAACGCGGTGCCGTAGGTCTTCACGGGCCCGGACTGCACGGCGGCGGACTCGGCCAGCGTCAGCAGCTGCATCGCCTCGTCATGCTGATCCGCGCGCGCGGCGGGGGTCGCGGCGGCGATGAGGAGGTTGCCGTACACGGCGAGCTGGTCGGCCGTTGCACGCCGCCGCGGGGGCTCCAGCTGGTCCGCTTTCCGCTCGGCGACATCGCGGGCCTGCTCCCACCGGCCTTGGCGCAGGAGCACCCACGACAGGGTGGAGACGCCCATGCCCTCCAGCAGCGGGTCCGACGCCCGCGCGGCGGCGGCGAGCTGCTTCTCGACTGCGGTGTACGCCCAGTCGGGATGACCGGACTGGGTGGAAAGGGACGCGGCGAGCTGGTAGGTGAGGGCGAGGTCCCGCCACACGTCCTCGGTGTTGTGCTGGCGGGCGGTGGCGCGGCCGTCCCGCAGCAGCCCGGGGAGGATAGCGGCGAGCTCGGAGTACCCACCGGCCCAGTACGTGTCTGTGGCGGCCTTGGCCTGTCGCGCCCATTCGGCCGGGCTCGGCGGGTCCTCCAGGTCCGTGTAGCCCAGAACGCCGGGCAGCGAGCCCGGGTCCTGGATGGCGTCGCGCAGGGCCAGGAGGCCGCCATCGTCGGTGAGTTGCTGGGTCACGGTGGGCTGCCCTACAAGGCGTTCGAGCTGGACGTCCAGCGCCCGGGCCATAGCGCGCAGGGTGTTGATCCGGGCGGACTCCCGCACGCCCTGCTCCAGCTTGCGGATGGTGTCGACCGACACGTCGCTGCGCCGCGCCAGTTCGTCCTGGGTGATGTCACGGAATTCCCTGAGCGCCCGGATACGGTCGCCGATGGTCACGTTCATGTGGACCCCCGCCATCAGGTGTGTGTCCACGGTACTCCGGGCGCCCCCGGCTGGCCCGGGCATGACGAAGGCCCCCAACCGCCGAAGCGAGTGGGGGCCGGGGCCCGTCAGGCGGCCAGTTGCCGGTTGGCCATGGCGAGCTCGGCGTCGACCAGCATCTGCCACTGGTTCAGCGAGAGCTCGTTGCCGTCCTCGGCGATGTCCTCCGCGGTGAGGCAGAGTCGGCCGACGAGGCGGTTGAGCTTGGCTAGTTCGCGCGCGGTCCACCTGCTACTCAGCGCCTCGACCGGCTTCGGCCGGCCGGGGCGCTTCGTTGTACCTGGAAGCCTGCGCGAGCGGGTGGGTCAGCGGCAGTCGCCGGGGAGGCGACAGTGGCGCGGCTCGGGCGACTGCCGGATCCGGGGCTGCCCCGAGCGGATCTGCCAGCAGGTGAGGACCGCGAGCCGTTTTCTCTCGGCCCCTCTTCTTCCAAGTCGATTTGAGAGCCAACGTTTATGTATGACTGAATTGACCGAATAAGTCCACTTGGTGCTCACCGTCGCATTACCTTCGAGCAGGGCATCAACGTGGCCCAAGCCGCACAAGTCATCGGCATGCTTCACCGCATCGGGGCCCGACAGGCCGCTTCCCGGCCCCGAGCCGCCCGCTCTTCCTCCGGCGGCGGCCCCGTCCGCAGCAGAGGGCGCCCGGGAGACCCCGGCGCTCGAAGGGGGGGCGCCGGTCGCATCCCGTCGAGGGCCCGCGTCAAAGCGCTGGAGCTATCCGGCGCGAAGACCCATCCCGAGAAGATCACCGCCTTCGCTGCCTACCTGCTCCAGAAGGAGGGGCGCGAGTCGCTCAGCCAGGCGGACATCCGGCGGCTCTTCCAGCGGGCGCGTGAACGCATCCCCACGCATTTCTCCCGGGACTTCGGCCAGGCCGTGCGGGCCGGTTGGCTCCACGAGGGAGAGACCAAGGACGAGTACTACGTACCGGAGGCGGCCAGGAACGTCATCGAGAACAGGTTCGATGCTTCTCGTAGCGGCCGTAGCGGCCGTAGCGGCCGTAGCGGCCGTAGCGGCCGTAGCGGCCGTAGGGGCAGGCGGGACGCGAGCTCCGCCGGGCGAGGGGGAGCGGCAAGAGGAAGCCGCGCTCGGCGTCCGTACCGGCGGCGTTCGCGGATCTCGACCATGTCCCTTCGGTGATCGACGAGGTCGTGCCGTACCGCCGCGTCAACCTCAAACGGGACAAGCTGCTCTGGTCTCTCAAGCTGGCCAAGGATCTTGGCATGGAGGGCCTTCAGGGTCCGGAAGTGGCGTGGATCACCGACAAACTGGGCGACGCCATACCGACGCGGGACATGAACGGTCACTTCAGCGGTCCCCGCCGTGTCGGATACGCGAATCGCTCGATGAGCGGCGACGCCATGCGGATCACGGAACTGGGCGAGGAGCACCTCCGATCGCTGTAGAGCGTCCCGGTGCACTTCGCCGGCGGGCGGGCGCACTCCTTGCCCGGCCCGCCCGACCCTTCGCGTGGCGGGCGGCCGAGCGGAAGGCCGGGTGAAGAGCCGCAGGCGGGCCGCCCGGAAAAGTGGTCGGGCGCGCGGCGGCGATGGCGTAGAGTGGTGTTTACCGACGCGGGGTGGAGCAGCTCGGTAGCTCGCTGGGCTCATAACCCAGAGGTCGCAGGTTCAAATCCTGTCCCCGCTACTGAAGATCCAGGCCCGGCACGCACAGCGTGCCGGGTCTGAGTCGTTTCTGAAGGGCCGGACAGGAATGTTCCGGCTTGACCTTGACGCAGCGTAAAGATCTAGCGTTTCCGGCATGGAGTGGTCCATCCAGGAAATCGCCAGAAAAGCCGGCACCACGAGCCGCACGCTCCGGCACTACGGGGACCTCGGTCTCCTCGTGCCGAGCCGGGTCGGGAGCAACGGCTACCGCTACTACGACCAGGACGCCCTCGTCCGGCTGCAGCGCATCCTGCTGCTGCGGGGGCTCGGGCTCTCGCTGGCCGCCATCAAGGACGTGCTGGACGGGCAGCGGGACACGGCGGTGGCGTTGCGGGCGCACCTGCGGTTGCTGGAGCAGGAGCAGGCGCGTATCGGGAGGCAGATCGCCTCGGTGCGGACCACTCTCCACAAGACGCAGGAGGGGATGGAACTCATGGCCGATGAGATGTTCGACGGCTTCGACCACACCGCCCACGAGCGGGAGGTGACCGAGCGCTGGGGACGCCAGGCGTACGAGGAGGGCGACCGGTGGTGGCGTTCGCTCGGGGAGGCGGAGAAGAAGGCCTTCCAGGACGAGCACGAAGCGATCGCGTGTGACTGGGGCCGGGCCAGGGAGGCCGGACTCGACGCCGGCAGTGACCAGGCGCAGGACATCGCCCGGCGGCACTGCGCGTGGCTGGCGTCTCCCAGGCAGACGCCCAGGCAGACGCCCGAGCAGACGCCCAGGGAGACGCCCGGGCAGACGCCCAGGGAGACGCTCAGGCAGACGCCCGGGCAGTCGTCCAAGAAGTCGTCCACGGCATCGTCCGGGGTGTCCTCCGATGCGCCGGGCTCGGCGCCCAGCCGTTCGTACGTGATCGGGCTCGGCGAGATGTATGTCGCTGATCCGCGCTACGGAAAGAACTACGATCGCTACGGGGACGGCACCGCCGCCTTCGTACGGGATGCACTGACGATCTACGCGGAACACCGGCTCTCCGACTGACCACGGGGACCGGCCACGGAGTGCGTGGGGTTCCTCGCCGCTTCCCCCTATTTGGCCGACGACGGGTCGCCGCACGGCGCGGCGCCGGGAAGCCTGGACGGGGCGCGGTACCGTCCGCAGCCGTGGCCGGACCGGGCAGGAGCGCACAGGTGGGGATGGCGGAGAAGAGGCGCGCACGCGTGATGGGGAGCCTCGGCGTTGCGGGGCGCGCCATGCCCGGCTCAACGGGGCGCGGGAAGCCGGTGGTGGCCCGGAACGCCGGTACCCGGCGGTTCGTCCGGTTGCTGCCGCTGCTGGTGATCGCCGGCGGGCTCGTTTTCGACGCCCTGGCGCCGCCCAACTTCACCGCCGTTCCCCTGTACGTGGCCGCGCCGCTGATCGCCGCGCCCTTCTTCTCGCTGGCCAGCACGGTCCGTACGGGCGTGGCCTCGGTCCTCTCCGTCATCGTGATGCGGCTCTTCGACGGGACGTCCACCCAGGTCGTCCCGGTCATCGAGATGATCACCGTGTTCACCGCCGCGGCCCTGGCCCTCGTCATCAACGGGGTCGTGCGCCGCAGCAACGAGCAGCTGGCCTCGGCGCGGGTCATCGCGGAGACGGCCATGCGGGCCGTGCTGCCGACGCCCGCGGAGCGGATCGGCGGGCTCCAGGTGGCCGCGCGGTACGAGGCGGCCCAGGCGGACGAGTTCGTCGGCGGGGACCTGTTCGCGGTGGCGGACACCCCGTACGGCGTGCGCCTGGTCGTCGGCGACGTACGCGGCAAGGGGCTGGACGCCGTGGAGGCGGTCGCGGTGATCATCGGGGCGTTCCGGGAGGCCGCCGAGCAGGAGCGGTCGCTGGAGGGGGTCGCGCAGCGGCTGGAGCGGGCGCTCGCGCGGGAGGGGACGCGGCGGTACGGGCTGGACGCCATGGAGGGGTTCATCACCGCCGTGCTGGCCGAGATCCCGCCCGGTTCGGCCTCGCTGCGGCTGGTCAACCGCGGCCACCCCGAGCCGATCCTGCTGCACGCGGACGGGTCCCTCGATGTCCTCGCGCCGTCCGTGCCCGCGCTGCCGCTGGGAATGGACCTGGGTGTGTGGCCCGACCGGGCCGACGAGTGGGAACTGCCCGCCGGTTCGACGCTGCTCGCCTTCACGGACGGTCTCTCCGAGGCCCGGGACGCGAGCGGGTCCTTCTACGACCCGGCGGCCCGGCTGCGTGGCCGGATCTTCCCCGGTCCCGAGGAGCTGCTCTCGGCGCTCACCGACGACGTACGGCTGCACACCGGCGGCCGTTCGACGGACGACCTGGCGCTGCTCGCGGTCAGCCGGCCCGCGGAGGGGCAGCCCCCGCGGCGGACGACGGTGAAGATCGTCGGCCGCGGCGATGACACCGTGCGTAACTGAGGAACACCGCTCCGCTTAACAGTTGACACACCATCAGAAAATGAGGTGTGGGCGATGGACCGCCAAGTCGCCCGATTCGGACCGCTTGTGGGGGATAGGTCCCTGTCGGAGGCGTTAATGATCAACAGGAACAGCTTGGAATCGGGCCCGTCTGTCTATTAACGTTCGATAACGCAGCGCGGTCGTCCCAGCCGTCGTCAGGACGGCGCCGTGCGCGAGCGCCGAATTCCGCAAGGGAACCGGGGAACCACCTACATGGGGTGAATCGGGAGCCTGCGTCTCGTGAGAGGCGGAGGGGCCCGTAGGAGACCTTCCTGCTCCGAACCCGTCAGCTAACCCGGTAGGCGAGAAGGAAGGAAAGGAGTGCGCCCACGTGGCGTCCAATCAGCCTGCTCCTGAGGCCCCGTCACCCTTCAGTGCCGACACGTTCGGTGGCCCGGAGCGGACGTGGGAGGAGTGGAATCCCACCGCGGAGTCCATCCGTCCCGTGCGCGGCAAGCACCGCGTGGCCAAGCAGCGGGGTCTCGCCCGTAGCTCCACCGTCCTCGGGGTCGGCGTCATAGCGGCCGTCGGTGCGGGTGGCATGGCCACCGCCCAGAGCAAGCCGCCGGTCTCCATCTCTCTTCCCGATTCCCTCGCGGACAATCTCCCCGACGCCAAGTCCCTCCCCGGCGTCGGCGCTTTCATGTCCGGGGACGCCGAGGCCGCACCGGTCACCGCAGCACCGCTCACCACCGCGGGCATCACGTACGCCGAGGCCGAGCAGGGCACCACCGACGCGGGCGAGGCCCTGCGCGCCCGCATCCTCCAGCAGGCCGAGCAGCAGCAGGCCAGCGCCGACGCCGAGGCCAAGGCAGCCGAGGAGAAGGCCGCGGCCGAGACTGCCGCCGCCGACGCGAAGAAGCAGCAGGACCAGGCGGAGGCCAAGGCCAAGGCCGAGGTCGCCGCCGAGAAGAAGGCGGCGAAGGAAGCGGCGGAGAAGAAGGCCGAGGAAAAGCGCCTCGCCGAGCTCCGCGCCAGTTACACGCTGCCCGCCTCCTCGTACACGATCACCTCGACCTACGGTCAGTCCGGCGCGATGTGGTCCTCCGGTCAGCACACCGGCCTGGACTTCGCCGGGGCGGCCGGTGCGCCGCTCAAGGCCGTGCACAGCGGCACGATCACGTCGGCCGGCTGGTCCGGCTCGTACGGCTACCGCACGGTCCTCCAGCTCGAGGACGGCACGGAGGTCTGGTACGCCCACCAGTCCTCGATCGACGTCTCGGTCGGCCAGAAGGTCAGCACCGGCGAGACCATCGGCCGCATGGGCGCGACCGGCAACGTGACCGGTGTCCACCTCCACCTGGAGGTCCACACGGCGGGCGGCTCGGCCCTGAACCCGATGGCATGGCTGAACAGCAAGGGTCTGTCCGTCTGAGGCCGCCGTAATCGGCAGCCCTCCGCGCCCCTCCGCGCCCCTCCGGCGCGCGGGCGCACCACCCACCCGCTCCGAAACCCCGGCAGCCCTGACGTTCACCCCCCGACGTCAGGGCTGCCGGTCCGTCCGGGGGCGGGTGGCGCAAGCGGGCCCGGTCCGTCCGGGGACGGTGGCGGGAGTCGGACCGGTCCGGCGGACCGGCCGCGGGGGCGCGGAATACGCGGCTCCGCAGCCGCCGTTGAACACACATGACTTCTCTGCGCACTCTCGGCAGCTCCGACCTCCAGGTCTTCCCTCTCTCCCTCGGCGGCAACGTCTTCGGCTGGACGGCCGACGAGGAGCAGTCCTTCGCCGTCCTCGACGCGTACGCGGCGGCCGGCGGCAACTTCGTCGACACCGCCGACGCCTACACCGCCTGGATCGAGGGCAACCAGGGCGGTGAGTCGGAGACCGTCATCGGCAAGTGGCTCGCCTCGCGCTCCAACCGCTCCGACATCGTCGTGGCCACCAAGGTCGGCGCCCACCCCGACTACAAGGGGCTCTCCGCCGCCACCATCAAGGGCGCGGCCGAGCAGTCGCTGCGCAGGCTCGGCACCGGCCACATCGATCTCTACTACACGCACTTCGACGACGAGACCGTGCCGGTCGAAGAGATCATCACCGCGCTCGACCAGCTGGTGAAGGACGGCAAGGTGCGCCACATCGCCGCCTCCAACATCAGCCCCGAGCGCCTCCAGGCCTCCCTGGACTTCTCCGAACGCGAGGGCCTCGCCCGGTACGTGGCGCTCCAGCCGCACTACAACCTGGTCTCCCGCGCCACCTACGAGGGCCCGCTCCAGGAGACAGCCGCCCGCGCCGGCCTCGCCGCCGTCCCGTACTTCGCGCTGGCCTCCGGCTTCCTGACCGGCAAGTACCGCCCGGGAGCGAACGTGGAGAGCGCCCGCTCCGCGAAGGCGGGCGAGCACCTGGAGTCGGAGCGGGGCCGGGCGGTGCTCGCCGCCCTCGACCAGGTCGCCACGGAACGGGGTGCCGAGATCGCCACGGTCGCCCTCGCCTGGCTCGCCGCCCGCCCGACGGTCGCGGCCCCGATCGCCTCGGCCCGCACGGTCGAGCAGCTTCCCGCGCTGCTCGCCGTGGCGGAGCTGGAGCTGACGGAGGACGAGCTGGCGGTACTCACGGAGGCGTCGGTCACGGAGGCGTCGGCCTGAGCCGGACCACCTGAACCACCTGAATCACCCTACGGGGGAGGCGGGGTGGGGTCGTGGGGGTGGTGTCCGCCCTGCCCGCCGTACCCGTACCCGTAGCCGTATCCGTGCCCGTATCCGTCGGGCCCGCTGTGCCGGCCGTACGGGGAGGGCTGCGGGGGCGGGGTGCCGTACCCGGTTCCGTGACCCTGCGCCTGCCCGTACCCGTACCACTGGCCCTGCCCGTACCCGTGTCCGTACGGCATCGGCGGGCGCGGACGCGGGCGCGGGCCGATGCCGGTCATGCGGGCCGCGTGGGTGAGGGCCGGGCCCGCGATGGTGCGGCGCTGCCAGAGGTGGTGGAGCAGCTCCCGTTCCCGCTCGGCGAAGTCCGGGCCCGCCGCGTCATGGCGGGCGAGGCGGCGCAGGCCGGCCAGGGAGGTGGCGAACGACTCGTACTCGGCGACCGCACGGGCCGCCGCCCGGCCCCGCGCCCGGTCCCGCTTCCCGTGCCAGTGGCGGGCCAGGTCGCGGGCGACACCCCGGGTCCGCATGGAGGCGAGCGCCAGGGGTTCGGCCGGGGTCAGCCAGCCGGCCGAGGCGTACGCGGGCAGTTCGGCGGCGAGCGTACGCAGCTCCCGCCGGCGCCACCAGACGGCCAGCCAGGTCATCAGCGCGAACGCCGGGACCATCACCGCCCCGTACACCGCGTAGAAGCCGTACGGGCCGAAGGCCGACGAGCCGTTCCACAGGGCGTGCAGGCCCATCGCGAGCAGCAGGCCGAGCAGCGGCAGGGCGAAGCGGCGGACTTGGTGGTGGCGGCCGCTGATGGCCGCGTAGCCGAAGCCGAGGCCGGTCAGCACCGTGAACAGCGGATGCGCGAACGGTGACATCACGATCCGTACGAAGAACGTCCCCGCCGTCACCGAGGCGAACCCGGAACTGCCCATCAGCTGGTCCTCGCCGAAGGCGTTGCCGAGATAGAGGATGTTCTCGGTGAAGGCGAAGCCCGTGGCGGTGAATCCGGCGACCACGATGCCGTCGACCACGCCCCGGAACTCCCGTCTCCGGAAGATGAAGATCAGCAGGACGGAGACGGCCTTGGCGCTCTCCTCCACGACCGGGGCGATCACCGTCGCCCCCAGCGTGTCGGCGCTCGACGGGTCGGCGGTGGCGGTCGCTATCCAGCGCACGGCGAAGGAGTTGGCGATGATCGCAACGAGCGCGGCGGCGCACGCGCCCCAGGCGAAGGAGAACAGCAGGTTCCGCCAGGGGCCCGGTTCGACCCGGTCGAGCCAGCGGAAGGCGGCCATCAGGAGCGGCACCGGCAGCACTGCCAGGCCGAGGCCGACGAGGAAGCCCTCCGGGCCCGTCTGTTCGCGGACGAGAGCGAGGATCACCAGCCCGCACAGCGCGAGCGCCACGGTCACGGCCCCGATGCGGAACACCTTGCTGCGCCACACCGTGCCGACGCGGCGCGGCCGGTAGTTCCACCGGCCGTGCTCCGGCACGGCGCCCAGCACCTCGTCGAGCCGCTGCTCGTGGAGGACCGGGACCGCCGGCTGCCGCTGCTGGTACTGCACGGAACCGTCGGACACCCCTCGACCCTAACGAGGTGCACGGACACCCGGCGACAGTGCATCCGGCCAGGACAGCCCGCGGTTCGGCCAGGACAGCCCGCGGTTCGGCCAGGACGCGGCCCTTCCGGGCGGCGCGTCAGATGCGGGCGAACAGCAGGTCGTGGACGACGTGGCCCTTGTCCAGGCCCTGGCCCTCGAAGCGGGTGAGCGGCCGGAAGGCCGGACGCGGCGCGTATCCACCGTCCGCTGCCGTGTTCTCGAAGCGGGGGTGGGCGGTCAGCACGTCCAGCATCTGTTCCGCGTACGGCTCCCAGTCCGTCGCGCAGTGGACGACCGCCCCGGGCTTCAGCACCGGGGCCACCAGGTCCAGGAACTCCGGCTGGATCAGCCGGCGCTTGTGGTGGCGCGCCTTGGGCCACGGGTCGGGGAAGTAGACCCGAAGGCCGTCGAGAGAGGCGGGCGCCAGCATCTCGCGGAGCAGGATCACCGCATCGCCGTTGGCCACCCGTACGTTGGTCGAGCCCGCCCGGTCCGCGAGGCCCAGCAGGTTGCCCTGGCCGGGGGTGTGGACGTCGACGGCGAGGATGCCGGTGCCCGGGTCGTCGGCCGCCATCCGCGCCGTGGCCTCGCCCATGCCGAACCCGATCTCCAGGACGACCGGCAGGCCGTCGAAGAGCTGGTCCAGGTCCAGGACGCGCTTGCCGTCGATGTCCAGGCCCCACTTCGGCCACAGCCGCTCCAGGGCGTCCTGCTGGCCGGTGGTGACCCGGCTGCGGCGCGGCTGGAAGCTGCGGATCCGGCGCTCGTGGTGCGAGCCGGCCGGGTCGGCGGCGGGGCCGCCGGGGAAGCGGGGCTCCTGGCGCAGCCGGCGCTGGCGCTCGAAGGAGGCGGCGCGCAACGCGGCTGCTTCGGCGGCCGTGACGTCGGCGGCCGTCGATCCGGTCGCGGAGCCGGTCACGGTGGCGGCCTCGGCTGCCGCTTGCGGGGCCGGCGCGGTGCTGGGGTTCAGGGGCTGCTCAGACACAATGCCCCGATTCTACGGCGGGCGGCTTCCACCCCGTCTCCTGAGCCCGGCGCAACGCCCGCCGCGCCACCTCCCGCCCGATCGGCAGCGACGCCGTCGCGGCGGGCGAGGGCGCGTTGAGCACATGCACGGTGTGCGGGGCCTCGCGGATCAGGAAGTCGTCGACCAGGGTGCCGTCCTTCAGCACCGCCTGCGCCCGGACCCCGGCGGGCGACGGGCGCAGGTCCTCCTCGGTGACCGCGGGCAGCAGCCGCTGGACGGCCCGGGTGAAGGCGGTCCTGGAGAGCGAGCGGCGCACCTCGCCCGCCCCGTACCGCCAGTGTCTGCGGGCGATGCGCCAGGTGCCCGGCCAGCTCAGCGTGGACAGCAGTTCGGCGGGGCGCACCACCGGCCAGGCGTACCCCTCGCGGGCCAGGGCGGGGACCGCGTTCGGCCCGACGTGGACGGAGCCGTCGGACCCCCGGGTCAGGTGGACGCCGAGGAAGGGGAAGGCCGGGTCCGGCACCGGGTAGACCAGGCCGCGCACCAGCTCGGGGCGGGCCAGCTCGTAGTACTCGCCCCGGAACGGCACGATCCGCACCCCCGGGTCGTCGCCCGCGAGCCGGGCCACCCGGTCGCAGTGCAGTCCCGCGCAGTTGACCAGGGTCCGGGCGCGGACGACCAGGCCGTCCGCCGTCCGCACCGCCACGCCCCAGGGGCGCCGGTCTATCGCGGTGACCTCCGCCCCGTACCGCACGACGCCGCCCGCGGCTGTGACCTCCGTGGCGAAGCGGGTGGCGACGGCGGTGAAGTCGCAGACGCCGGTCGTGCCGACCCGGATCGCCGCGAGGCCCCGGACCTCTGGCTCGTACTCCGCGATCTGCGCCGGGCCCAGCTCCCGCACGGGCAGTCCGTGCTCGCGGCCGCGCTGGACCAGGCTGTGCAGCCGGGGCAGCTCGGAGCGCTCGGTGGCGACGATCAGCTTGCCGGTGGTGGCGTGGGCGATGGAGTGCTCGGCGCAGAAGTCGGCCAGCTCGGCGGCGCCGCGCAGCGCGTACCGCGCCTTGAGCGAACCGGGGCGGTAGTAGATACCGCTGTGGATCACTCCGCTGTTGCGTCCGGTCTGGTGGCGCGCGGGGCCGTGCTCCTTCTCCAGGACCGTCACCCGGGTGCCCGGAGCGGACCGCGTGAGCGCGTACGCGGTCGACAGACCGACGATCCCGCCGCCGATCACCAGCACATCGCAGTCGTACGCCGCGTGCGTCATCATCACGCCACCTCCCACCCCGATAGTGCACTGACCCACTGACAACGGGCTCAAACCCGATCCGGGCAGGGCGTGGCGCACATTCGGGCGAAGTGGGTCCGCTCGCCGCCGGGCGGGCTTCCGGGCGGTCGGCTCGGATGCTGTCGGCTCGGACGGGTCGGTCGGAAACGGTCGGCTTGGATACTGTCGGCTCGGACGGGTAGGTCGGAAGCGGTCGGCTCGGATGCTGTCGGCTCGGACGGGTCGGTTCGGAAGCCATCGGCTCGGACGCGATCGGCTCGGACGGGTCGGTTCAGACCTGGGTCACCAGCAGCGGGCGGGCCCGCTCCCGCAGCTCGGCGACGCGGGGCTCGTCCCCGTACGGTTCCAGCCGGTGGAGCAGGTCGCGTACGTACTCCGTGGTGCGGGCCGAGGAGATCCGTCCGGCCACCTCGACCGCCCGGGTGCCCGCCGCGCAGGCCGCGTCCAGGTTCCCCGACTCCAGCTCGGCGACGGCGGAGACCACGAGCCGCAGTCCGTGGCTGCGGACGAACTCGTCGGTCGGCCGGGACAGCGCCTGCTCGGTGAAGCGCCGCACCTGGCGGGGTGCCTTGAGGTCGCGGTAGCACTCGGCGGCGTCCGCGGCGAACCGGTCGTAGCTGTAGAAGCCGAGCCAGGACGGGTCGGCGTCACCCGCCCGGGACCGCTCCAGCCAGCTCTCGGCGCCCTTGAGCGCGGCCCCCGCGGCCGGTGCGTCGCCGGCCTTCGCGTGGGCGCGGGCCTCCACCAGCCGGAAGAAGCTCATGGTGCGGGCGGTGGCGAGGCCCCGGTTGCGCTCCACGGCGGCCTGGGCGAGGTCGACGCCCTCGTCGGCGAAGCCGCGGTAGGTCGCCTGGAGGGACATGGAGGCGAGGACGTAGCCGCCGAGCGGTACGTCGGCGGCGGCGCGGGCCAGCCGCAGGGCCTGGATGTAGTAGCGCTGGGCGGCCTCCTGCTGGCCGGTGTCGAACGCCATCCAGCCCGCCAGCCGGGTCAGCTCCGCCGACGCGCCGAACAGGGCCCGGCCCACCTCGTCGGTGTACGAGCCGAGGAGCAGGGGTGCCGCGTCGACGCGTAAGCACTCCGGGACCATGGAGGAACGCCAGTCGCCGCCGCCGTACTTGGAGTCCCAGCGCCGGGCGTCCTGGGCCGCCTCGCGCAGCTTCATCACATCGCTGTGGCCCACCCGCAGCGGCGAGGCGTCCGCGACGGCCTCCGGGCCGGGCTGCACGGGTACGGAGCCGGTGCCGCCCGGCCCGCTGTGCGGTGTGTGCGGGATGTGTGCGCCTCGGCCGTCCGGCGCGCCCTGCGGTCCGCGCGGACCGGGTGCGCCGGGACGGCCGTCCTGGCCGCCGCCCCGCGCGCCGAGGATCGCCGCCTGTGCCGCCGTCGGGTCGCGGGCGACCGACGGATCGGCGGGGGTTATCAGCCAGCGGGACGCGGGGGTCGCATAGGCGCTCACCGCGAACGAACCGGCCAGCGACTGCCAGATCCCGCCGCCGCCCCTGCGCCCGGCCAGATCCAGCCGGTACAGCTCGGTCGCCGACCTGACCGCCTCGCCCACGTCCCGGGGGAAGGCGAGGCCGACCTCCGGCGCGGGGTCCGCGTCGGCGAGGCCGATCTCGTGCAGCGGGACCGGCCGGCCGAGCTTGGCCCCGATCGCCGCCGCGATCAGATGCGGCGCCGCGCCCTGCGGCACCATCCCCTTGGCGACCCACCGGGCCACCGAGGTCTTGTCGTAGCGAAGTGTCAGACCGCGCTGTGCTCCGAGGTCGTTGACCCGCCGGGCGAGCCCGGCGTTACTGATTCCCGCGAGGGCGAGAACCGTGCCGAGCTTCTCGTTCGGCCCGCGTTGCTCCCTGGACATGCGCCACCCCTCGACACACAGACAGCCGCCGCGTCACCGAGGACGGCGCGCGGCATTCGTACCGATGCCTCCCCAGGTTCGAACCCTCGTACTCCGCCTGCACACGCATGTGGCCGAGCCCCGAGGAATATGCCCCCTGTCGAGAACACCGGTAAACACAGCGTAGTTCTCCCCATCCCTACCGTTAAGGGGCGGACGTCCGTATGGCGGGATTGTTGTCCGTGCGGGCGGCCGGGTCCGCGCTTCCGGGGTGCGCGGGCCGGAGTGCGGCGTGCTCCCGGTGTGTGGCCGTGCGCCCGGCCGTGCGCTCTGGCCCGGCCCGTACGGGAGGGGCTTGGCTGGGTGGCGCGTGGGTCGGCCCGCTGCACTGGACTCAGTGGGCTGGGGGATACCGCCGCTCCATTCCCCGCGGGCGGCGGACCGGTCCGGGAGGTGAGGCCCACCTCCCGGACTGTGCGTGGCAGGGTCCGCCGCGGGGGCGCGGACGGGTGTGCGCGGGCGGCGGAGCCTCACGAGAATGGCTGAATAGCGACCGTCCGGTGACGGTCTGGCCCACAGTCCGTCTATGGCCGGATTTCGACCGTTCTTCCGGCGCGGTGGCTCCTGGTCCGTCTCCGTGTCCGGTGTGCCTCCGTACCGGGGACGTGAGGCCGGCGGCAACTCCTAACTCCCGGAACCGGCACTTCCGTTGTCGGTGATGCGGTGAAGGTGGCGGAGAAGGCCGTGTGCGGCCTTTGCCAGGGGCGCATGCTCTTCCGGCGTGCGCTGCCCGTACCCCCACTGATGCGGTCCTGTCGTGGCAGCATGTCCCGCAGCGGCGAAGCGTTCAGCACAGTGCGCCGCTTGTCCACAGCCTGTGGAGGCGGCGATGCGTTGGTTGGTGGGATGGAGCAGTATCGCCGCGAGCTTCGGCACCGTCGGTGCGGTGGGCAACGGCGGTGAGGGGCGCACGGTCCATCCCGTGGGCTCCCAACTCCTGTGGGGCGACCCCGATCCGCTCTGGGCGGTCGGCGACTGGCGCCCCGACGAGATCCGGATCATCGGCGTCGCCACGCCCGAAGGCGCCGCCACCGCCCGCCTCGCCGTCCTCGGCTGCTGCGGGGCCACCGACGAGCAGCTGCGCGTCGGGCTGCTCGCCGCGCGCGGCGGGGCGATGCGCCACCTCACCGCCTGGCCCGGCAGTTACACCGCCGTCGTCCAGATCGGCCGCCGCATCACCGTCGCCGGTGACCTGGCCGGCGCCCGGCCCGTCTTCCACACCCCGTGGGCCAACGGCACCGCCTACGCCACCGCAGCCCTCCCGCTGGCCGACCTCATCGAGGCCCAGCTCGACATCGGCCATCTCGCCGCCCTGCTCGCGTGCCCGGAGACGCCGGAGGCGCTCGGCGACGGCACGCCGTACGCCGGTGTGAAGCGGGTCCCGCCGGGCCACGCGCTCATCCTGCGGGAGGGCTCGCGGGAGATCACCGGGTACGAGGCCGTCGCCTCCCTCGCCGTCGCCGCGCCCCAGGTCGACCCGGTGCACGCGGTGGAGGGCGTACGCGACGCGCTCGTCGAGGCGGTACGCGCCCGGCTCACGGCACCCCGGCACGCCCCGGAGACCCTGCCGCAGGACCCGGGGCCCGTCCCCGGCATGGGGCCCGCCGACCGGCGCGCGGCACGGGGCGGCCCGGTGGCCGGCATCGGCGCCGACCTCTCCGGCGGCAGCGCCTCCGCCACCCTCGCCCTGCTCGCCGCCGGGCTGCCCGGCCTGCCCGGCACCCTCCTCGGCCACGGCTCCGGGGCGGGGGAGCGGCTGCTCGCCGTCACCTTCAACGACCTCACCACCCGGCGCCACGAGGACGAGCTGGAACGGGCCCGCGCCATCGCCGCCAACCCGCGCCTGCACCACGTGGTGGTCGCGGCGGGCGAAGAGGCCCTGCCCTACGCCTCGTTGGGGACGGGCGCGCTCACCGACGAACCCGGCCCATCGCTCGTCGTCGCCGAACGCCACCGCCGCCGCCTCGCCGCGGGCAGCGCCGACCACCTGGTGGGGCACGGCGCCCGGCAGGTCCTGGACGCCCACCCGGCCCGCCTCGCCGACCTCCTGATGGACCGGCGCAGACGCCACCTCCTGCGCCCCGTCGCCGCCCTCACCAAGGCCGAAGGCCCCTTGGCGCACTCGTTGTTCGTCCCGCTGACGCTCTACCGCGCCGCCCGCCGACTGGCCCGTACGTCGTACCGCACCGGCCTGGAGACCGCCGCCGGGCTCCTCCCGGACGCCAACCGGTACGCCCCCGACCTCGCCACCCCCGCCGACGCCTCACTGGCCGCCCTCGCCTGGTCGCGCCCGGGGCCGGCGGCCCGCTGGCTGACCGGAGAGGCGCTGGCGGAAGTATCGGTTCGCCTCCAGGAGGCGGCGATCCGGCCCACCTCCGTACAGCGCCCCGGCGAGGCCCGGGCCCGGGCCGCCCTCGCCCGCAGCGCCGCCGACCACCGCATCCTGGAGCAGGCCGCCGAGATCCGCAGCCAGCGCTTGCACGCCCCGTTCCTCGACAACCAGGTGGTCCGGGCGGCCCGCGCACTGCCCGAGTCGCTCCGGGTCCAGCCGGGCGCCCGGGCCGCGATCCTGCGCCGGGTACTCGGCGGGGCGGGCATCCACGACCTGCCGCCCGGCTGGGGCACCCCCTCCCAGGCCACCTCCACAGCCGTCACCCGCACCGGCCTGCGCACCGCGCTGCCCGACCTGATGGCCCTGTTCGACGCGCCGCTCCTCGCCGACGCGGGCCTGGTCGAGGCCCGCGTCGTCCGCAAAGCCCTGCGCGCCGCCTCCGAGGGCGAACCGCTCCCGCTGGACGGCCTGGCGGAGCTCGCCTCCACCGAGCTCTGGCTGCGCCGGCTGCTGTCCCGCCGGGGCACCTGCTGGACAGGCACGGCGGCGCCGCGCCAGCGCGCGGTGGCGGGCGGCGTGGTCCCCTCCCGGCGCACCCTCCAGCCCTGACGGGAAGCGGGCCCGCGCCTCATCGCTCGGGCCGGCGCCTCAGGCGCAGCTGATCCGTGACTCCGCCCAGTCGGCCAGGGCCGCACCGCCGAGCGGCCCCTCCGGCTCCACCACGAGCCGGATCGAGGACCGGCCGCCCAGGCCGACGCTGGCCGGGACGGCGGGATCGCCGCCCTTCAGGACGGGGGAGCGCCACAGCCGCGCCCCGTCCCCGTCGAAGACGGAGAAGCGGACCGCCCCGAGCCCGGCCGTCAGGTCGTCCACGCCGACCATCGCCTGATAGCGCGTGCAAGGGCGGTTCAGCTGGATGGTCACCGAGGACCGGGCGTGCACGGTCACCCCGTGCGCGTACCGCCGGTCGGCGATCGTCACGTTCGAACGCTGCCAGATCCAGCTGCTCCGCCCCAGCACCACCTCCGGCTCGGTGTGGTCGCCGAGCAAGGAGTACCCGAGTTCGTTGAACTGGTAGACGGCCGGGGCGGGCGGTGGCGGGGGCGGCTTCGGGCTCGGCGTGGGCTGCGGGGGCGTCGGCGGACCGGGCGCGGGCGGCGCGGACTCCGGCGGCTCGGGCGAGGGTGCGGGGTCGGTGCTCGGCGGCGGGGCCGGTGCCGGCCCGGGCGGCCCCGGCTCCTGCTCCTGCTCCGGTTCGGGCGACGTGGGCGGTACGGGGGCGGGCGCGGCCGGACCTTTCGGGCCGGGCTTCGGCGCGGGCGGCTCCGGCGACGGAACCGCGGGCGCCACCGCCGGGGGCTTCGCCACGGGCTTGGGCTCCGGCTTCGGCTGGTCGTCCCCGACGAGCGCCCACACCAGTCCGGCGGCGGCTGCCACGGCCACGGCGGCCGCGATCCCGGCCTTGGCGGGCGCGCCGAGCCCTTCCGAGGCCGCGGCACCCCCGGCCGAGCCAGCCGAGGACCCCCCGGCGGTGCCCGATCCGGTGGCCGCGGCGGCGGCTCCGGCCCCGGCGGCGCCCGCGGCACCGCCCGCCACGACGCCGGCGGCCTTGAGCGAGTACCCGACGGCGAACCAGCCGATGACCGCGATCGGCAGCAGCGCCGGGATCCCGGCGTTGACCTGCTCCAACTCGCCTGCGGCCAAACGGCACTTCGCGCACTCGTCGAGGTGCCTGCGCAGGCCGCGCTCCGCCCGCATCCGCAGCCCGCCCCGGGCGTAGGCGCCGAGCCGGTCGGCGTACTGCGCGCAGTCGCTCCCGGTGGTGAGCGCCTGGCTCACATGGGCCTGGAGATACGCCTGCTTGAGCCCCTCGCGGGCCCGACTGGCGAGCACGGCGGTGGCGTTGGCGGTCAGACCGAACAGCGGGGCGACCTCGCTGGGGGACTCCTCCTCCACCGTGGTGTGCCAGAGCACCGCCTGCCAGCGCTCCGGCAGGCTCCGGAACGCCTCCATGGCCATCGACCGGTCGGCCTCGTGCATCGCCAGCACATCGGCACCGAGGTCGAGGGTGTCGTCGTTGAGCTCCGACGTACGGGATGCCTGCGCGGCGAAGACCGCGAAGTCGTCGACCAGCTGCTCCCGCTTCGCGCTCCTCGTCCAGGCCGCGGCGACATGGCGTACGGCGGTCATCAGATAGGCCCGGACGGCCTCCTGCGGCCCCTTCCCGCCCCGTACGGCCTGGAGGGTACGTGCGAACACCTCGGCGGTCAGGTCATCGGCGGTGTGCCCGTCCCGGCAGCAGGAGCGGGCGTACCGGCGGACCGCGCCCGAGTGGCGCCGGAACAGCTCCTCGTAAGCGAGGTTGTCCCCGTCGCGCATGCCCTCGATCAACTGGGCGTCGGACAACCGGGTTTCGGAGGACCCGCCTCGGCCCTCACGCTGCGCGGGCACCGCGTACGCGCCGACCTTACCGGCGGCGTCGTCCTCGGCGAGGGCCGGCCACGGGCCGGGCAGTACGGTGCCACCCCCGGCCTCATCGTCCGCCGGACCCCGTCCCGCCTGGGCCGGCACCTGCCCGGACGGCATCCCATCGGCCTTCGTGTCCCCGTCGGCCTTCGTGTGCCTGTCGGCCTTCGTGTCCCCGGCCGCCGCAGCGATCTCGTCGAGCGGCTCTTCCTGCTGCTCGTTACCGCTCATCGCGGAAGCCCCCGTATACACCCTCGGACCCGAATATCGGCCAAGACTGCCACATGGCTCAATCGCGCTGGACCCTCACTGCTGGCAACCACTCATCCGGGGCGTCTTCTCGAATGTGAGTACTGGAGGACCCTCTTTCGGGGAATGAATCCCTGCTGTTTCGCCGACCGGCACCCGTTCACCTGTTCGCCGACGCAGTGCCGACGGGAGTGCCGACGGCCCGCTCGGCCGCCCGCATCACGAGCGGGCGGCCGGGCGGGCGAGCAGGCACCGCACGCCACGACGCCAAGCACCGGGCACCAGGCACCGCACGCCACGACGCCAGGCACCGCACGACGTCAGGCACCGGGCGTCGGGCACCGCACGACCTCAGGCGCCGCACGACGACGTCAGACGGCGGGCCGGGACCGCAGACCCTCCAGCAGGATGTCCAGCAACCGGGCCGAGGCGGCCGCCTGCTGGGCGGCGTCCGGCAGGGACGGAGCGGCCGTGGCGATGACCAGCAGCACGTCGGCCACCGTCACATCGCCGCGCAGCTCGCCCGACTCCCTCGCCCGGTCCACCAGCCGGCCCACGACCTCCAGCAACTCGGCCGCGCCCGCGTCCGCGGCGAGCCCGTCGAGCCCGTCCTCACCCCCGGTGCGCTGCCCGATGACGCGGAAGTCGGCCTGGACCACGCCCTGCCGCTGCTGCGGAACACGGGCCTCGTCGCCCGCGTCCCCCGGCACCGCGGCTCCCGGCTCCTCCGCGTCGACCCCGACCCTCAGCACCTGCGGCGGCAGCAGCCGGCCCGCGCCCGATGCCACCGAGGTCCGCAGGAAGCGGGAGAGCGCCGACCAGGGCTCCTCCTCCTGCCCCAGAGCCGTACGCGCCTGCTCGGTCAGCCGGGAGGTCTCCTCCTCGGCTATCCGCCGCACCAGCACGTCCTTGCTGGGGAAGCGCCGATAGACGGTGCCCACCCCGACCCGGGCGCGGCGTGCCACGTCCTCCATGGGAGCGCCGTACCCCAGCTCCCCGAACACCTCACGCGCCGCCCGCAGGACGTGCTCCAGATTGCGCTGCGCGTCGACGCGCAGCGGAGCCGAACGCGGAACGCCCGCGGTGGGCGACGACGCGTTCACGGTGGGTCCGGCCGAGGCCGGTCCCACCACGGCCGCTCCGATCGCCGCCGCGCTCACCGCCGCCGCGGAACGCACCGCGTCGGCCGAGCTCATGACGCCGAGCGCTCCCACGGAGCCCAGGCGTCCGTGGTCCTTGGACGTGTGCGAGCGCGTGGACTGCCCATGCGAATCCTGAATATGCATAACTTCCCCCGGTTATGACGTCTCCCCCCGGAGACTTCCCCGCCTTGTCGGTCGGGGAGCGAGCACAACGAAATCCGCACCCGACTCCCGACGGGTTACGAACATAGTTGAGCCCGCGTCAATTCAGAAGGGGGTAGTTCCGCATGGCGAGCCCCCCGGTCGGAGCAGGAGCACGCCGATCCCCTGCCCACCACCGCCCACTTGCCCCACACATGGCGCCTGACCTGCGCGCCTTCCGTACGGTCCGCCGGACCGGAGGGCACCGGCCCGCCGGGCCCTCCGGTCACACAATTTGCCGGGCCTGTGGACAAACCGCCGACTCCGTTGCGTCATGGGGTGGTGATGGCTCCAGATTCCCGGGGGACGACCCCCGGCACCCGGCCAGGTGTGCGCATTCTCGTCGTCGGCGGCGGCTACGTCGGGATGTACACGGCGCTGCGTCTCCAACGGCAGTTGAAGCAGAGACTCAAGAGCGGGGACGCCGAGATCGTGGTCGTCACCCCCGAGCCGTACATGACGTACCAGCCCTTCCTCCCCGAGGCGGCCGCCGGCTCGATCTCGCCCCGCCACGTGGTCGTGCCGCTGCGCCGCGTCCTGAACCACTGCACGATCGTCATCGGTGAGGCCGAACGCGTCGACCACGCCAAGCGGACCGCGACCGTCACCACCCTGGCCACGGCGGAGGACGGCACCGGTGCCCTGGAGATCGGGTACGACGAGATCGTCATCGCCCCCGGATCCGTCTCGCGCACCCTCCCCGTCCCCGGCCTCGCCGATTTCGGCATCGGGTTCAAGACCGTCGAGGAGGCCATCGGGCTGCGCAACCACGTCATCGAGCAGATGGACATCGCGTCCGCCACCCGCGACCCCGCGATCCGTGACGCCGCACTCACCTTCGTCTTCGTCGGCGGCGGCTACGCGGGCGTGGAAGCGCTCGCCGAGCTGGAGGACATGGCCCGCTACACCGCGCGGTACTACCACAACATCAAGGCCTCGGACCTGAGATGGATCCTGGTCGAAGCCTCCGAACGCATCCTCCCCGAGGTCGGCGAGGCCATGGGCAGGTACGCCGTCGGAGAGCTGCGCGGCCGCGGTATCGACGTACGCCTCGAAACCCGCCTGGACACCTGCGAGGACCGCGTCGCCGTCCTGAGCGACGGCTCCCGGTTCCCCACCCGCACGCTCGTGTGGACCGCGGGCGTCAAACCGGCGCCGCTCCTGGCCGCCACCGACCTGCCCCTCACCGAACGCGGCAGGCTCCGCTGTACCGCCACCCTCGGCGTCGAGGGAATGCCGCACGCCTGGGCCGCAGGCGACGCAGCCGCCGTCCCCGACCTCAGCGCCGCCGAACCGGGCCGGGAGACCGCCCCCAACGCCCAGCACGCCGTCCGCCAGGCCAAGGTCCTCGCCGACAACGTGCTCGCCGCGGTCGAAGGGCGCCCGCTCACGGAGTACCGGCACAAGAACGCGGGATCCGTCGCCTCCCTGGGCCTGCACAAAGGCGTCGCCCACGTCTACGGTCGCAGGCTCAAGGGCTACCCCGCCTGGCTGATGCACCGTATGTACCACCTCAGCCGGGTGCCGACGTTCAACCGGAAGGCGCGCGTCCTTGCCGAATGGACCCTGGCCGGACTCTTCAAACGGGAGATCGTCTCCCTCGGCTCGCTCGAACACCCACGAGCCGAGTTCGAACTGGCGGCCGGTGGTGGCTCGGTCGCTCCGCAGCGCCCCGGCACCCTGCCGCGTCCCGACACCGACGAGAGGCCCGAGGACCCGCCGGGCGGCCTGCCGCCCCGGACCTCCCGCTGACCACGGCCTGACCGCCGCCGTACGCCGTTCGGACCCCGTCCGGACGGCCACCGGACGGCAACTGTCAGTACGGTCGGTCACACTGGACGTGTGACCATAGGTGGGCCCACACCTGCACAGAGTGACCCGGCCGGCAGTGACCAACAGTGACCAGCAGCGACGCACCGAACCGACACACGAGGCCAGAAATACCGTGAACTTCACGCGTTGGAGCGCCCGCCTTCCCGGAACGCAGCGCCGAGCCGCCGCGCGGGACGACCGTAGTCCCGTGCCCGCCGCCCGAGCCGAGTACGCCCAGGCGCAGGCCGCTGCCACCCTGCCGGACGGCGCGCCTCCGGCACCACCCGACACCGCTTCCGCGCCGACCGCCCCCCAGCCTGCCCTGGACGACCTCTCGGCCCGGGAGATCCTCGGCCGGCTCCCCGCCGCCATCGCCCTGCTGCACGGTCCGGACCACCGCGTCGCCTACGTCAACGAGGCGTACGAGACCGCGTTCGGCCCCCGCCCGGCCGGCGCGCCCGCCGCCGAGGCCCTGCCCGAGCTCGCCGAGCTGAGCGTGCTGCCCCTGCTGGACCAGGTCCTGCGCAGCGGCACCGCCCGTACGGTCAAGTCCCGCAGGACCGCCGAGGGCGGCTCGTACACCGTGACCTGCACCCCGGTCGCCGCCTGGGGCAGCGTGGGGGCCACGGGTGACGGGAAGGAGAACGAGGAGAACAGGGGGGAGGGCGGCGTCCTCGTCCACGCGGCCGACGTCACCGACCACGCGGAAGCCGCCGAGCGCCTGCGCACCAGCGAGCGCCGCCACCGCGAGACGGCCGTCACCCTCCAGCGCTCCCTGCTGCCGCAGGAGCTGGAGCAGCCCGACGACCTCCGTATCGCCGCCACCTACCAGCCCGGCGGCACCGACGCGGCCGTCGGCGGCGACTGGTACGACGTCATCACTCTCGGCGCCGGCCGCACCGCCCTGGTGATCGGTGACGTGATGGGCCGCGGCGTCCGCGCCGCCGCCGTGATGGGCCAGCTGCGCACCGCGGTCCGCGCCTACGCCCGCCTCGACCTCCCGCCGCACGAGGTGATCCAGCTGCTGGACGGCCTCGCCTCCGAGATCGACGCCAGCCAGATCGCCACCTGCGTCTACGCGGTCCACGACCCCGACGAGGGACGGCTCGTCTACGCCTCCGCCGGCCACCTCCCGATCCTCGTCCGCGACGAGGACGGCACGGTCCGGCGGGCCGCCGACCCCACGGGGCCCCCGCTCGGCACCGGTGGCTGGATCCACACCTCGGGCACGATCGGGCTGCCGCCCGGCTCCACCGCGGTCCTCTACACCGACGGACTGGTCGAGCGCCGTAGCGAGGACATCGACGAGGGCGTCGCTTCCCTCGCCCGCGCCCTCTCCGGCGCCAAGGGCTCCCCGCAGGTGGTCTGCGACCGGCTGATCCGCTCCCTGGGGGTGACCGCCGAACACGACGACGACGTGGCGGTCCTGGTGGTCCAGCACCCCGCCCGCACGGGACCGAACGCGGAGCTGTTCCACAACGCCGCGCTCGACCTCCTCGGCGGCATCGAGGCCACCCCGCGCGCCCGCGCCTTCGCCACCGGAGTCCTCACCTCCTGGCGCTTCCCGGTCGAGCTCCGCGACCTCGGCGTCCTCGCCGCCAGCGAGCTGGTCGCCAACTCGCTCCAGCACGGCACCCCGCCGATGCGCCTGGGCCTGCGCCGCACCGACCGGCGGCTGATCATCGAGGTGACCGACGGCGACGACCACCTGCCGCGCCGCCGCCAAGCCGAACCGGCGGACGAGGCGGGACGCGGCATCGAGATCATCGCGTCGGTCGCCACCTCATGGGGCAGCCGCCGCACCCCCGGCGGCGGCAAGGCGGTCTGGTGCGAGTTCGCCCTGCCCCGCTGACACAGGACTGGGCGCTGCCACCCGGGGCCCCGGCCTCGCCGCAGGGGACGGGGCTCTCCGACCCGGGGGGCCGGCTCAGCGACCCGCGGTGGCGGACGCGGCCGCGGGCGCGGTGACCGTCACGGCCCGGTCGGCCGCATCCGCACCGCTCTGCTCGCCCTCGGGCAGCGACACCGCCACCACCCGCGAAGGCACGTGTCCCGGCGAAGGCTGGTCCTGTACGGGGGTGAGCCGGCGCCCCAGCCGTAGCGCGAGCACCGTGATGCCCAGCGAGAACAGTACGAACGTCACGATGTACGGGCCGTGCAGTGCCGCCCCCATCGGCCCGCCGACGGCGGGACCGACCGCGAGCGCGAGCTGCTTGCACAGCGCGAAGGCCGAGTTGTACTGCCCGACCATCGACTCCGGCGCCAGATCGGCGACCAGCGGGGCCACGGTCGGCGACAGCATCGCCTCACCCAGCCCGAACAGCGCGTACGTCGAGATGAACGCGGCCGTCGCCATGGTCTGGCTGCCGTGCCCGAGCCCCGCGTACCCCGCCACGATCCACGCGAAGGCCCAGATGAGGCCGACGGCGGCGATGACCCGGCTGCGCCGCCGACGCTCCACGAGCCGCAGCACGACGAACTGCGCGACGACGATGACCGCGGTGTTGGCGGCCAGCGCGAAGCCGAGTGCCGACGGCTGGATCCCGGCAGCCTCGGTGCCGTACGCGGCGAGGCCGGACTCGAACTGCCCGTAACAGGCGAAGAAGAGCACGAAGCCCAGCACACACAGCTGGACCATGGCCCGGTGCGAGAGCAGCGCCCGCATCCCGCCGCCCTCAGCGGCGGAGCCGTCCTTCGGCCGGGCGTCACCGAGCGAAGCGGTACGGGGCATCCGCACGCTCACCGCGACGACACCGAGGACCACGAACATCACGGCCTCGATCAGGAACAGCAGGGTGAAGCTGGCCGGACGGCTCACGTCCACGAGCTGCCCGCCGACCAGTCCGCCGAGCCCGAGGCCCAGGTTCTGCAGGAAGAACTGCATGGCGAAGGCGCGCGTCCGGGAGGCGGTGCCGGAACACCAGACGAGCATCGTGGCCAGGGCGGGCTGCATGACGGCGGTGCCCGCACCGAGGACCGCGGCTGACAGCACGGCGGCCGGCACGCTGCTCGCGTACCCCAGGGCCGCGGCGCCCACGGCGGCGAGGCCGGAAGCCACCACCAGCACGGGCAGCGGACCCCGCCGGTCGATGGCCCGCCCGGTGAACGGCAGAACGGCCAGCGCCGCCATGGCGAAGACCGCCAGCACGACTCCCGCCGTACCGGCGCCAAGATCCCGCACCTGCGCCACGTAGACGTACAGATACGGAACGGTGAACCCGAGCCCGAACGCGCTCAGCGCGCTGCCCAACTGGATCCGCCGCAGCGCTGCGCCCATCTCCCTGGTCACACTCACCTACCCCGAGGTCTAGGGACTCAGAGGTCCCGAACGAATCAGACTCGAAGACTTTAACACTAAAGTTAGAAGGTGAAAACTACAGACTGAAGGACTTCAAGGGTGGTGAAGGCGTGCCATACTGCCCGCCATGTCCGAGAGCCCCGAGGAGCCCGGCCCCCACGAGCCGAGCCTCGACGAACAGATCGCCGCCTACCAGCGCGAGTTCGGCGACCTCGACCCCCAGGTCGAACAGGTCGTCTCCGCACTGGGCCGGCTGAACCGCCGGATGAACGTCGCGTACGGAAGACAGGTCGCCGCCCTCGGCATCAGCAACGCGGAGTGGGAGGTCCTCAAGACCCTCGTCCTCTCGGGCGCCCCCTACCGCCTCGGCCCGGGCGAACTGGCGAAGCGCCTCGGCCTCACCCCGGCCGCCATGACCCACCGCATCGACCGGATGGCCGGCGAGGGCCTGGTCACCCGGGACCGCGACGAGAACAACCGGGTCCGCGTCATCGTCGAGCTGACCGACGACGGCCGTACGAAGTGGCTGGAGGCCATGCGGATGGCCTCCGACTTCGAGGAGGACCTCCTCCAGGACCTGTCCAGCGACGAGCGCGGCGTCCTGGGCGAGCTGCTGGTCCGCCTGCTGCGCCGGGTGGAGCACGCCCAGCCGGACGCCGGTGGCCGCCTCACCGATCTGGACTGAGGCCCCTGGCGGCGGGGCTGGGGCGGGGTTGACACGGACCCGCCCGATCCGTAAGGTTCTTCGAGTTGTCACGGGGCCGGAACGGTTCTGCGACAGCCAATCCCGCCGCACTGCGCGGCAATCAAACTTCAGCATGATCTCCCACCCGGGATAATTTCGGCATGCCGGAATTCATTTCGAAGGCCCGATTATGAGCCGCCGGGAGAATCCGCTAGAGTTTGAGCGTCGGAACGGCCGAACAGCCGGGAAGACAAGCCCCGCTGACTGGGGGTCAGGCCCGAAAGGATCTGATAGAGTCGGACTCGCCGGAAAGGGAAAACGCGAAAGCGAAGAACCCGGAAAGCGAAAAACAGCAGGACCGCTTGACCCGCTTCGACCGGGAATCGGACAGGAAAGAGTCTGATAGAGTCGGAAACGCAAGAACGAAGGGAAGCGCCCGGAGGGCCCCGGTGAAACGGGAC